>CAYYEH010000008.1:54092-55306 GCA_964470815.1 uncultured Rikenella sp.
TACACTGACAACCTGCAGATCAAGAGGTTCTTTGACAAGAACGGCGAACCGATGGAATCAGGTGGCGTCTTCACCCATGAATATACCCTTGACGACAAGGGAACCAGAACGGCACTCAGGTTCCTCGACAGGGACGGAAACCCGGTTGAGAACAGGAACAAGATACATAACTACGTCTGGAGAATCCTCCCTGACGGCAAACTACAGGAAAAGCGTTATAACCTGGCAAAGGAGGAGACCATCATGAACCCCTTCTGTCCTTTCTATGAGCTCAGGTTCACATATAACGAAAAGGGTCATGTCACCGAAATGGCAAACTACATGAATGACCAGCTCTACAACTGCACCGCCGAAAACTGT
The DNA here is from genome assembly GCA_964470815.1 of uncultured Rikenella sp. Lineage (GTDB taxonomy): Bacteria > Bacteroidota > Bacteroidia > Bacteroidales > VadinHA17 > SR-FBR-E99. The sequence continues at coordinate 54,453 of CAYYEH010000008.1, forward strand.
GGTGACATAGGTGTTTCGTATTTCGAGTTCGAATCCAATGAACACGGAGACCTGCTGAAGTTCTCCGTCTACAACGTGACCGGACAGATGTCAAACCTCTACTGGGGTTGGTCGCGCCGTGTCAGCACCTATGACGAGAACGGCTATTTGCAGGAGACAGCAATGTTTGACCAGGATAACGAATACGTCGCAGGAAAAGTGATTCCCGTCACACAGTACTCCTATGACAAACACGGAGCGGTAACCGAAGTCAGAAACATGGACAAGGACAGGAATATCATCAATCATCCTGACAGCGGTGTGGCTATCACACAGTATAATTACGACGAAAAGGGAAACCGCACCGAGACACTCAGGTTCGATAAGGACCGTGTTGCCGTTGCCCAGTAACCCGGAACCGCTTGAAATATGAAAAGCAAACTATTTATCGGTTTTCTGACCATGACAGTGGTGGCTTTCCTGGCTGCAGGGTGTGCAGGCAAGGGCGCTGAAAAGAAAAAAGATGCAACAGCCGTTACAGAAACACCGGCACCGGTGATTGACAGTGAAACGAAGATGCTGCTAAAGGACCTTGAAGAAAAAGGCGATTATGTCAACAGCCAGTACTTCCCTAGCCTCATCAAAGCATCAATCGTATTTGAAGAGCTGGATAAAAACAATCTGGTCATCGATCTCAGGTCTGCGGATCAGTTCGCTGCGGGTCATATAAAAGGAGCTGTGAACAGGCAGTTCACCGGGCTTCCGGAGTACTTCGAGGCAGGTATCAGGCCTTTTGAGTACGACAGGATCATCCTCGTCTGCGAAGACGGACAGCTCTCAAGTTATGCCACAGCCCTTCTCAGGATGATGGGATA
>CAYYEH010000008.1:55406-60057 GCA_964470815.1 uncultured Rikenella sp.
AAATACGGGAACAACAGCTTCATGTATGACCGGATGGTAAATGAGAAAAGCACCCTATCATGGTTGCCGTTCACACTTGAGGAATCAAATGATTTCCCGGTGGTGAAAAAATAGATTAGCAGGATTGTCTGTGTTTCTGCTGCAATTGCATTTCCTGATCAGGAGGCTACAGGCACTTTTGCCCTGAGATATTTCTAATAAGGATATTGACTGACAAAATGATCCGGTCTGTCAATCAGTCCGGATCTTTCTTTAATATATACAGATTCCTGATTCCCGTCTCGCTGAGGATCATCCACACCCGTGCAGACACCGATATGTCTCCGGAACAGAGCACCACCGGACCTTTGTTCCGCCTGATTATCCGGATATTGTCCGCCTGCATCAGATCTTCAGGATCAGCTGTCAGCAGGGTATCTCCGGTTATGTCCGGAGCCTTGCAGTTTGCATCCAGCATTACAAAAAGTATGTTATCCCCCAACGATGAAACCCTGCCCGGAGTGACTATGTTCTCACCGTCAACAGACTTTTTCGCCCATTTTACAGCATCATATCTGAACATGGCAGGATTAAATGCGCGGACCGCTGCCAGAACTGCCAGTACACCTACCGCAGCCAGTATGTATTTATATCTCTTTACTGTATTCATCCTGCTGCATTTTACTGGCAACCGCCGTCAAGTTTGCGTGCCGAGAATTTCTTCGACTCAAGATATTTCACCTTCAGGCTGTCCGGCAGACTGCGAAGCTCATTGTACATGTCAGCCGCTCGCCTCCGTGTCTCCAGGAGCGCGTTCTCCCGGGCGGTGATCCTCTCACCGGTAAACTCCGTGGCAGAAATGGTCTGTTTCCATTCTTCGATTCCCCCCTTGAGGAAAAAGGTGTTGTTATAACCCAGGCCCCTGGCATACGCCATGGCAGCTGCTGCTTCCGTGTCATCTGACGAATAGAGTATCATCCTTTTCTCCTTGTCGCGCAGCCAGATATCCGGGTCGGATGTGATGAAACCGTCATACGGTACGCTGACGGCTCCGGGGATGAATGCCTCACTGTATTCTTCGGCAGGCCTCAGGTCGAATAGTTGAACATCTGCCGCTTCACTGACAATGAATCCTGCCACCTGATCAGCTGTAAAGGTTGTCTCGCCCTGCAGGACCTCCGCAAGCAAATCAGCCGGACTGCCCCTGAACGACCGGTTGGCGGTCAGCGGAAGCAGTGCCAGGATCAGGCTCAACAGCAGAAGGATTACGGTAATTTGTTTCCTGGTTTCCATGGCAGGTCATTGTATTTCATTGGTGATATCAGGTCTTGCAAACTTCTTCTCGGCAAGCTCCGCAAGCCAGAACATGCCCCCTGCGGCAGCAACCAGGAGCAGTGTAAAGATACCAGGTGACATGCCGAGAGCTTCGTTGATCTTCACCGGACCCCTGTAGTTTGCCGTTGCCATCGTTTCGATGAGAGGGTATGTCTCTGCGAACAGGAAAGCCCCCGTGAGGCCTCCCAGGATATAGACCATGGCGTCAATCTTGCCGATCGACATTGCGCAGAGTCCCGTTCCCGGGCAGAAACCGCCCATGATGAAGCCCCCGCCCATTATTATGCCGCCAACGATTGAGGCTGTTACGTAAAACTCATTCACATAGACCTGGTTCAGGTTCAGAAGTCCGAAGTAGCCGAGGAACTGGGCGCCAATGAGGGCAACTATTGCTGCCGTGAAGAATACCTTGAGCACGGTGGTATCGTACCCGTAGAACATCCCGGCCAGCTTGCGGCTGGAGGAGAATCCTCCCTGTTCGAGGGCAAATCCGAATCCAGTGCCGATGATAAATGCTGTCAGCAGGTTCAGCCATTCGGGAAACGCAAGATATGTTGAAAGTGGTGTCATTTTTTTTAAATGATGAGTGTTAATAGTTTATTCTCTGCAAGCAAAACTTTACCCATAAATTATTCAGACCTCAGACCTTCGGACCTTTCATATCCAGTTTTTCCTGAAGAACCATGCAAATGCAAATGCCGAGCCGAATATCGCGATCATGGTCACGAACCCTGCCAGAGAGAGTACAGCCATACCGGAGAGGGCAGCACCGCTGGTACATCCCCGTGCGAGCTGGCCTCCGTAGACGAAGAGCATTCCACCCAGAAAAGCAAATACAAGTCTTCGGGTATTTGTTATCCGCGGCGACTTCTCCACTTTAAGTTTCAGTCTGCCGGACAGGGCCCCGGAAATAAATCCGCCAAGCAGCACTCCGAAGATCTCAATTGTCAGCCAGTTGGCAAGAGGTTTTTTGCCGTTCTCAAAATACCCGGAATAGTACTCGGTCTGGTTCACATGTTCCGGGCTGATAGCCCCGACAACCGAGACAACGCAGTATTTGATCCCGCCGCTTGCCCCGAGTCCCCTTCCGGCGATAACCATCGCCAGCAACAGTACCAGCCCCAGCAGCACTCCTGCCAGGTAGGGATTCATATAATTCCTTTTCATAGTTGCAGTTTCTGTAGTAATATGGTACAGCAAAAATAAGTTTATTGCCGGAAGGATTGCAGGTAGCCCGGCTGATATTGATCACAACGATTGGAAGGGCCATAATTCTCCTGACACTGATATCTCATGATCTTTTATTTGACAAACATTAGCCTCTTTCATAACTTTATCAAACCGAAGAAATAACATCAAGTAAATCAGCATGAAAAACATTAAACTCCCTGGCTCAGTCGTAATGATTATTGCGGCTTCTGTACTACTGTCCGTCTTGTCCCAAAGCACAATGGCCCAGACCATGGATGTGGAGAAAAAGCTTAAAGGCTTTGACAAGACAGTCGGGAAAATTCTTGACGACTGGAATGTGCCAGGATGCGGGATAGGAATAGTTGTGAAAGACAAACTGGTATTTGCAAAAGGATACGGATACCGAAATATTGAACAGCAATTGCCTGTTACTCCAAATACCCTGTTCCAGATTGCTTCAAACTCGAAGTTGTTTACGTCAACTGCCATAGGCTTTCTCGTTGAAGAAGGTAAGCTTGCATGGGATAAGCCGGTAAAGAGTTACGTACCTCAGATACAGTTTTACAATGATGAACTGAATGCAAGTGTTACAATACGCGATATGCTCTCGCACAGGACCGGCATCTCCAGGCATGACGGAATATGGTATAATACGGACTTTACCAACAAGGAACTTTTTGAACGGTTAAAATATCTTGAACCAAGCATACCGCTGAGATCAGGTTATCTGTATAACAACCTTATGTACGCTGCATCCGGCCAGATCATCGAAATCCTCACCGGGAAGACCTGGGAAGAGTATGTAACCGAGAAAATTTTTGAGCCGCTGGAAATGTCAAACTCCATGTTTGTGGTCGGGGATATGCAAAAGCAACCTGATTTTATTACTCCATACTACGAGCAAAGGGATACAAATATCCTCCGCCCTCTTCCGCTTTACACAAAACAACAGGGGGTGGGGCCTGCAGGTGCAATTATTTCAAGCATCAATGACCTGTCTCACTGGGTGATAGCACAGATTAATGGCGGGAAATATTTGAATAACCAGGTAATTCCTGCAAGCATAATAAAGGAAACCATGCAGCCATCCATACCCACCTCATCAGTACCTGACAGGTATTTTGAGAATCTTAACAGCATATATGGCATGGGGAGATCCACATCAAGCTACAAAGGGCATTACCTGGCACAACATGGAGGAGCAATAGGTGGAATCTATTCCAGTATTTCAATTATGCCCTCTGACAGCATCGGTGTGATCGTATTTACAAACCGCGTCTCCCAGCTTCCGGGGCTGATAGCCATGACTATATATGACAAACTGCTGGGGCTGCCGGAAACTGACTGGAGTAATCGCGGCCTTGAAGGCTATTTAAACAGCAAAAAGACAAACAGGGAGGCACGCAGCAAGCCTGATTCAGATCGTATAACAGGTACCGTACCTTCGCACAATTTGAGGGATTATGCCGGGATATATGAAGATCCTGCTTACGGCAAGCTGGAAATTACCTGGAGGAGCGATACGCTTGGCTTCAGTTTTAACAATGTTATACTGCCGCTTTATCATTATCACTACGACCGTTTTACAACGCCGGATGACCAGGTTTACGGCAAATGGTCACTGATCTTTGGCACCGATCCGCAGGGAGATATCTCCCAGGTCACCATCAGCATGGATGAGAAGGAGGTGATTTTCAAAAAAATGGCAGATCCCCGGCTGAAGGATCCGGATTTTCTGAAAAAACTGGAGGGCCAGTATGAAAGAAACGGCAATATCATTACCATTGCATTCAGGGCCGATGAGCTTCTTATTATGACTGCCCCGCCGCAGCATCTTGATCCGTATAAGGGCATCATATTCAGGATCAGGGAATTCTCTGATCAGATTGTAGAGTTCATCATGGATGATGCCGGCATGCCCGCCGGAATAAAATTTACACAGGATGGCAACTCTGTCATACTGACAAAAAAGAAATAGTATCCGGTTACAGCATGATTAATCAGATAACTTAACTGTCCCCGTCAGGCAGAATGCATATCAACAATCAGTTTCTGAAAGATAGCTCCATGCCATGAAAACAAAACTCTCATCTACAAATTCATTCCGCATTGCAACAGCAACACTTTTTTTTCTTCTCCCTGGTCT
>CAYYEH010000009.1:0-51176 GCA_964470815.1 uncultured Rikenella sp.
CAACGCTTCAGGGACTGACCGGCCAGGCGCTGATGTCGTCCGACAGGCTCACCGACCTCTCGGCTGAGAGGGTTGATATGATGAAAAAGGTTTACCCGGCGGTTGACATACGACCGCTTGACTTGTTCCCTGCCGGAACACGGAAGAGGATATGGGATCTTAAGGTAAACCATCTCGGCCGTCAATATGACGTTACGGGGCTCTTCAATTTCGATGCTTCAAAACCGGTCACACTAAACCTTAACTGGAATGAGCTGGGCATAGAGACCGATTCCCCTGTTCATGTTTTTGACTACTGGAACAGTGAATACACGGGGGCATGGGAGGAAGGCATCAGCCTTGAAATAATGCCTGCCAGTGTACGTGTGCTGACCCTTTTACCTGACAACGGGAAGATACAACTGGTGAGCACCAGCAGGCATATAACCCAGGGGTGGATAGACCTCAGGGAGCTGAAGTCAGATGAAACGGGGAGCATAATCAGCGGTGTCAGCACCCTTCCTGCGGGGAATGTGTATACACTCCATTTTGCTTACCCGAGGGGAAAATATTACCGTGTAAAGAGTGCCACAGCCGTTGTCGGAAAGAAGAAACTTGAGGTAACGGTTGCTTCGCATCAGGGGTGGGCCGGGGTCTCGTTTACAGCACCCGGAACCGGAGACATCTCCTGGAACGTCGAGTTCGAGCCTGACTATGCATACAGCTATACAGTCAGGCAGCCTGAAGGGATCAGCGTGGAGCCCGTGGGCCTGAACGGGATAAAAGTCACCTGGAGGTCACAGTACTATCTTAATGCCGGGTACCAGGTATACCTTGACGGGAAACTTCTCGGCTATACTCCCGATTCATTCTACGTGATAAGTAACCTTGACCCGCAGAAGGAGTATACTGTTGACGTTCGCACTGTATGGGATGACGGCACAGTGAACCAACGCAATCCCAACGACACGAGAAAATATGATGTCACCTTTACCCTCTCTGACCTGCTTCCCGGTGAGGTTTCTCTCTCAGATCTGAATTACACCGGATCCAGGTCATGGTTCTCATGGCCGGTCATTGTGGACGGTAAGCGTTACCCGTACAGCTTCGGCATGTCCGGAGGTACGACCAGAAAATACGAAATCGGCGGAGTCTTCGCAGGTCTGTCAGCTTCAGTGGCTGTTGATGACAATATCCGCAGGGCGAGCCCGGGGCAGACGGTGGTGTTCGTTGTTAAGGGTGACGGCAGGGAGCTATGGCGCAGCACGCCAATGGGAGAGGATGACCCGCAGGTTGCATTTGTGGTTTCCCTGGAAGGGGTGAAGGAACTGGAACTGGCAGTGGAGAGCGGTGAGGGTGAGCCGCGCTCCGGAGGACTCCCAGCCGACTGGATCAAGCCGGTTCTGAAACGGTAAATAAGGATTGGACGGTAATCAGCCTGGTGGCAACAGGTATCAAATCACCCGGGGTCCTTCCGGGCTATGTATGTTTGTTTCCGGGACAGCTACTCTTCAGGGGGAAACTATTTCCTCATATAAAAGACGAGGCTGCCACACGGCATTATCTCATCGTGGGTGATGTAGAGACTCTCCAGCTTAATGCCGTTCAGTTCAGCTTTTTTTACAAAAAAATTTTCCGATCCCTGGTTAATTGCTTTGTCTGTAAATACTTTGCCGTTCTCCAGGGTCAGGGTGGCTTCTTTCACCAGCGGATTACCCGGGTCATACCGGTCTGAACCGGGCGCCACCGGGTAAAATCCGAGTGCGCTGAAGATATGCCTTGCTCTCATCTGCCCGCAGTCGTCATTACCGCTCAGACCGTCAGGAGCCGTCAGGTAATTGTGATCCATGATATGCCGGAACCAGTACTGGGTTCTCTTCGGGGCACCGGCATGGTTGCAGAGGTATGGAACATGGTGCGAAGGTTCGTTGCCGTGAACGTAATTTCCTGTTATTCCCTCACGGGTATATCCTCAGTTTCGGCAAAGAAACCGCCAGGGAGGTACATTGTGAAGAGTGAATCGAGATGTTGTGCAAATCTCTTTTTCCCGCCGTGGAGCCTTGTCAGCTCAACAGGGTCATGCGGCACATTGAGGCTGTAGTTCCGGGCATTTCCTTCGATGAATCCCTGTCCGTAGGTATTCTGCACATCAAATCCGTCCCTGAAGGTGCCGTCTCTCTTCCGGGGGCGCATAAAGCCTGTTGACGGATCCCAGACATTCAGGAAGTTACGTGATTTGGCCAGGAACTCATCGCTAAGATCAGCGTAATTCAGGCTGCCTGTTCCATGGTTTCGGTCTTCTGCGGAGGTGCAGGAGCTGGCAGGGGGAGGTAATTTTGCGAGCTCTCCCGATGGCAGTTTGCTTACGGTCTGTGCGATGCACCAGTCGTCATAGGCATATTCAAGAGTGACCGATACGGATGATCCGGTTCGTTCGTCCGGGACATACCCCAGTTTCATGTAATCATCAAGCCCGTCATACCATCCGTTGCGTGCGGTTGTAAGGCATGCCTCAGTTGCACGGGTCCTGTCGAATCAGCCTATTCCCTTGACGATTGCATCTGCTGTCACGGGTACGGCATGGTAGCCTATCATGCACCAGTTTTCATTGGCATGGTGTGACCAGACAGGGAGCATTTTATGGATGCTCTGGTCATAGTGAGCAAGCATGGAGTTTACCATGCCAGCCGTACCGGGATTAAGCTGCAGCACTCCTGTGGTTGGCATCAGCAGTATGTCACCGAGGTCAGAGTGGCCCGTTCCGCTGAAATGTGTATGTGAGAAGCCGACGATGGTGGGGTCTGAATACTGGTTTCCGGCACAGTATTTATATAGATCCCTGTTATAGGCCCCCGTTGACTTCATACGGAAGGGTGTCTGTATCAGGTGAGAGCTGCACCATACCAAACGGGACAGTGGCTCCGATGTATGTATGGCCCATCTTGTCGGTTCCTATGAAGGGATTGACATATTTCAGCAAATCTGCCTCCCGGGCATGGCAGAGTATTGATGCCAGGCTGACGAGCATGGTGGCGTGAAACTTCATGATCATGGCTTTTGCGGTTGCAGATCCAAAGTTAAAAATAATGGGAGCAATAAACCGCCATGACCGTTTCATAAGAGGGAACGCGTGTCAGGCGCGTCCGGGAATCAATTTATATCAGGATTCCCCTGCCGGTTCGGAGATATATTATTATCAGCGCTGTTCCTGGTATTTCAGAACCTCCTCGTTATACCTGCGGTTTTCAAGGATCCTGACATAGTGAAGCCCCCGTTTGTTCCTGTAATCTGAATAGGCCTTCTGAGCCCATGTGACGGCCGCATCGAGGTCGCCGTTTATCTCACTGATAATGGCCATGTTATAGTGTGCCCGGCCGGCTACCTTCATTTTCGGGTTTGAAGTCTCCAGTTGCCACAGTTCTGCAGCATCATCCCACTTTCCAAGCTGAGCGCGCCTTTTGGCTGTCTTGAAGTTATCTGTCCCCTTGACGAAATAATCGCGTGTCACCCTGAGCCTGTAGGGTATCAGACGGAGAGCATAGATGTGACCCGCCTTACGGCTTACCTCCTTTACGGCCTGCTTCCTGTTGACCATACCGGCCACAGCTGCCACAGGGTTGATACCCTGTCCGCCGAAGACGATCGATTCAGCTACAATATACTCATCAAGGACAGCACGGTCTGACGGTGAGTACAATCTCCATCCGGTTTTAACCAGTGTTTCCATTGAGGCTTTATGAAGCAATGCAGGTATCTCTCCAAGCGGTGTCTTTACTTTTGTCGGTTCCGTGGAGTAGTTTACCCTTGTGTCAGTGTCATACATCTCCAGGGCGAAGAGTGCCTGAGTCCCATTCTCTCTGCATATTCCCTCAACCTGCTCCCATGTCAGAGGTGCAGGCATACCCCCCAGGCTGCTGGTTCTGAACGTCATTCCGCTGAGGAGCTTCACCTCGTTAAAGCGGTCATTTGCCGTAAGCTCCTGAGTGACCCCCTTGATTGCTTCCAGTGTACCTATGGAGTCAAGGTCTGCCCCCTCAAGAGATAGCAGCTTGTCGAGGTTGTCAAGCGATTTGGTCTGGTCGGTAGGAGTTGAGCGGTCAATGATACCGACGGTTTTTATTTCAGGGGCAATAGTCACAGGTGCCGGTTGCGTAACATTCAGGTATAGTTCCTGGGTGGCACATGATGCCATAGCTGCGGCAAGGAGTGGCAGAATAAGGTACTTCTTCATGACGGAACATGTTTGGTTATACATTGATATACAACACGGATAACAAACAAATATTGCACCAAACTGCCGTCCCGATCCGCCAACCGGCAGATACGGGATTGATCCTGCTCCCCGATCCGCCAGCCGGCGGATACGGGACTTCGCCTTCGTCGCAGTCTCAAACTGCTGACTGCCTACCGGTACTGCCTGCTGGTTATTCCAGGCATCCCACCGTCTTCTCCACCTCATTAAGGATTTCGCATGACCTGACAAGCTCCTTCATGGTTGTGTGGTCAGGATAGAGCGGGCGGTCAATATCGAGGAACTCAACATGCCTGCGGATAACATCTTTGGCTGCCTGGACCCCTGTTCCGAAACTGTACTCGCTCTTTCTGAAGTCGAGTGCCTGTGCTGCTGCCATGAACTCGATACCAAGTATACCGTATGCATTGTCAAGAATCTGATTGTTCTTGATGGCGGTATTCATGCCCATTGATACGAAGTCCTCCTGGTCTGCTGCAGCTGGTATCGACTGTATTGAAGCGGGCATTGAAAGGATGCGCTGTTCAACTATCAGCATGTCAGCCGTGTACTGGCTGAGCATCAGACCTGAGAACATGCCGGCGCCCTTGGTGAGGAAGTCTGGCAGTCCGACGCTAAGGGCCGGGTTGTTGAGGCGGTTCATTCTTCGTTCTGACATGACAGAGACCATTGTAATGCACGCACCTGCCATATCCATCGGTACGCTGACAGGCGAGCCCTGGAAGTTGGCACCGGAGAGCTGCAGGTTTTTGTCGGGGAAGAATATCGGGTTATCGCCGACGCCGTTAAGTTCAATTTCAACCTGGCTGCGGGCATATGCCAGCATGTCGTGGGCAGCACCTATCACCTGGGGTGTTGATCTCATTGAGTAGGCATCCTGAACCTTTGATTTGACCCTTCCTTCCTTCAGGTCGCCGCCGGAGACGCATTTGTTGATTGCATTTGCACTGCGGATTGCACCTTTGAAACCACGGGCCTCGTGCAGCAGAGGGGCATAGGGTTTCATGTTGGCCTTGAGAGCCTCAAGAGACATCGCTGCGGCTATCTCTGCCTGTTTGAGCCAGTTGTTGGCATCAACGAGCCATATTGCGCTCATGGCGGTGAGCATGTTCGAGCCGTTTATTGTTGCCAGCCCGTCGCGTGCCTGGAGTCCGGGTACGGCAATACCTGCCCTTTTCATTGCCTCGGCCCCATCAAGAAGCTCACCCTCGTAATACGCCTTTCCCTCGCCCATGAGGAGGAGTGCAATCTGCGACATGGGGGCCAGGTCGCCGCAGGCGCCTACAGAACCCTTCTGGCATGCAAACGGTGTCACACCCTTGTTGAGCATCTCCACAAGAGTCTCTGTTATCTCGAGGCGGCAGCCTGAATTGCCGTGGGCATGGACGTTGATACGGCCGAGCATGGCACCTCTTACTATCTCAATCGGTGCAGGATCGCCGATACCTGCAGCATGATTATAAACGAGGTATTTCTGAAAGTCCTTGATCTGGTCATCATTGAGCACTATTTCCGAGAACTCACCGATACCGGTATTTACTCCGTACATGATCTCGTGTGCAACGATCTTCTTTTCAAGCATGGCACGGCATTCGAGAATCCTTTTGTGTGCATCGGGGTGAAGTTCCACTTTCTGTCCGTGACGGGCAACATTGACAACGTCATTGATGGTGAGATTTGATCCGGTAATGATTAATGTATTCATGGATATAAGATTTTTAGTGTTTTAGCATTTGAGAAAAACTGGAATTAAAAAAGGGTAAGACCGGTGATGCCTCTTTGTTGCATCGCCCGGCGAAGGGCAATCAATACAATCCGGAGCGGTTGATCTTGATCTTGTATTCCAGTGTCCAGCTGCGTGCCATGATACAGATATTCAGCATCAAATATATGAAAAGAAATGAAACCGGCTAATGCCGTAAATCAGTGACGGCCTTTTTTGGCACATAATAATCACAAATCTGAAAGGGGTATTGATATTTTTCCTAATTTTTACGGTCTAATTCTCCAACCTATGAAAAGCAGATTCACTACACTCGTGTTTCTGGTTATTTTCCCGGCAGCATTACTTTTAACGCTGGCTGCCTTCACGATAATCAGATCATTCCCGCAGGAAGACCTGAAGGGAAAGTACCAGTATAAGGATTTCGAAACGGCTCTGAAGTGCCGGTCATGTCACCCGGGTATTTACGAACAGTGGTCGCAGGCGATGATGTCACAGGCCTACACGCATCACTGGGATGAGATTGAATATTTTGAACTTGCTGTTCCTCACGCGGAAGTCAATCCAGCCCTTAAGGATCCGGTTGATGGCTGCAACGGCTGTCATTCACCCATGGCATATATGGTTGGAAAGTTTCCTCCTCCGCGCCCCGAGGAGAAGAGCATGGCCAATGAGTCAGTATCGTGCGAGGTCTGCCATCTGACACAGAGGGCTCAGACTGAGCCTCCGTTCAATTTCAGCTACTACATTGAACCCGGCCGTACCAAGTACAGCGGCAGAGAGCCTGAGATACAGTCGCCTGCGCACAAGATCGTTCAGAACGACTTCTTCCGGACAACGGAATTCTGCGGCAACTGTCACAATGAGAAGAACCCTTACGGGATCTGGGTAAAGAGTACCCAGCTTGAATGGAAGGAGGGACCATATGCCAAAGAGGGTGTCCGTTGTCAGGATTGTCACATGCCAAAGGGGCCGTATACTCTTGCACTTATGGGAAAGGAAAGGGAGGATGCGCGGCTTCACCTTTTCCACGGGGCTCATGACCCCGGCAAGGTAAGAGGTACCATAGAGCTCCGGATAGAGCCTGATATCCGTCTTGCCGAACCCGGAGAGAACATCGTGTTTAAGGTTGCCCTTTTCAACCAGAAGACCGGGCATAAGTTTCCTACCGGATCTGTTGAAGACCGGATCGCATGGCTCGATGTTGAGGCCACTGACGCAAAAGGAAAAACATATCACCTTGATGTTGACAAAAAGGGATTTGAAGGGGAGGAGTATACAATATCAGGCGATTACCTTGCTTACCAGGATATGGGTATACCGTTGAAAATTAACGATTTTAAGGGGGTGCAGCGTGATGGCATCCCGTTTGGAAACAGGATATTCCGTATGCCTTATTTTGATGAGCAGGGGAATATGACAATCATGCAGTGGAACACCTTCTCACTGGGGGTGGATTACCGGATAGGCCCCAGGGAGACAAAAGTGGAAAAATTCACTTTCAAAATTCCGTATGATGCTGCACCCGGTGAGATGAAGGTAAGAGCCGTGCTGAACTATCAGCTGCTGGTCAAGCCGGTGGCAGATTTTCTTAAAGTGCCCTCAGAAGAATCGGAGATCATCATAGTCAACGAACACTCTACCCATGTTGAGATACTTCCCTGAAAATAAAACCTAAAAGATATTTGTATGAAAACTTCTCTCATTGCCAGGGCTGCAATAATTGCTGCAGTGATAATTATGCTGCTCCCTTCCGAGCAGGCAGCTGCCATACCGGCCTTTGCCCGCAAGTACCAGATCAGTTGCCAGGTATGCCACTCACCGGGAGCACCGATGCTAAAGCCGTTCGGAGATGAGTATGCCGGCGCAGGATTCAGGATGACTGAATATCAGTCACCACGGTACTTCATCCAGACAGGAGATGACAGGCTCTCACTCTTCCGGGAAATTCCGCTTGCGATAAGAATTGACGGTTTTGCCTCACTAAACTTCAATGATGCAGGAACAGTTGATTTCGGATCACCTTTTGTGGTGAAGATCCTGTCAGGCGGAGAGCTTTCAGACAAGCTCTCATACTACTTCTATTTCCTGATGAATGAACGGGGTGAAATAGCGGGACTTGAGGATGCCTTCCTCATGTATTCGAATGTGCTGAATTCAGGCATTAACCTGTTCATCGGCCAGTTCCAGACCTCAGACCCTCTTTTCAAGGGCGAATTGCGCCTTACCCTCGAGCCCTATCATATCTACGGGGTAAAACCCTCAGGCTCCTCGGTTGACCTGAAGTATGACAGGGGGATTATGTTTGACAAGGGTTTCTCAACCGGAACCACAATTGTGGGAGAGATTGTCAACGGGAGTGGACTGGGTCCTGCAGGTGAGGGATACCTTTTTGACAAGGACAAGTACAAGAATTTTATGCTGAGGATAAACCAGTCAATTGGGAGCAGCGTTTCAGTGGGGTTCTTCGGATATACCGGCAAGGAGGTGATAACTGAAAACACCGCTGATCCATTTGTTAACCAGATGAAGATGTATGGTCCTGACCTGGCTGTAGATATTGACGGGAAGCTGCTGCTCAATGTTCAATACCTCTGGAGATCTGATTCAGATGTATCAGATGCAGACGGCGAGGTTCACCTGAGCGATGTTAAAACGCAGGGAGGTTTTACAGAGCTGATATATGCCCCAAAGGGCGATATGAGCAAGTGGTATTTCACTGGCCTTGTCAACTGGGTTGATTCAGACCTTGATCAGCTCGACTACAGCTCAGGCACACTTCATGCAGGGTATCTGCTTAGGCGGAATGTGAGGCTGGTGGCCGAGTATACCCGGATATTCAGCGGGGAGCCGTATGGTAAGCTGAGCGCCGGTTTTGTATCAGCATTCTGAGGTCCGGTTTGTCAGGTTGCTGGGGATATTACTCTCTGAAAATGAAGGGCTGGAATCCTCAACGGTCTCCAGCCCTATCGGTATAACTGGTCAATAACGGGTATCAGAGCAGATCGCCTGATTGTTCATTTTTTCCTGTGAAGGGCTCTGTGGCACGGGTGAATATGCCATGGACATAGGCGATTGCCATGCCATAGTTGGTGACAGGTATGCTGTGTTTCTTCGGCTCACGCAGCCTGTTCATCAGTTGGCGGTGTGTCACCATGCATCCGCCACACTGGATCACCAGGGCATAATCTTCTATCGGGCGAGGAAAATTATCAAGTCCGGCTACATTATCAAACTCAAGTTTTTTCCCTGAAAAATTGGTAAGCCACCTGGGGATCTTCACCCTGCCTATATCATCACATGAAACATTGTGTGTGCATGATTCAAGAAGCAGTATCCTGTCTCCGTCCTTCAGTTCCCCGATCTTCGGCGTACCGCGAAGATACTCCGCGAAGTCACCCTTCTGCCGCGCCAGGATGATACTGAAGCTTGTAAGCGGAATGTCACGTGGTATGGATGCATCAGCCTTCAGGAACACCTGGCTGTCAGTTATAGCCAGGGCCGGTCTGACTCCTGTGCGCCGGAGGAAAGCATCAACTTCTCTCTCTTTGAGGACAATGGCGGTGCAGTCGTTGTCAAGAATATCGCGTATGACCTGCACCTGCGGCAATATCAACCTCCCTTCGGGTGCTTCGATATCAATAGGGGTGATGAGCAATACTATATCGCCCGGGTTCACCAGGTCTCCTATCAGACCGTGGATTTTAAGTGCAGAAGCAGGCATGGCCTCCCTGATCATCCGAAGAAGCTCAGGGTTATGCTTTTCAGGGTACAAAGCGGAGTATTCAGCCACATCCCTTCCCGTTAGGTTCTTTACTTTTTCACGGAGCTCATTGGTAACAGGTATGAGATCACTCTTGTTATGCACAATCACGAAGGGAACCTCAAGTTTGCGTAACTCCTCCGTCAGCCTGGCCTCGTGATCCCCGAACCTGTTTTCTGAAAGGACCAGGATGGCAAGGTCAATCAGCTTCAGGGTTGACATGGATTTTTTAATACGAAGCCCGCCCAGGTCACCGGTATCGTCAATGCCGGCTGTGTCAATAAAGATGAGCGGCCCAAGCCCGTGCACCTCGATGCTCTTTTTTACCGGGTCAGTGGTGGTGCCTGCAATATCTGAAACAATTGCTATATCCTGTCCGACGAGTGCATTGATGAGTGAGCTTTTGCCCACATTTCTCCGGCCGAATATCCCCACATGGGGTTTGGTATCCCTCCCTTTTGCTGTCATCTTTTCACTCTTCTGTATCCTTCATCCGGTAACCGCCCTGCACCAGGTTCTCGGGTTTAAGTATCTCAACGAGTTTATCCGGTCTGATATATCCGAGCTTCTCATTGGCTTCAAATATGTTAAGCTGTTCCTCCTTCATCAGCCTGGCAACGACGGCCGCTTTTTTATACCCGATATATGGCAGCAGGGCTGTGGCGATGACAGGACTTGCCATTACCTGTTTTTCAGCTTCGCCGGCCTCAATCTCAATCCCTGCCAGCATATTCTGAGCCATTGAACGGTCGGCGGCAATAAGTGCTTTAATGCTTTCGAGCAATGCATGTCCGATTAACGGGAGGTAGGCATTAAGTTCAAGTGATCCCTGGGCTGCAAGGCCTGAGACAAGAAGGTCATTGCTGTAAACCCTGTGAGAGCAGCTGATCACAAATTCAGCAATCACCGGGTTAATCTTTCCGGGCATGATTGTGCTGCCGGCCTGCCTGGCCGGGATGGAGAGTGAGTGCCAACGGTGCAGATCGGAGGCCAGCATGCGGATATCTCCCGCCATTTTCTCCATCGTCACCGCATGGGCTTTGATAGTGCCGTGGACCTCCACGAGCGGGTCAAGGTTCGAAGTAGCGTCAGAGAGGTTTTCTCCTCGGGTGACCGGCAAACCTGTCAGATGCCGGAGCTTTGGGACCACCTCGGCAACGAAGAATTTAGGAACCGATATGGAAGTACCAACTGCCGAACCTCCCAGGTTAACCACCTTTGTTCTTTCCAGGCATTTGGATACCCTCCACCAGTCGCGTGAGAGTGCATCGCTGTAGCTGCTGAAGAGCCTGCCGAAGGTTGACGGCACGGCCTCCTGCATCTGTGTGTATGCCACGCGAAGGGTGTTCCGGTATCTCTGCTCAAGTTCTTCAGTCTTTTTTCTCAGTTCATTTATGGATTCATCCAGCTCTGCCAGGAGACTCATGGCTGCTACCCGGAGGGCAGTAGGAACCACGTCGTTGGTCGACTGGAAGATGTTTGCATCCTCGATAGGGTCAATGATGTCATATTCTCCCGGCAGCCGGCTCATGATCTGCAGGGCTCGGTTGGCGATGATCTCATTGATGTTCATGTTTATGCTGGTGCCGGCGCCTCCTGAAACGGCAGGCACAATGAAGTGCTCAAAATGTTTGCCGGCAGCACATTCTTCTGCTGCAGCGGACAATGCGGCAAGCTTCTCTGCAGTGACCACCCTTATATTCATCCGGGCCAGGTCATACTTTTTTGCCGCCTCAGCAAAAAAGGATGCTGCCGTCAGGTAGCAGGCCCGTTTTGTAACAGCCATGGACCTGTACCATTCATGATGAAACCTCCCCTCATCCGGGAAATTTTCCCTGGCCCTCACCGAATGAATGCCATAGAGTGCATCTTCATCCAGCAGTTTTTCTCCTATGAAATCCTTTTCGCGGCGCACGGCAAGCTTATTTTTCTTCCTCCTTCCCGGGCAGGGAGAGTTTCTTCGATTGCGTCTCGGCTTCTATCTCCTCACTCTTTTTCTGAAGCTCATCAATTGAGATAATTTTGGCACGTTTCTCGGTAGGAGGATTGAGTTTTTCCGACTTTTCAAATTCTATTACCTGTTTCTTGATGTCTTCCGGAAGTTCCTTCTGGCTTTTCAGCACAATATCAATGAATTCGTCGGAAAAGAACTGGTCAACCTGAATGCGGCGCTTGGCAGTATGGGCAAACTTGCCTATTATCCGGCAGATGCTGTCGCGGTCTTCGGGACTCAGTTTCTCGGCCAGGTCATACTCTTCAATCTTTTTGAGCGACAGGATAACCGGTTCAAGCGCATCCTTAGTTATAACGAATACATCATAGTCACCAAGCCGGTATGTCAGCTGTTTGATCTTGTCGATGGTGCTGGTGGGTACAACCAGGAACATTGATTTCTTGACGTTATCCTGGCTGGCATATTTCTTCAGGTTGTCAGCCTGGTTCTTGATGTAGGTGGGGAAGTTTGAGAGGTCATCGTTTGCCGGGCTCTTGGCGTCAAAGATTATGTACTCTCCGCTTATCTCGATGGTGTTGTCAGGGTTTCCCCTGAAGGGAACCTTTTCGACGTAGTTCACATGGTTGAGGTCACAGATTCGGATTATGGTGTTTTTCACGTCGGTCTCATGTTCTGACCATTGTTTTTTCATTACCTCCAGCCTCTCGGCCGCCTCACGCAGTTTTTCCTCGTTCAGCCTGAGCCGTTCAGCCTCGAGGCTGTCCTTGGTCTGGTTCAGCCGTGCGATGTTCTCGTTATAGTTTTTAACGTTTTCTTCCCTGGTGGCTTCGAAGCCTGCCACTTTTTTTGTGAGCTCCTGGATACCGGCCGAATATTCACGGATACGACCGTTGAGTTCTTCGATGTTTGCATCCTTGCGGGCCGACAGTACCTCCATGTCACGCACCCTCTGGGAGAGATTTTCATTTCGTGCTGACAGCTCTGTGATCCGGTTCTGGAGTCTGCCTGTGGTCTCCCTGAAAGCCTCCGCCTCACGGGCCAACGCCCGGAACTCCTCATACGCGTCAAAGCTCAGGTTCCTTACACTACTCCAGTGGAAGATTCTCTGCAAGAAGGAGAGATCCTTTATCCTGTCAAAAAAAAGGTTGAGTTTGTCCATGCTTTAAAATCCGGTTAAAGTTAATAATTCTGACCGGAGAATTTAACTGCATCAGTTCTGCCGTAACCGGCATTGACGGTCATGTTCACTTTTGCCTGACCTGGAGAAGGGCCAGACAACGCACAGGCTGACGGTCTAATACAGAAACCGCCCTCCCAGGAAAGGGGAGGGCGGTTTACAGGTCTCAAGGGGAAACTCTATTCGGTTTTGGCAATCAGTTTCCTGACATTCAGCCCCAGGCCTATTTCATGGGTATTGAAGACATCGAGTGAAATTGATGAGGCGAAATTGAAGTTGTATGACAGCTGTATTGCCCTTGAAATCTCAGCTCCGATACCAACACCCCATATTCCCGGATCACGGAATGAGACGCATCCCCATATTTTATCCTGGTATACAGCTCTTGCGGCTAAACCGAACTGGCTTTTAATGTACCTTCCTCCCCTGATGTAAGCCAGCGGATTGGCGCTCCATCTGTCATTGAACCTGTGGGTGTAAGCAGCATGTGCCTGAAAGTTTGCCAGTGGCTTGTAAGTCACGTCAACCTCTTCATATTTGGCTTCACCGAAACTTATATTTGCAAACATCAACCCGGCCTCGATTCCCCTGAAAAGGTACAGTGCCGAAAAGTCTGACATGAATTTCAGCCGCGATGAAACATCACCGTGTGTCAGTACAGGATCAAGGTCATAATTCGGGTCGGTATAATACTCGGAAAAATTCAGTTTGTTATGATATAACCCTGCCGAGAGCGCAAGAAGGACCCGGTGGTCTCCGGTTACCTTCAGACTGTAGCTGTAGGTTCCCATGAGGTATAACTGGTTGAAGATGCCGGCTTCGTCATAAATGATCCTGCCGCCATAAGCTGCATTAGTCATCAGCATGTCACTGTAGGAAGCCCGTATGGTTTTGGGACCTCCCTCAATTCCGGTCCAGTCCGTACGGAAGGAGGTAAAGAAGTTACCCGGGCTGAAGTGTCCTGCATATGATGAGGATAGGGTGTATTTATCCATGAAGTAGTTCTCTGAGACCGGCATCTGCTGTGCCATGAGCAGGCCCGGAATGAGAATAAGTGCTGTTATTATAATTTTCTTCATATTGCCTGGCTTTGTAATTATCTGACTATGTTGACGGTACCTGTAATAGTCCCGGCATTGTGTGTTTTAATGATAAAATAATAAGCTGCCGACGGGAGGGCAACCCCGTTGCTGGTTCCGTCCCAGTCATTTTCATAGCTGGTGGATGAGAATACCAGTTTGCCCCAGCGGTTGAATACCCTTATGTCGTGGGTTCCGTATGACTCAAGATCAGATATCTCCCAGTAATCATTGTAACCGTCATTGTTTGGCGTGAACAGGTTCATGATATTGCCGTGTGATGATATGATCTCAACAGTAGCTGTTGCCTCAGCAGCATCATAGTTGTTGTCACCAGGCTGGTATGCCCTTATTATCACACTGCCCCTGCTGATTCCCCTCAGGATCGATCCGGTAACGGTTGCCAGACTTTCATCCGAGCTTTCAAAGAGCACCGGCAGGCCTGATGATGCAGTTGCCTGCAGCTCGCCGGTTTTTGTAACCAGGAGTTCCTCAGGCCAGGATACGAAAGTAACCGTCTGCGGAATTCTGGTCACTGTAAGAATGCCATTCTCCAGAACGAATTCATAGTTATCATCGAACCCATCGGCAAGTGTGATGGTGTAGGTTCCGACTGGTGAACTTTCCGTGGCCACAGTTGAAGCTGTGGGGACAGCATCAAGAACTGATGAGTTTTCGCCATATGCGAAACCGGTAAATGTAAATGTCAGTTCCGGATTTGTTTCCAGATAAGCTCTTGATTTGTCATCCGCAGTTATTGTCAGAGTGGCCTTATTTACAATAAGTGTGACTTGCACCTCCTCAGCCGGATTGTAGTTGTTGTCACCCGACTGGCTGGCAGTTATGGTTGCTGTACCAGCGCCAAGGATATTCACTGTCCCGTTTATGATTTCAGCAACCATTACATTGTCACTGCTGTAGGAGACACTGAGACCTGAGGTGGCTGATGCCGTCGGCGCAAACGGTGCAATTCCGTATATTACCGGTTCAATCACAGGGAATGAGATAACCTGGTCAGCTTTCTGCACAGTAAGTACCTGCATCACATCTGTGGCAGCATTGTAGTTGTCATTACCCGCCTGTGATGCTGTTATTACTGCGGTGCCTGCACCTGCAATGGTGATCATGCCACCGTTTACAACTGCCACATCAGTGTTGCTGCTTGAATATGAAATCATGAGGCCGGATGAAACTGTTGCCATGGGATTAATGTCCGGATCTCCGTAAGTATGCAGTTCAAACGGATCAAATGAGATGGTCTGGGCAGATTTCTCCACTGTAATTGTCCGGGATACACCCGTTGCCGCAAGGTAGTTGTCGTTTCCGTCCTGTGAGGCAGTAATAACTGCGGTACCTGCACCCGTTACATGTACTGTCGATCCGTCAATTCTCACGACACTTTCATCGCTGCCTGTAAATGATACCGGCAGTCCTGAAGTGGCAACGGCTGTCAGGTCAAAGTCAGGGTCGCCAAATACAACATTGGCCGGCTCATCAAATGTTATGGTCTGAACGGCTTTGCTGACAGTAAGGACCTGAGCCTGATCAGCAGCAGCATTATAGTTGTCGTTACCTGGCTGACTGGCAGTGATAGTAGCCGAACCTGCACCGTTAATCATTATCATTCCACCGGAAACCGTCGCAACAGATGGATCACTGCTGGTATATGTTACAGCCAGCCCGGAAGAGGCTGTGGCGGCGGGTGTAAAGGCCGGATCACCATATGTAACCTCTGTCAGTGCAGGGAATGTTATCACCTGGTCTGCCTTATCAACAATTAGGGTCTGAGTTGCATCAGCCGCAGCCTCATAATCATCATTACCGGCCTGGGAAGCGGTGATAACAACAGTACCCGCTCCGATGATTTGTATCATTCCGCCGGAGATCACAGCAACGGCAGGGTTATTGCCCGAGTAGGTCACCGGGAGGCCTGAAGTGGCAGTAGCACCGGGATTGATATCAGGATCACCAAATGTTGCATTTGCCAGGGACGGGAAGTTGACGGACTGGGAAGCCTTGTTGACCACCAGTGTCTGCTGTACTTCCGGAGCGGCAAGGTAATTGTCATTGCCTGCCTGTGAAGCTGTGATAACGACGGACCCTCCGCCGGTGATGTGGACTGTAGTACCGGTTATTGTTGCCGTTTCATCATTGTTTCCTGCAAAGCTGACTGGCAGACCGGAAGATGCTGTGGCAGACAGTTCAAAGACCGGGTCTCCGAAGGTCTGTGTCGGGATGGCCCCGAATGAGATTGTCTGGGCGGCCTTGTTTACGGTCAGTGTCTGTTGTATATCCGGAGCGGCGTAATAATCGTCGTTACCTGGCTGTGAGGCAGTTATTACAGCGGTTCCTGCTCCCGTTATATGTATACGCCCGTCAGCGATTGTGGCAACAACAGGGTTATCTGAGGTATAGGTTACCTGAAGTCCTGAGGTGGCAGTTGCGCCGGCATCAAAGTCAGCAGCACCGTAAGTTGCGGCAGCCAGGGCAGAAAAAGTGATAGTCTGACTGCCTTTTATAACCCTAAGGGTTTGCTGGACAGCAGGGGCTGGATTGTAATTGTCATCTCCGGACTGGGAGGCGGTTATGACAGATGTCCCTGCAGCTATAACGTGGATCTGATTTCCTGTAATTGTAGCTACGGCGGTATTACTGCTAGCGTATGTCACCTGTAATCCTGAGGAAGCTGTTGCTCCCGGACTAAAATCCGGATCACCAACGGTGGCCTCAGCGATTGCCGCGAAGGTGATTGTCTGGTCAGCTTTAATAACCGAAAGGTTAACGGATACATCTGCCGCCGGATCATAAAATCCGTTGCCTGCCTGTGAGGCTGTTATCATTGTGGTTCCGGTACCGGTGATGTGTATGTTTCCTGAGACTATCGTGGCCACTGCAGTGTTGCTGCTGGAATAAGTGACGACAAGTCCTGATGATGCGGTGGCTCCGGGACTGAAGTCAGGATCACCGTATGGTCTGTCAGCAAGGGCAGGGAATGTAATTGTCTGGGTAGCCTTTCTTACGGTAAGGATCCGGATATATCTTACAGGTGCGTAGGTGCCATTGCCTCCCTGGTATGCTGTTATGTTGGCTGTTCCCGGGGAGTTTGCGGTAAGGGTTGTCCCGCTGACTGTCGCAACAGAGGTATTGGAACTTGTGAATGTGACCGGTGCTCCACTCGAGGATGAGGCAGACAGGGTGATTGCCGGATCACCCCAGGTCATCAGGGGCAGTTCTGAAAAGGTGATAGTCTGCATCAGGAAGCTGACGGGCTGATCAACAAAGGAAGGAAGCAATCCGCCGGCCTCCGAGGTCACATCTCCCTGAGTATAGGATATCAGAACTGTTTCGCTTCCGGTGAGAGGAGTCACCAGGTTAACCACAATCGAATAGGGGTCGCCCTCCTTCAGGCTGACTGAAGAGATGGGTACCGGCAATCCGTTTACCTTTACCGTGAACTGGCTCTCCTTTCCTGCCGGGTCGGCCATGGGCTTGTCAAACTGGATCTCAATATTTCCGGACCTGGCAGCCAGGAGAAAGTTTGGAACTCCCGGGGGATTAACGTTTATGGTTATTGTTGCCTCAGGTGAATCACCGGCATCATCACGAATGATAAAGCCGAAGTTCCCTGCTCCGTTACCTGTTGCACCATCAGCTACATAAACCAGGTTCATCTGGCTGTCAGTCACTGTTGACGGTACTGAGGTTATCGGGGTTCCTGGAGATCCGCCGTCATACTGGTAAAGTGACCCTTCGGCGGGCAGAGAGGTAATAATAACCCTTTTGGCACTGGCGTCACCTCCGTTGTACTGCAGCCTTATTGGTCTCTCTTCGTTCTGTTCAACGTATACGGTCTGTGGCACAGCCGACAGTGGTGGATTCTCGCTTGTGGCAAACCGGTAAATTTCAGACCATGTTGTTCCTGTGCTGTTAGAGGCAAAGACAGCCCAGTAATAGGTGGCGTCAGTGGAAAGACCAGAAATCTCCCATGAAGTTGCAGTTCCTGCATCATAGTCAGTGGATCCGCTTATATCAGAGTTTGAAGAAATTTTCAGTGTATAGGAGCTGGCATTTGTAGCGGCCGTCCATTCAAACGTCTGTGTTGACCCTACCACAGCGTCATAGGCGGGGCTCACCAGAACCGGTATTCCCGGCTCGGGAAGGCTCATATTCTTGGTAAGATACACTCCGTCATAGGTCGCTGAAGGGTTCATTGTGTAGGTAGACCCTGAAGGGGTGAAGAGTATTGCCTGTTCCGATTCAACCGCGGAGGAGTTGTGATAGGCATACTGGACCCCTGCCGTACCATTTGAGTTTTCCAGTCCGATTGTGGCTGACTGCCCGTGTGCCCGGGCAGACGTATTGTCAATGATACTCCGGTACTGCACCTGGATGTTATTGCTCCCCTCATGGAGGATCACCGCGAAGGTTCCCATCAGCACCGTGCTTGACCAGAAACCCATGTTGGTCCATTGTATAATGCACTTCCTGTTCGGAGCGGCGCCAATTGTGGTGTAAAGTATCTTCCCTGAAGAGTGTACTACCAGGTCATCCCAGAAGGCAGCAATAAAGTTGTTAGGTGAACCTCCGTTGGGAATAGGATCCTCGGTATAGTCTCCGGAGCCGGAACCGAACATCACAAGTCCGTTTGAGGTAACATGAAACTGGGTATAGCTGTTGCCGTAGAATGTAAAGCTGAAGCCTATGTTAAGCGGACCCCAGGAGGTGTCATCCCAGTATCCTTCATGAACAACAGTTCCCGGGTAAGTGGTCTCGGTAATCTGGCCCTTTGCCGTCAGCAGGGTCAGGGAAGAGAGAAGCAGGATTAAGTAAAGGTATCTCATAGTCTTACACTTCTTTGTTTAGTTTTGAACCACAACCGTGACTCCTGTTAATTCTGAGATTCGTTCAACAAGAGCAACCCCGTCCGGAACTGAGGTGAGAGAATCGGAATGGATAATAATCTTAGCCCCTGGAGCCAGGTATTTTCTCCATTCACCAAATTGAGAAGCATACTCCGTTACATTTTCTGCCAGGATATTCAATTCATCAAAAATCATTGACCCCGGTTTGGTAAGGAGGAAGAGATGGAGTTCCGAATAATTTCTAAGCTTAAGCTCTTCTGTTATGAGATCCAGCGGATTACCCTTATCAGGAAGGTTGAAGATCTTGTCGGTTGTTGCCATGCCTTCAATATCAGTGAAGACATCAGCCACAAGCCGGTCAACAACATAGATTCCGGGCGATTGCCCCGTAGCAGATACTGTGGCATTCGAAAGTAGTACAAGCGTGCATACTCCTGCCACAAACAGTAAGTGTTTGAAAGATTTCATGAAAATAGTGTTTGCAGATTCCCCAATAAAAAAAACTCAACAACTTGAACGCGTACTATATAAGCATTTTGTTGATACAGGTGCAATTCTAATGTCATTTAATACGGGGAGAATGCACAAATTGTTGCATAACTGTCGCAGAACATAAAACTGATAGTATTTTTCCCGGGGGGGTCCGAAGTTATGCAAGGTGCGTGAGTCAGCACGTGGAGATCACAAGCAGGTACCTGTCATAGATATTTCCGGAGATCATTGACCGACTCAAAGGCGACTACATTGTTCATTGAGATTTTACCTGCAGATGAAGTCAGGACACCGGACACAAGTATCACCTGGTCCCTGAATGCAGTGCCTATCCTCCTCAGATAGTCCTCCGGTTTTCCGAAAGGCAGGCTGGTGAGCGCTCCTGTGACCAGGTAGTCAGGATGCCACCGCTCAACCAGGTCACGGAGGCCGACAAAAGGTGTCGACTGGCCGAGGTACATAACGGAGTGACCTTCCTTACGGATTATATAGGTATAGAACAGGAGTCCCATTTCATGAAGTTCATTTTCAGGAAGATAAAGGACGAACTTCTTCTTATCAGGATTGTCCGGAGGTGATAGCGAATCAATTGCTGTTATCAGCCTTTTCCTGAAGATGTTTGAAACAAAATGTTCTGAACCGATATCCACCGAGCCTGTGTGCCACATTATGCCGACTCTTCGAAGGAATGGGAATACAACCTCAGTGAATGTTGCCTCAAATCCCTTGTTAATGATTGAGCGCATGAAGATATTGTTTATACTGTCTTCATCGAGGTCAGACATTGCAACAATAAGTGCATCGAGATGTGTCTCAATGTCGGTTGATTCCTTTGTCAGGAGTTTGACCTTCTCCTCGATTTCGGCGCCGCTGAAGGTGGCTATTGTTGATATTTTAATTCCCTTACGGTAAAGGATGGCTATGTTGAGAATCCTTTTCAGATCGTCATTATCGTACCACCGGCGGTTGGTGTCTGTGCGGTGCGGTTTGATGATCCGGTAGCGCCGCTCCCAGATTCTTATTGTCCCGGACATGATGCCGGTGAGTTTTTCAAGGTCACTTATCGTGTAACGATCCATAAAATGGAAGATTCCGTTGTTAAAGATAATCCTTTGTTAACAGTGCGCATCAGGAGCGTTAAAAAAAAGCGACGCCCGTTGTGAGCGTCGCCTCTTTTCATGGATCATATATGGATGCCTTACGGCAGAAGTACGCTGTTTATCACGTGAATAACACCGTTCGAACCCTGGACGTCAGTTGCCACTATTGATGAGGTGCCGTTGATTGTCGGTGCCGGGCTGAGTGACACACTGATGGTGCTTCCGTTGAGAGTCGGGACATTACCTGCCTGAAGCTGTGTCGAGAGGACATTGCCGCTGACGACGTGGTAGGTAAGTATAGGAGTGAGCTGCTCAGCTGAAAGGTCAGCTATACCGGATATCCCGAGGGTGGTAAAGAGAGCCTGGAAGGCAGCATTCGTGGGTGCGAATATTGTGAAAGGACCGCTCGCACTGAGTGCACTGACCAGGTTGGCCTTGACAACAGCCTGAACCAGGATGCTGAATGAGTCATTGGCAAGGGCCAGATCCACAACTGTTGGAGGAAGCAGAACCTTATCGATGACATGTATGACTCCATTCTTAACATCTACATCGGCAGCAGTAACACTGGTGGTTTTGTTCAGCTTCACGCCGGAAGATACGTCAACCTTAAGGCTGAGGTTGGAACCCTGGGCAGGGCTTAAGGTACTGTAGTATCCGGTGGCAATCATAGATGATTTGGCCTCGGTTCCCAGCACATGGTAAAGAAGGATGGGAGTGAGGGTCTCTTTCGTGAGGGCTTCAATGCCGCTAATGCCAAGTTCGGTGAAGAGAGCATTGAATGCAGCGTTCGTGGGAGCAAATACCGTGAAATTGCCGGTACCGTTAAGTACGTTTACAAGGTCAGCCTTCGCGAGGGCCTGTACCAGTATGGAAAAGTTTGCATCAGAGCTTGCGTATTCCGCTATTGTCATATCTGACAACGGCTTCATCTGCTCTTCTTCTTTCTCACAACTCGTGAGTATGAAGATCCCCATCAGGGCGATCAGTCCGAAAGTAAGTCTCTGTTTTTTCATGATGTTCAGTTTTTATTGGTTATTTAATTTTGAAGATAGAACATCATGGGGAAAGTAATGTTCAATAAAATGAAATTAAAAGTGTACAAAAAGAGAAAAAATATAAGTAATAAGTACTGCTAAAGACGCATAATAAACAGAAATACAAGAATATACATCTTAAATGTTAAAATATGTTAAATGTATATAGATAGAATTATAAAAATATACAATTCAATTTTGATAACTTATCAGTTCGGTCGGACATACTGATTATTCCTTGGTCCGGATTTGTATATTTAGATAAAGGTCTTCAGCGATTTCTGTCAGGAAGATAATGACCTGTAAGTTCTCCCCGGGGAGGTCATAGTCATCATCTGGCATGAAAGTCTGCAGTTCAGAGAGGTTTTTATAAATGCTGATTGTTTTATAGGGTTTGGAGCCGGGAAAAGAGAGGCAGACCCTGGTGTTCCATTGTTTCCGGAAGCAGCAATATCAGGGCTGCTGTTAAGATTACATGAAGAATTAAGTTTATTTTGAAAGGTTCAGCATATCCTGCCTGCTAAGTTTGGCGGGCTTGAAACAAAGCTATTTTAATCTTTTCAGCGGGACGAACCGCACCGGATCAAGACGTTGTTCGGTAAACCTCCCTTTTCTTTTCGTGAGTACTATCATTTGCTGCACAGTGGCAGGGTCCCCGACGGGCATTACCAGCCGGCCTCCATCGGCGAGCTGTTCCTTCAGGGGTTCCGGGATATGATCGGCAGCTGCGGTGACGAGTATTATGTCAAACGGTCCCTTTTCGGGCCAACCCCTGTAGCCATCGCCGTACTTTGCCACTACGTTGCTGTAGCCCAGCATTTTCAGACGTGCAGCCGACTCTCTTGCCAGTTCAGGTACAATCTCGATGGTATAAACTGAATCAACAATCACGGCCAGCACGGCAGCCTGGTATCCTGAACCGGTACCTATTTCAAGTGCTTTTTTCCCTTTTGCCGGCTTTGCAAGCTGAGTCATATATGCAACAATCAACGGTTGCGAAATTGTCTGGTTGTAACCTATCGGAAGCGGCCGGTCACTGTATGCCTCATGCACCTGTGAGGGAGGGACGAACAGGTGCCTCGGTACTTTCCTCATGGCCTGCAATGTTGCAGGGTCACTTATTCCGCGGGCCTCGATCTGACTGGTTACCATCTCCTGACGGGCAGCCAGGAACGGGTCTTTCTGATACGGAAGGATGGTACCAGATGATACCAGCAATATGATTATCAACTGCTTCATGTCTGCATTTCAGATACACAAATTACAAAAAAAACTGTTTTCAGGAAGGGAAAGAGAGAAAGAAAAGGAAGAAATCAACCAGATGTCATAATCTGAAGGTATAGGTGTATTTCAACAGCACCGTTCTGCCTGATGATACCGGAAGACGGGGTGTTTCGCGTTCAATGTCAGTATTGAGTCCTTCATCCCATACAAAGTATAAATCATTTCCTTCCCGCGGATTATATCTGAACCGGAGGTTTGAGACCACTTTACTGACGGAAGTGTTGTATTGCACAAACGCTATCACGGAGGTTTTTGTAGTGAATGTCCATAATCCTCTGAAGCCTGCAATGTGATTTACAAATCTGGTATTACGTTCAGAAAAGTTCACGAAATCAAAATTATAAGTCAGTCCGATATCGATATCCGAGCCTATATTAATGGTGGGGGCGGCATAAAATGAGATTTTCGTGCCGTCGTAGAATTTGCCGGCTTCTGCTGTAAGCATGGCAGACAACGAATGTGAGTATGCAGTATTATATATTGCACTGACGTACACGAATGAATAATTCCCGTGTGGTACAGTGGCCTGTTCATTTCCCAGGGTCAGCGGTTCAGGTAAATCCTCCTCAAACCAGTTAAGGGCAAATTCTCCGGAGTTTCCCCTTTTGCCTTCGAAATACCATTTCAGGACTCCGTTGATGGTCTCGCGATGACTGGTGGCAGTATTCCAGAATGTATACGAAGTCAGCATTAATCTATGATACCTCAGCGGAGCATCTTTGCCCGGCAACCACCCGTACTGGGCAATCATCCGCCACCCCTGGTAATTATCCTTTGCCTCAAAACCCAGCCCCGGGTTAAACCGGTCTCCTGACCATGTGTAAGAGAAGTCATAGGCAATTCCCTTTTGTCTGCGGCGCACCCAGTTTATCAGCAGCCGTGATGGTGACATGTCAAATACCCTGTTTGCAGAATCATTTTCGAATGACTGTGCCCATCTGAGAGTAAGGTACTCTTCGCCCGTGACTCTGAACTGCCCGTCGAGGCCATATGACAGGTTATATCTTCCGTTGGCTCCAAGACGGCTGGTTACCATTGATCCCAGGTAGGAGTTTTTGTTCAGGATATTTCTTTTTACCCTTAACACCCCCAGGTTTTCACCGGATTTTTCTCCAGAGGCAGCCGTCTGCATGTCAAGCAGGCCAATATCCCAGTTCTTTATTCTCCCGGTAAGTCTTGCGCCTCCATATATCCTGACCGGTATCCCTTCATCAAGGCCTATCCGGCGGCTGTAAAACAGGTTATTCCCTCCAAGGAACGAGAAATCAAAAACATCTGATTTTTCCAGGAAAAAGACCCTTTTCTCCGGGAAGTACAGAGAGTATCTTGTGAGATTGATTTTCTGGTCATCTGCCTCTACCTGTGCAAAATCAGTGTTTACCGTCAGATCGAGTGTCAGGTTGTTCGTCAGGCTGTACTTAATGTCGGCCCCTGCATCATACCTGGCTTTGGGGTGCCTTTCATAACCTGTTCCTGTCTCATTGAGATCATATGTCTGGCTTAATCCGCCTGTAACATAAGGCGTCAGATAAAACATTCTCTCCGGTCTGATTCCCTCAAGTAAAACCGGACAGGTTTGGGAGGCTTTCATATAGGCAAAAGGTATTTCCGGTGTTATGGCGGGGAATGATATGAACTCCCCGTTTTCAGGGATATATCTCAAAACTGAGAGTCCCATCAGGGTAATGTTATTTTCCGTCTGGAATCGGAGGCTTGAGAACGGAATCCTGATCTCAGCTGACCACCCATGGTCATTTATTTTCGTTTCGGTATCCCAGAAAGTATTCCAGCTGAAGCTGTAATCATTTTCTGGTTCAGCCATGTCATGCTTTGTTGTTCCCTCTGTCTTTACTCCGTTGGGATTGGTCCAGAACATTACGGTGTTCTCCCTGTCGAAGTATGTATCGAGGAACAGCCCCAGCCAGTCGGTAGTGGGCATTGCATAGTCTCTTTTTTTACCAACAGCGCGCATATCGGTTGCATCATTATACCACAGGTATGCTCCCAGGTAGAGGTACTCATCGTCAAAGGCAATTTTCAGGCTGCTCTTTTCTGAAGGTTCAGCCCCGAATACGGGGACATAAACGCGAAGAGGCAGTTCATCTATGGCTTTCCAGGCATCCTCATCAGGCACCCCGTCGAATATCAGGCCATCAGGAATACGGGGTATGACAAGTTTTTCCTGTGCTGACAATGGTGCAACTGACAGCAATATGCATAACGGAATCAACATTCTGGCTGAAAGAAGGTGTTTGAGGATTGGATGGGGTTGTTTCCTCGGATTATTCATCAGCAGGCTTTAAACCAGGGATTTAAAGTGTAAATTTATGCAATGCAGACAGCGAAGTCAATTTTTTTTATCATGTATGACTATTCTGCCTTTTTGGTATTTTTATAAGCAAAATTCCTTTTTATGCGCAAGAAACTTGTAGTACTCACCGGTGCCGGCATGAGCGCTGAAAGCGGGATCAAAACATTCCGGGATAGTGGCGGGTTATGGGAACAATACAAGGTTGAGGAGGTGGCCTCCATAGACGGATGGTACCGTAACCCCGGCCTTGTGCAGCGATTCTATAATGAAAGAAGAGTGCAGCTTGCAACAGCAGAACCCAATGCCGGCCACAGGGGGCTGGTGGATCTGGAGAATATATTTGAGGTATCAATAATAACCCAGAACGTTGATAACCTCCATGAGCGTGCAGGAAGCACCAGGGTACTGCACCTTCACGGGCTGCTGACCCGTGCGCGCAGCAGCAAGGATCCGCGACTGTTACTGGATATAGGTTACAGGGAAATCCTTCCCGGTGAAAAAGCTCCTGACGGCAGTCCGCTCAGGCCTGACATAGTCTGGTTCGGCGAAGCTGTTCCTGCGATGGAGGAAGCAGCTGACATAGCATCGAAGGCTGATATCTTTGTGGTTGCGGGAACCTCTCTCAATGTGTATCCCGCTGCCGGGCTCATACACTATGTCCCGGCCACAACACCGGTTTTCCTGATTGACCCCAAACCTGTGACCGTATACACAAATCATAAGGTTGACTATATTACAGAAGGAGCCGGTAAGGGTGTTGCCATACTGGCTGACAAACTCACGACAGTGCTTTCCTGAGCCGGAACCGGTATCAGGTTTAAAAAACAGGTGATTCCGGAATTTACCCATAACTTTTTTTAACTATTCAACTGCCAATTACGCCGCACCGGTCCTTTTGTAATAGGACCATTATTCATAGCTTGGGGCGGTAAAAAATCTGATGAAATGAAAAAAATATTTCTTCCCTTGTTGCTGGTAATCCTGGCTTCAGGCATGCAGGCTCAGCAGAACAAGGTTGTTGACCGTATCATTGAGCTGGGAAAGACGGATAACCGGACTATGCATCATCTTGATGTGGTTTCAAACCGTTTTGGAGGCAGGCTCGTCGGGTCGAATGCTTATGAAAATGCTGCCGAATGGTGTGCATCACAGTTCCGGAGCTGGGGAATGGAGGTAATCATGGATGAAGCAGGGACTGTTCCTGTTGGCTTTAACCGCGGACCCTGGTTCGGACGCATGCTCTCTGATAAAGGTATGGTTCTTCATTTTGCCACCCCGTCGTACACTGCGGGAACAAAAGGTGTTCAGCGGGGACATGTGCTGCTTGAGCCGAAGAGCAGGGAAGAATTTGACAGGATGAAAGGCGCCCTGAAGGGAGCCTGGGTACTCATCGGGGGAAAGAATGAGGGTTGGCCCATAGATCGGTCACCCAGGGCTGACAGCATAAGGGCAGCGGTAATAACATTTAACGATTCCGTAGCCCGGATCAACAGGGAGATTATGCGTGAGAATATGATGAACAGGGCCAACCCGCCG
Organism: uncultured Rikenella sp.; assembly: GCA_964470815.1. Classification (GTDB taxonomy): domain Bacteria; phylum Bacteroidota; class Bacteroidia; order Bacteroidales; family VadinHA17; genus SR-FBR-E99. The sequence continues at coordinate 26,550 of CAYYEH010000009.1, forward strand.
AAAGAGCTCCACAAACTTAAGGAAGAACCGGCTCTGTTCTACCGCGGGATGTGCGAGGCAGGAATACTGGGCGTCATACAGTCATCAGAAGTGCCAATCAGGGCTCTGTATGACAGGAAGAATCTTGACAGGATGACATTTGACAATCTGCCAACGGTGTGTGATATCAAGCTCGATGAGGACCAGTATGAGATAATTGCTGAAATGGCAAGGGAGAGGCAGTACTTCCTCCTGGAATTTGACATAAGAAATCATTTCAGGCCCGGGCCGGTTAAATATTACAGCGTTATTGGCGTGATCAAAGGGAAGAAACACCCGAATGAATATGTTATGATGGGTGGTCATCTTGATGCTTTTGACGTTGCCACCGGAGGCGTTGACGATGGTTCGGGAGTAAGCCCCACTATGGAGGCTGCGCGCCTGATCATGGCTGCCGGAGGCAAGCCTGATCGAACAATCCTGGCATGCCTCTGGGCTGCCGAGGAGTTCGGACTACTTGGATCAAAGCACTGGGTTGAAACCAATATGGACAAGCTGCCGAATATCTCCAACTATTTTAACCGTGACGGAGGCCCGACTCCTATATTGGGTATTACTGTTCCGGAGGCAATGTTTGATGATTTTGAAAAGATCTGCAAGCCTCTTAACAATATCAATCCTGATTTTCCATTCTTACTGAAGAAACGTACCGAGGCACCCCGCACTCGTCCTGCCACGGCAGGGGGATCAGACCATGCCTATTTTGCCATGAACGGTGTTCCGACACTCCGGTTTGATGAGACAGATGTGAAGGGTTACAACTTCAATTACGGGGAGATATGGCATACCGAGCGTGACACCTATGACAAGAGTATTGCTGAATACCAGGAACACACCTCGGTTGTTACGGCTGTGATAGTTTATGGTCTTGCCAACCTTGACCACCTTCTCTCCAGGAAGGGTTATTATGCAGAGGAAAAATAAGTCTTTCAAATAAATTAAAGGGGGATGAAAAAACTGGGATTTGCGTTTGCTGCCATGGTTCTGCTGGCTGTGGTACTTGTTGCGTACAGCCAGTCGGGCAAAGGGAAGAAGCTGGCGTTTGAACCGATTGATGAGCAGGTGGTACAGGATCAGGATGAGATGACCTGGGGCGATTACAAACCGATACCGGGGAAAAACTGGGCTGACCCGGCCTTGAAACCTGAGCGTGAGTTCCGGATGGCCCTGGTGGCCGTTGACTTCTCCGATCAGCCTTTCGTGATGACTCTTCCTAAAGGATCTGATCCCTTCGGTAATCCTCAGATTGACCCGGTCACCCGAGAAGAGATACCGCAGTTTTATGCCGATTTCTGGCTTAAGCCTTCCTCCGTCAATCACGGACAGACCATCAACGGTTACTGGATGGAGCAGTCGAGGGGCAGGTTCGGAATAACACAACTGGAAGCCTTTGGCCCTTACCGTATGCCCCGGCCGTTATGGGCTTACGGGCTGAACGAGCACCGGCAGAATCAGTCAACTCCTGACGGGAGCACGGCGAAATACCGTATGGAGCGTGATATTGACTCGTTATGGCGTATCGCCGAAGGTGACCTGAAGAAAAATTATGATGCCATCCTGAGAGTATATGCAGGTTATGATGAAACTGGTGTCTGGCAGGAATTTGGTGAGATGAAATTCAACAGCAAGGATGAAATCCCTCCTGAATGGGGGAATCCCAATCCTGATATGCCACGGTGGGTACCGACACGATATGTGGAGTGGACCTCATGGAAGGCAGGCCAGATGATGTGGGGGCTATCCTCCATTCGGCAGGGAGAGAATTCGGGTACCATCACTCATGAGCTTGGCCATTTTGCATTCCGCATAGGTGACAATAACAACAACCCGTATGTTCAGCCATACCGCCGTGCCGGATCAGGGACATGGGACATGATGGATCGCGGTTCCTTCAACGGTCCCGGCGGCCCTCACATGAGGTGGGTGGTACCACCTGTGGCTGGTGCCGGCATGCCTGCCGGCCTGATGGTCAGAAACAGGCTTGTAAATGAATTTATTACTGAGAAAGATCTTATAACCGTAAGCAGGGAGGGGCTGTCATCCTCGGCTCCGGTGGTTGCCCGTATCACTGCACGTGCCGTGGAGCCGCTTCCGGGAGAATATGCCGGAATGATTGTCCGCCTCGACGGTGCTGAGCCCCATGACCGTACCCCGTTCGTAGATCCGGCAACAGACCCGCTCTCAGCGGGTACACCCAGGTTTAATTACTATTCACTGGAGGTGGTGCAACGCATCGGTTATGACTCCTTTTGTCCTGACAACGGTGTCCTACTGGCCCTGAACACAGACGGTGAAGGAAGAAACGGCGGACCTAACCAGTTTAACTGTTTCAACTGGGTCATCGATGCTCACCCAGAGGATATAAATATGGTTGACTATATAAAACCGAATGGTGAAAAGGTGATGCGTACGGTGGCCGACTACCGGCAATTGAATGATGCACTCTTTCATGCAGGGCTAAATTCCGGATCTGAGTTTGAGTATGTTGACATTCATAATCGCCTCCATTTCTATATTATTGATATTCATCGGAATGAGGAAGACATTCTGTCCTACACCGTAGGAGTCAGGTCACTCGATTCAGACGTCGTAAGGGTTCCGGCAACAGTATCGGCTCCAAAGTCAGCAGGCAGGATATCAGGAGAAGGCATCGTTGAGTTCACGGTTTCCGGTGATGACATCTGCCGGCTGAAGGCTGAAGTAAAGGGGGAAGGATGGGAGGCACATCTCTGGAATGAAATAGTGGCCCCTGATGCCGGAAAGAATGTCAGGGTACCTGTTTATGTCAAAACACAACCCGGATGCAGCCGTACGGCTGAGATTACCCTTACCGCTGTTTCTGAAGGCAATGACAAGGTTAGTTCAAGTGCGGCAAGGAAAATAAAGTTGTAAAGAAAGGCCTGTGATTTTTCTGAAAAAATTGAGCCTGAATCGGTTCGTTATCAGGTTTTGTTAAGGTATCTTTGATACCTGAACAGAGATTGCAATGAACTGTTTTCTGACTGGTGCCAACGGGTTTATTGGGATGAAGCTGGTTGAGGAGCTCTCCTACGCAGGACATACTGTCAGGTGCCTGGTTAGATCTCCTGAAAAATTCAGGCCTCTTTCAGGTCTTTCCGGTGTTACTCCGGTTATTGGCGATCTGGATTCTGTCCATATACTGGAAGCTGCAGCAAGGGGGTGTGACACAGTATTTCACCTGGCAGCATTCGCGAAGCCATGGTCGAAGGATAAGAGTCTTCCCTTCAGGGTCAATGTAACAGGAACGGAGAATTTATTAAAGGCTGCGCAAAGGGCAGGAGTGAGGAGATTTGTCTTTACATCGTCTGCCGCTGTCATCGGACCATCACCAGGATCGGACCCCATTGATGAGGAATATCCGAGGACAGTCCCTTTCTTCAACGAATATGAGGATACGAAGGCGGCTGCTGAGAAGCTGGTAAGGTCATACAGCAGGGATGGCATGGAGTGTGTCATAGTCAATCCGACAAGGGTTTACGGTCCGGGTCCGGTCAATGAGAGCAATTCTGTTACCAGGATGATCTCGCTTTATGCTCGTGGCAGGTGGAGGATCAATCCCGGTGACGGCACCTGCGTAGGAAATTATGTATTGGTTGATGATGTTGTCAGGGGTCATATTCAGGCAGTGGTAAAGGGGAAACCAGGCCACCGGTATATTCTCGGGGGTGAAAACATAACCTTTGATCAGCTCTTTGAGACCCTGGGAGATCTTACCGGGAGGAGATTGTGGCTTGTGAGGTTTCCTGTCAGCCTGATGATAGCAGCGGCCCGTTTAATGGAGTGGCAGGCGGGTATTACGGGTATAGCACCAATGATCACTGCCCCCTGGGTTAAGAAGTATCTTAATCACTGGAGTCTCAGCAGCCGCAAGGCGATGGAGGAACTGGGATGTCATCCGGTCTCTTTTGCCGAAGGTGCGAAAATAACCCTTGACTGGCTTAGGGAGACAGGTAAACCCTGATGAGGGATCACACTTCATACTATGCTGTTATAACAGGTGCCAGCCAGGGACTTGGCAGGGCCCTTGCCACAGAGCTGGCGGCGCGTGGTCATAATCTTTTACTCGCTGCCCTGCCTGAGACAGGACTGCCTGACCTGTCAACCAGTCTTGAATCCGGGTATGGTGTCTCAGTGAGGATCGTTGAGACTGATCTTATGTGTCTTGAGGCCCCGGCCAGGATGCTGGATTTTGTAAAGGACAACAAAATTGAAGTTGATATTCTTGTCAATAATGTGGGGATAGGCCACGGAGGAGCGATTGGCGAATACGCCGCCAAGGCCATAGACGAAAGCGTTCTTCTGAATATCAGGTGCACCACTATGATGACCAACGCCTTCACCGGAGAATTGAGCAAGAGAGGGAAGGCTTATATTCTTAACATAGGGAGTTTCGGAGGATTCATGCCTGTGCCGTACAAGAGCATATATTCGGCAACCAAGTCTTACATTTATCATTTTACGCTGGCGGTCAGGGAGGAGTTCCGTGGCAACGGAGTCAGTGTCAGCGTGGCCATGCCCGGCGGGATAATCACCAATCAGAAGGTAAGGGAGCGTCTCAGGGAGATTGGTCCTGTTGCGAGAGCCTTCTCATTGGAGCCGGAGATGGCTGCACGAATCATTATTGACCGGATGTTCCGGGGCAAAAGTGTTATTATACCGGGTTTTCCAATGCGGGCAGCCTATTTTGCAGGTTCAATTCTGCCATACTGGCTGCTGAGAAAACTCATTGGCCGGATCTTCAAAGGCATTAATTAATCTGGCAGCAAATATCACTGTAAAGTCAAACTGCCAACCTTATATTGTGGATGCCCTGGGTAGTACTATTTCCCTGACGGAGTAACAAATAACCTGTCTCCCGAGTAAGTTACACCCAGGGAGTTTTCATCGGCCTGGCGGTTGGATTGATATTATCTTGAAAAATCTCAGGAAGTATATCAATTTACATCATTGTAAAGGTTAAGTCAGGTTTTATTCAATCCGGATAGTTACCGTACAATCAGTTTTGTGTAAGCACTCATCCGGCCGTCTGCAGATTTGATTATGTAAATCCCGGGGCACTTCAGACCTTCTTCAAGCAGTGTTAAAGTCACCATTCTGTCAGACACTTTTATTGTTTCGAGCGTAGCACCGGTCATGCTGCAGATTGAAATCGTGCAGGGCAGGCTGATATATTCCGGAATTTCTGCCGTGAAGTCGCCGGTTGCCGGGTTAGGGTAAACCCTCATGAACCGTTTATCCTCAACCATTGACTCTGCTGCCGTGCTTCCCGAAATGGTCTTTTTCCAGAGCTCATCTCCCGTTGAGGTAATTGCACCGTTGAAAACGAATGTTTTGTTTATCCGTCTGAATTCAGAACCCCAGGCACCCCCGTTCTCAATGTTGGTAAATTTCTCAGGTTGTCCGTCAGGACTGATCAAACGCCAGATTTCCGCATCGGTACCATCATGTGCAGAGAAATAAAGTGTATCTCCTATATTAACGGGGCTGATAACGCCTGAGCCGATAACCCCCGGCAAGAGATCCTTTACCATTTTCGTGCCCGCTTCTGTTCCGTCGGATACCCAGAGTTCTACCCCTGTTGAAGGGACTCCGGCAGAAAATACCAGTTTATCCCTGAATCCGGTGAAGAAACCTCCGGACAGGTTCCCGTGACCGTCAGGGTTGATATCCTTAACCATATGGATTCCACCGTCATCATAAACCCACAGTTCTCTTCCAAAGGGTTGCTTTTCACCCACAAAGAACATCTTGTTGCCCACAACAGTCAGGTGTCTCGGATCGAGCTCTGTTGTTCCGTCAACTATGCTTGTAACCCTTACGGCACTGCTGCCGGTTACTTTCCAGAGCTGGGATCCGGTACCGCTGGTCATGTCAGCGGCGCGGAAGTACATATCGTTTTTAAATTCAGTGAAATATGGTTCATCAAGCACTCCAACCCTGACCTGGTCGGAGATCAGTACCGTGCCCAGGGAAGTGCCGTCAGAGAAATAAAGTTTATGGTTTGACAGTCCGTTGAAGTATAGTCCGCAACTGCCTGTTGTTATGTACCCGGGTTGTGTGGAAGCGGAACCTTCAGTCAGGTCTTTGACCAGCAGGGTTGTCTCAGCAGTGCCCTCACTCTTCCACAGCTCAGTACCTGTATCAGGGTGATAGGCGCTGAAGTAAAGTGCATTATTCCAGACAGTAAGATGTGCCGGCTTGCTACCTGTTCCTCCCGGCGCTATATCTTTTACCATTACTGTCCCTTCTGCAGTGCCGTTGGTTTTCCACAGTTCAGACCCATGGGTGCCGTCATCAGCGCTGAAGTAAGCTTCTTCCTTATAGACTACCATGGGGCCGATGCTGCTTCCGGTTGAGGTTGACGGATTAATCTCCTTCAGCATAAAGGTTCCGTCAGCAGTGCCGTCGGTGACCCACGGTTCGTTATTGGTGTTTCTGAAGTTGGTGGCTTTGAAAACCACCTTACCCGGAAGCTGTGTCATGTAGATTATGTACGAACTGGAGTTGCCGGGATTTATATCCTTCAGCATTTCTTCCTGCTGGCCTGCCATGGCTGAAAAAATCGCAGCCAGGATGAAAGAGGAGACTACTTTTTTCATGGGATTTTCAGTTTTGGTCATTATTGTCGGACATACCATTTGATCCGGTTGTATCTTGTCTCATTTATACGGATACAACCTGAGCTTTTCAGAAACCAGCCATCTCCTGAAAGGTGATGTTATCAGGGATGGTAAAGTATTTCTGGTCTACCGGCATATCGGTTTTCACTGATGTGGCTTCCTGTTTTGATACATAAGCACCCATTTTTAAATCCATGAGCATCATTATACCTTTCCATATCAGCACCTTGCCCATATCACCCTTGACCACTGTGCATTCCTTGCCGAGGAACATTTCTGTTCCGTCCATCACCATACCCATCTTTTCATAAGTTGAAAGGGTGAATGATTCCATATCCCCTTTGGATGCTTCCGTGAGCCAGGAGAGGAGGGGGTTCTTCATTTTCATTCCCTTATCAGGTTGATCGGGATCCCACATATACTGGTAATTACCATAGGAAACCACCCAGGATCTTGCAGTCTCTCCATCCTGTGTTATCTCCGAATACATAGCGTTTTTCATTCCGTGGTCATCAATGTACTGGATTGATTTACCGGTTTTGTCGCCGGAGTATTTATACTCCACGATTGCCGACCTGAAACTAAATGGTTTGGGTGTGGCCTCCTGGGCTGCAGCTGGCACACCGAACAGCAACGATATTGATACAATCAGATGTAATGGTTTCATAGACTTATATTTTAATGATTATCACAATGCTTTAAGGTTCCATTTAATTGAGTAATGATATTCGTTTCCATCTTTTTCAGGATCGAAGGGTTTCTGGTCATAGATAGCTTCGGTCATGTTTGTGACGCTTAAGTCAGTAGTTTTTCCTTTGGAGGAATTCCATTCTGCTGAGCCACTCAGATGACCTATGTCTGTAAGCTTGTATCGAATATCTGATCCGACCAGATAAGCTGAGGTTTGACTTGTGATCCAGACGCAATTGTTATCTATTTCATGTTTGACCCTGGTCTGAGTGGGAACATTATCAGGCGGCGTGACAATGTCATACCAGTTTTGAAGCCCGAATTGTGCCAGCTGGTCTGCAACAACCTTGTTATCAGTTGGAAATGAATTTGTGATTATCATTAATCCAGTCAGGGTCAGGTCGGGTAGTGAGCCAGACCCATATTCCTGGCTGGACAGGCCCGGACAACTACATCCGGCACCCTGACAGGTTATGTCCTCATTATATTTCCATTGACTCGTAACGTTTGCAACCTCATATATTCTTATCGGCTGGTCTTTCATCTCCTCAGTTCCCTTTTTTGGTTTGAAAATTCCGTTAAATGAGACACTCTGTGAACCAACGAAGGTAGATGTGTAATTGTCATTCTCTTTTTTGTAATTCCAGCTTTTAGTAACAGTAATACTCCCCTTATAAAAGCCGCAGAATATGGGGAAGTGCTGATCGACGATAAGGGAATCAATCTGTGTACCTGACATAGGAGATTTTTCCGGAGGTAAAATTTCGCAGGTGTTGTAAACTCTCAGCCACTCATATCCGTCGTCCTTTTCAGCCGGAGGACGATACTGAACCTTTACTTTTCCTTCCTGGAGAGTAAAGACGCGATAGTCAGGTCCGAAGACGCTTTCTTCGCCGTTCAGGATTTCTCCTTTATAAATACTTACAATAATTCTTTTAAACTCTCTCGATCTGGTTCCCCTGGTGTCTGTGAAATCTGACAGGACAATCTCTCCTTCTCCATTTTCACAGAGTTCTTCGGGTTGAGGGAATTTCACTTCACATTTGACCGGTCTTTTTTCAAATTCCTCGAGCAGCGGGCTTATGTTCTCAGGCAGATTAAGCTTATTTAAAAGGCCTTTGGGAGAGTTTAGCGTACCTTCAGAGTACCATTCATGGACCAGTTCCTGAGGATTGCCATTATAGTACAACTGCATCTTCATCCTTGCTATTACAGGTTTATAAGTATCAGTAACAATTTCAACAATCCGGCCACCCTCAAGATTACCCTCATAGCTCCCCCTGAAGAGATACTCTGGATTTCTGTGCATATCAGGATTAAAGTATTGGAGTGAAAGCATATGAAAGCATGGGTTGGTCAGATGTTCACCGAGGAAAGCAGCCACAATAGCCGGGAAGCAATATGCGTGATCAGTTGGCTCAAATTGCTCGCAGTTTTCTGCTGCAGAAATTACATTCGGGTCGTCAGCGTCAAATGAGACGTAGTCTCCGAGCTGGTTCTTCATGCACTGGCGCCATTCCTCCCTTTTCTGTTCATAGTCAGGATTATTGGGGTTGGTAAACTCATCGAGCACAGCCCTGCGGGCACATTCTTCACATCTTCGCTGGGCTCCTGCCTGGGAGCTTACCACCAGGATCAGCAACGAAATGGTCAGAATCCTTTTTGAATAAGTCAGGATAATCATGAATTATATTCTTTCAAATTCGATGTCTTCCCAGTCGTCATCTGTATCTGTGTCGTTGTTCAGATCGCGGACAAGCCACAGGTAGTCCTCGTCCGCTTCGAACGTGCCTTCAAATGACTCTGACATTCCGAGTGAAAGGTATGTGTTGTAGGTTGTTGATCCTTTTGGGAACCACTCCGGCGTTGCTGTGCAGTTGTCATTTATGTCTTCAAGGCAGTCTCCTATTGCTGTGAGCCTGAACAGCACCTCGTCGTCATCGACCGTTATATTTCCTTTCAGCCCGAGTAGTGACATAACTGCACTGCTGTTATCGCGGCGGTATATTATAATCTCCTCAAAAGTGCCTTCAGTAAGCTTCAGAGTGTGCGTTATGTTTATTGCGACCTCACCGGCGTATCCTTTTTCAGTGTATCGCCAGGTGCCGATATAATCAGGATCGGATGTGAACCAATCGCAGGAGTGAAAGCAGCTCACCATAAGAAGAAGGGTCAGTGAGAGCATGATTTTGTTGGAATGTACTTTTTTCATAACATAGTATTTTTGGTTATTCCAATGATTATAATTCAGTCCTGTCGGCATGTGAATTTTCAGTACAGTTCAGCAGTTGCCTGGATTGTGGTCACCTCAAATCCGGCACTCAGGAATCCGGCGCCTACCCCAAATCCTTCTTCAGTTTCGACGGTCAGTTTTCCTTCATCAATTCTGACGTAGACGGCCTCTTCCATTCCCAAAAAGTCAACTCCGGCACCTATCTGGAATCCGAAGCCTGTTTCCGGTTTCCAGGTAATCCCGACTTCTATCCCCGCGCCGACATTGAATTCCCACTCATTGCTGTCTGTATTCCATTCAATGCTGACAATAAAGAGATCGAGGCTGACGGTATGCTCCGCGGGGAATTCAGGCTTACGGGTGTCTCCTCCCTCCCCGTCAGGGCAATAGTCTTTTATGTTGAAGCATTCCAGGGGGATCACCATGAAGAGGAGAAAAAAGTCCTGTACTGTTATGGTCTCTATACTCGGGTTTGGAAGTCCGTATGGGATGGCTTCGGCAGTCAGCCAGCGGTATGCCTGGCTAACCGGGGCCTTATAGCAATCTTTCATTGCCTCCGCAAGTGCATCCTGGTAAGCTTCTGTCTTTAATTCAGCCATACTCTCTGCTGTCAATGGCATATCTCTCCAGTTATTGATCTCCGCATTTGCAGACATCTTTGCCTGCTGCAGGGCGCATTCCATAAAGAAGGAGCTGTAACCAAGAAGTTCAGAACCCATCTGACGGGTCAGTGATGCCCTTCTGTGCCCTGCAGCCATCATGGAGTTGAATGTCAGGCGCTGTGAGGTTCTGTACACAACCGGTACACCGGATACATATCTGTTCCAGTCTTCGGGCATGCTTTTCCATTGTGGCCAGTATCCATTTATTAAACCCTCAATTCGTTTTGCCAGGTCATCAGCATAACCCTGGGCAATGTCCTGCATCTGTTCGGCATATCTTCTCTCGAGCAATTCAGGTATTGTATTGGCCTGATCACACGGAGACAACTGGTCCCACGGGGCAGGCATCTCATCTTCGGTAAACCCCTGTTCTTCAAGCTCTTTTCTCTCAGCCTCGGTCTGCTGTTTGAATTCTTCAGGATCAAGTGGCTTCTTGACGGGTGGTTCACGTGGTGGTTTTGTAGTATACCAGAACAGCAGTTTTTTTGCGTCAGCGGGATCGAGTTCGGATGCCTCCCTGAACTCCTCAAATGCCTCCTTCTTCAATCCCATGCGAAGGAGCATGATGCCCAGGTTCATGTGATATTGCCCTATTCCGGGGGTGTAGAAGACAGCTTCACGGAAATATTCCAGGGCTTCCTCGTTCTGGCCGTGGCGGGCGAATACCCAACCCAGAGAAGTGGCGGTGGGAGCTGATTCGCGGAAGAGGCTCCTGGCGTATGCAAGCAGCAGGAGCGCCTCAGCGTCCCTGTCTGTTACAGCCAGGCAAAAAGCAAGGCTGCCGATAGCCCCCGCAGATCTTTCATTTGTCTGAAATGCCCTGCCATACCCCCATGAAGCAGCATCAAGATTCTGCTGGGCCAGACCCGACATTCCTGCCATCTGATACACGAAGACCCTCTCATCAGGAGTAAGTATCTTTCCCGGAGGCACTGATCTGAAAGCCTGCTTCTCAATATCGGGAGGGAGGTTCGGAAGGGAACGCATCACGCACTCTGCGGCAATCCTTCGTATCATACTGATATCTGGCACCTCAGGAATTGAGACAGGATCGACAGGTTTAAAATCTTCATCATTGACAACCCTGTCACAACTCCGGTCCATGACAGACAGTTCAAGGAACAGGGCAAGGACGTCCTCCACATCCTTTTTACCATCCTCATTAAGGTCGAAGTCAATATTCAAACCACCCCTGTCGATAAAGTCGTCAATATCGCTTCTGTCGAACTGTCCGTCTTTGTTGATATCATACTGCCGCCATTGGTTCTTCGCCGGAGCAGGACCTCCGCCTCGTTCAAAAGCATATGATACAGATGGGGAACAGATAGCCTGGATCAAAAGCAGTGCCGCAATATGCCTGTAGTAATTAAGCATCTGTCAGATCTTTAGGAATTCGACTCTGCGGTTGGCTGCTTTCCCCTCGGATGTGTTGTTGGGTCCGGCAGGCTTGCTTTCACCCCAGCCTTTGCTTGTGAGGCGCGAGGAGTCAATGCCCATTTGCACAAGCTGGTCAGCAACAGCCATGGCCCTGCGTTCTGAAAGATCCTGGTTAAAAACCGCCTCACCATCACTGTCTGTGTGACCTTCAACCGAGAAACTGATCTCGGGATGATCCTTCATAAGTTTCACGATTTCATTGATAACACCCATTGACTCAGGCTTTATTGTGGCCTTGTTCACATCGAAACGGATGCCGCTGGCAACTATCCTGCCGTCCTGCAACAGCTTGTCATAAAGCCTTACAGCTCCTTCGGCTATCCTGATGTTTTTAATGAACCTGTTGCTGCCCTGTGTTCCTGCTGAGTTCATCCGGTCACAACATATTGTGAGGCCTTCGGGATTGACTCCCAGGTTAGGTATATTGATCACTCTCGCATCATCAAGGTACACTTTGAGGGCCCTTGTATTGAAGCTGATTGCCACGTGGCGCCAGTATCCGCTGGTAATCTCACCTTTTTCCTCATACCCGGGATAATAACCTTCACCCACATCATTTATACCTGCATGATTGGCATTGATTATCAGCGGGTCAATTTCTATGGTGCTTTCGCTCTGGTTCTTGTGATCCCAGAAATCAACCAGGTACTGGCAATACTCATCTGGTTCAAACCAGCAGTCGAACTCAACAGTAAAGAGATCCGGCAGATTGTCCTTTGCCGGTTCCTTGAAAAACGGAACGATGCATGAACTGGCTTCCTTGAAATATATAACATTCTGATCGCCAAAGGATGCGTTTTCAACGTTGCCTCCTCCTGCAAGATCCCATCTTGAAGGGAATTCACCGTTTTCCTCCCCCTCCTGGTTATCTTCAAATATTATTTTCTCACCCGGGACAAAGTCATACCTGTTCCACTTCAGGGTAAGCTGTGGCTGGCCGGATTCCTTTGCATCAGTACGGCTCTTCACTGGTGCATTCCCGGGATCTCCGGATTCTTCCCCTCCTGATTCCTTTTGAGAGGAGTCATCCTTTTTCTTGTTCTCCTTCTTTTTGAAGATGTTACCGATCCCTTCCTCTACCTTGTCAAATCCTGCGTCAATGATCTCGTCTGTCTTCCGGTTGGCACGGTGGTCTGTTTCCTCAACCACCTTTTCCTTTACATTTACTTTTACCTTCTGTGATCTGGCTTCCTGCGGGAGCAGAAGCAGAAGTACAATCACTGCTGCAAACAGTATGGAATACTTCATGGCCTTGGATTTTTTATGAAAAGTTAGTCCATGGCCCGGGCGGCGTCAACAGCAAACCAGCAGGGAGGTATTATGAATGAGTATCCGGGACATCCGGTTGCGCAGCAGAACTACTGAAGGTATGATCCGCCGTGAGGCGGACAAGAGTCTGAAAGTCTGATCCGCCAGCTTGCGGATCAGGGTCAGGGAGCGGAATGATTTGCGATGTACGAATTCCGATGTTAGAATTTGCCTTACCGGGAGAGAGTGAGGTTATTGAATGGTGTTTGGCAGGTTTATTCGTACAGGTGATCGCTGATTGCCTGCAAAACTCTTTGTTTCAGGTTGGGGGAGACGGGTATGCTGGTGCCGTCTTTCATAAGGATATAACCGCCGTCATGCCTGAAAAACTTGTCAATGAAATTCAGATTGACAAGATGCGACTGGTGGACTCTGATCAGTTCTGTGCCGCTGAGCATTGCCTCGTATTCCTTAAGAGTGCGTGAAACCATGATATGTTTTCCTCCTGCGAGATGAAAGTGTGTGTAATTGCTGTCGGCTTCGGCCCTGAGGATATCACTTACTGATATGATCTGAAGTGCTTCTGAGGTCTTCAGGATGATCCGTTTCAATACTTTTTTACCCTTCATGTTTTCAATGAGGGCGAGGATCTTGAGTTGCTCCTCCTCATGATTGATGATCTCGCGTGCTCTGACGACGGCAGATCTCAGTTCGTCCTGATCAACCGGTTTGAGAATGTAATCAAGAGCGCTTACCTTTATTGCATCGAGTGCATATTCCTGGTGACCGGTAATGAAAATGGTCCTGAAGCGAACCGGTGACACCTTCTTCAGCAGGTCAAACCCGAGGCCGTCTGGCAGCTCAATATCCAGGAACAGGATGTCAGGCTGATGTTCCGTTACAGCGGCAAATCCTTCTGCCACTGACCCGGCAGTGGCGCTGACAGTGATGTCAGGAAAGCTTTCTGCCAGAAGGGATGAAATAGTATTCCTTACCGGGGCTTCATCATCAACTATCACCGCTTTCATAGCATGAAACGTTTTATGCGTAAATCTTCTTCCAGGGCAGCATCATCACCACCCTGGTGCCAGCAGCAACACCCTCTTCATACAGGTCAATGATCTCGTAACTTATATGTTTTTCCTTCAGGATCTTCCTGAAGTGTTCCAGCCTCTTCTCCGTCAGTCTGGTGGACAGGGACTCTTTCTTCATCAAAGGCTTATGCTCTTCAGCCTTATCTCTTCCGACTCCGTTATCAGTCACCTCCAGCATCATCAGTCCCTCCTTCAGAGAATATCTGACGTTTATGCGGCCATCTTCCCTTCCCGGCAGCAGTCCGTGCTCAATTGAGTTCTCAACACAGGGTTGTGCGAGCATCGGAGGAACGGAGACATTTTCCGGGTCAATCGATTCGTCCACATCAATACCATAGGTGAAGCCGTTTTCGAATCTCAGTTGCTGCACATCCATATAAAGTCTCAGAGTTTCTATCTCTTTTTCGAGTGAGACATACTCCACGCGTGTGTTCTCCAGGATATTTCGCATCAACCGGGATATATTCGTGAGAAAGGCATTGGCTTTCTGCGGTTTGTTGGTCACGATCAGGTCCTGGATTGCGCAGAGCGAGTTAAAGATAAAGTGTGGGTTCATCTGGGCCCTGAGGAGTCTCTGTTCAAGATCAATCTGTGCATACCTTGCCCTCAGACGGGTATGCCTCAGGAAGAGCAATGAAAGGAGTGCAACAATGACCAGGAGAATTGCCAGTCCCGAAAGCAGAATCCTTTGCATCCTGATCTTGCTGTCACTGATAAGTTTTTCCTGCATTCTGTCATATTCCGCAGCCTCCTGTTTTTTATCATAGTCGTACTGTATTTCCATTCGGGTTACCTGCTTCAGGAACTCATCGTTGCTGATTGAATCGCTCAGCTGCATATGTTCCTTCAGGTAACCGTAGGCAAGATCTTTTCTGCCTGTCTTTCCATAAAGATCACTGAGCAACAGTGAGGCATCGGAGACAATGATCGGCAGTTGTTTTTCCTTCCCGAGGGAATAGGCTGTTAATCCGGTTGCCAGTGCCTTCGGATAATTGCCGAGAGCCTGTTCGATGTTTGCCATGGTGACATAATACTCAGGCGGCACCGAAGTTTGTGTGCCGGAGATTATATCAAGAGCCTTTTTCATATACCACTGTGCAGAGTCAGTCTGTGAAAGAATCAGAAGGGTTGATGCGATATTGTAACAGCTTGAGGCTTCTCCGGGAGGATATTTCATTTGCCTGTTGATGGCGAGACTCCTGCGTAAGCAGAATAGAGCGCTGTCCGGATTACCCATAGCGTTGTAGGTTTGTGCGATTGTATTGCAGATCTTGCTTACTTCCCAGAGATCATTTCTCTTTTCAGAAAGGAGGAGGTGTTTTCTGCTGAATTCCAGAGCCCGGTCATAATCTTTCTGATAAAAGTAGGCAAGGCCGATGCTTCCGTAGGCAATTGACATGCCGGCGCTGTCGCCCTTGGTCTCCCAGAGCCTCAGTGCTTCAAAGTAGGCATCGATGGCCTGGCTGAAGAGAGCCATGTCCTTATATAGGTTGCCAAGGCTGTTGGTGGCATCAGCCAGGGGGAGGGTGTCGCTGACATCCCTGGCCGTGGTTATGGCCCTTTCGAGGAATGTTTTTGCTGCGTCAAGATCCTGCTTTTGTCTTGCATGATAGGATAGCACATTAAGGGTGTTGATCATGCCTCGGTGATCATCTGCTTCCTCAAAATGTTGCAGGGCAAGGGTGGCGTATTTTTCTGAAGAAGGGGCATCTCCCCTGAAGCTGTAAACGTACGAAAGCCCATAGCAGGCGCGTCCCATGCCTGCTTTACTGCCTGTCTCCCCGTACAGGCTCAGTGCCAGATTGTTGTAATACCAGGCACTGTCGCCCGGGTTGTATTTCGCCAGGTAGGCCATTCCAAGTGCCAGGGATGCATCAGCCATTCCTTTCGTGTAGCTGATCTTCCTGGAATCAGACATGGCCCTGTGAGCCATGAGGATTGATATATCCGGATTTCTGCGGGCGATTGCGTAAGCTTCGGACGTGTTTTTTGTGATTGCAGCCGTGTCACCCTGTGCCTGCGGCCAGACAATCCCGGCAGGCATGAATAATATCAAAACGATCAGTTTTGCAGTTTTTTTATAATCAGCTCCATGTGGCATAACGACTCTCCCTGGGTTGGCTCCAGAGAACTAATTTCGGAAAAAAAGGGTTACAGGGCAACTGCGTCAGAGCGAAATAATCTCTATCCTTAGATTGAGCATGTCAGCCTGCAGGAGGCGGCCGGAAAGCACGTCACCTGTACCGGTGATTATTTTTATCACCTCACAGGCCTGAATTGAACCGATTAAACCAGGCAGGGGACCCATGACCCCGGGAGGGCCCGATTTTTCCGATGATGTCAGATGCATCTCCTCCGGGTAAAGGTCGCGGTAGGAGGGTCCACCCCTGTAGTTGAATACCGAAGCCTGTCCCATGAACTCTCTTACGGCCCCATAGACCATTGGTATGCCGGCCTTTAAAGTGGCGTCACTCAGTAAATATCTTGTGGAATAATTATCACTGCAGTCCACTGCCACATCATAGCCAGAGAGGAGTGAAGCTGCATTTTCAGCAGTGAACCGTACAGGATAGGCAGTGATCCCTGTGTGGGGGTTCATATGCATCAGCTTCCCGGCTGCCGTTTCGGCCTTTTGTTTGGTAATATCCTCTGTACCATAGAGTATTTGCCTTTGCAGGTTGCTGGTGCTGACCTCGTCAGAATCTACTATCCCCAGCCTGCCGGTACCTGCAGCCGCGAGATACATCAGTACAGGTGATCCGAGGCCTCCGGCACCGACAACAAGTACAGAAGCTTTCTTCAGCAGTTCCTGTCCTTTCTCACCTATCTCAGGTATCATCAGCTGCCGTTGGTAGCGTACCAGTTCATCAAGAGTAAGTGCGGCCATCTTCTCTGTATTTAGTTGAAATTCAGTCGGAATATGTCTCCAATGTCTGCAGTTGTCTCCTTATCATCTGCAGGAATTGTTTCGTGTTTCGCTCAGCTGAGAGCTCCGGCAGGTTGTCAAAATCGAAGAATCCTGCTGCGGTGGTCTCGATGCTGTCACTGAGTTCCCCGTCTATCAGATCGCAGAGCATAACCAGTTTGTAATAATGATAAGGCAGGGGAGGAAATCCGTGCCTGTCAGTATCAGCAATAGCGAGGACCCTGTTGAACCTGACATTGAGTCCGGTCTCCTCCCGCACCTCCTTAACCGCCACCTCTGCCGGTGAGTAATTGATGTCGGCAAAGCCACCCGGCACGGAATACTTTCCGTCAATTTTCTCTCTTACCATGAGTATTTTCCCCTCCTTGATCACCACTGACCTGATGTCAACCTTCGGAGTCTGGAAGCCAGTTTCATTTGTAAAAAGAGCCTTAAGCTTTTCCGGTTCGGTGTCACAGATGGTTCCGACAAGCCTCACACTCAGGGTGCGAAGCTCTTCGTACCGGTCCCTGTCAAAATAGTTTTCGGCAAAATGGAGCCCTGATTGAGAAATCGCCTGAATTCGGCGCGCTATCTTAAGTACTTCGTTTTCTGTCATTGTGCAGCCTGAAAGCAGATGCTAACTTATTAAAAAAACTGCATAATACCAGATTCTGGCCGATGGCCGGTACTCAGTAATTCCATATTAAGGTAAAGACCATCAGCGGTCCGGGAACCGTGGCAACCGGCAGTCACTGTTGCGGATCAATCAGCCCAGATACACCTGACTGCTATCCCGTTGACTTTTGGCACAGGGTTATTTCGGCTAAGCTGAGTGTTACTGTATGTAGTGATCCAGTAAGGCAACCTGTCATCTGATGAAGATGAGCTCCACCACAGTGCCACTTCACTGATCATATAGAACGGACCTGTCGGACCTCTGAAGCCGCCTGGCAGAGCCGTGAATTCACTTGAGTTAGTTGCACCTTCGTTGGGGCTTTTCCAGAGGGTGGTTCCCGGCTGTCTCATTTTTCCTCCCGCCACACTGCTACCACCAAGGAAATCCATCAATTCTGTCCAGTCATCATCTGTCGGAACTCGCCAGCCAGCAGGACATAATTTTCCTGTCTCCACTGCAAAACCGTTATACAGCTTGCCGTAGGTAGTGCCCGTTGAGGCTGAATTGTTATACTCTGACCATGCACCGTTTGTTAGTGCAGCCCATTCTGTAGTACCTGTAACATTGGTTATCACTGAACCGTCACGGTAATGGGTGACTTTAAGGTTTTCCTTCATCCAGCCCTGTTTGCCAATGATTGACACATTGTACACATTCCCGTCAAAATCTGTTACAGTGGATGGAATTTCCGGATCATCTGTTTTCTTGCAGGCAGAGCCTAAAACAGCAATACATAGCAGCATCAAAGCCGCCTTTAATGGATTTATTTTAAAGTTATTCATAGTGTTGCTTCGATTTCAGGATTAAGGGTAAGAATAATCACTTCTTATGCAGGTAACATGAAACGATATCTGTCAGGGTGGTTCTTCCTGGAGTGGAACAGGAACGAAAACTCTCATAAGCTGTTGATCTGTTTGGTTGGCCAGATTCCTAAATTATAGAAAATCTTAATTTCCGGTACAAAATTTGCGACAAAATGTTATTACCTTAACATGGATATTTATGAAAAACACCTTCTTAAGCCTGGCACTTGTTATGGTTGCAGGCACGACAGGCCAGATGACATCATGTGAAGAAAAGCCGGCAATGACTCTCCCGACCGACCCCGTGGAGATAGAGCTTACCCTGAAACAGAAAGAGGTTGTGGCTTCGGCAAACAGTTTTGCCTTCGACCTGTTCAGTCCGGTGGTGGCCGGGGAGGAACCAGGTACTAACATTATGATCTCTCCCTTCAGCATCACCAGTGCTCTCTCCATGACCCTCAACGGTGCGGCGGGAGGAACCTTCGATGCGGTGAAGTCAGCTCTCCGCTATGGCGGCAAGAGCCTTGAGGAGATAAATGACACATACCGCAGGCTTGTCACAGTGATGGTTCCAGTTGACGAAAGAGTGGTGATGGAAATAGCCAACTCTGTCTGGGCTGAAAACAATTTCCCGGTAAAGAAGGAATTTACAGACGCACTCAGGGAATGGTATCTTGCAGAAGCCCGGAATTTTGACGTATCCGATCCCCGGTCAGTGAATATAATCAACGGGTGGATTGAGGAAAAGACCCATGACAGGATACAGAAGATGCTCTCATCACTTGACCGCGATCTGGTTATGCTGCTTATCAATGCGGTTTATTTCACCGGGAAATGGAAGCATCAGTTTGACGCAAAGCTTACAGACGAACGTCCGTTCTATACTTCTCCGGGAAACCCGGTGAATGTTCCGGTGATGTATCAGAAACAGAAGTTCGCCGTTGCACGTCCGGAGGGTGTGACGCTGGTTGAGCTTCCATACGGACAGGGTAACTACACGATGGTGGTGGCTCTGCCTGAAGTGGGAACTTCACCCGCGGAAATTGTCACCGGGCTTGACGCCGTAAGGTGGGAAGAGTGGATGGAAGGGCTGTCATACGGGCAGACGGAAGTTGAGCTCTATATGCCTAAATTCAAGTATGAATACAAAAGGAAGCTTAATGATGATCTGATCAGCCTGGGAATGGGTCCGGCATTTGTTCCCGGCACAGCAGACTTCAGCAGGATAAGTGATGTTGAGGTTTTCATCTCCTTCGTGCTGCACCAGACTTTCATTGAGAATAAGGAAGAGGGTACTGAAGCTGCTGCAGCAACTGTAATAGGATTTACCCGTACATCACTTCCTCCCGAGCCCGAGGTGATAGACATCAACCGGCCGTTCCTTTATTTCATCAGGGAGACAACTACCGGCACCATTGTATTCATGGGGCTGGTGGCTGACCCTGCAGGAGTGTGAAGGTCCCAGCTCTTGTTGTCATGCTTTCAGGTTGTTTGTGAGTCAGAGTTACACATAAATTGTTGTCATTCTGACGAAAATCCGTTTTCTTTACAGGGATGAACCTGACCTATATCGATTTTCTTGTTAGTGCAGTACTGGCCACCATCATGTTCGGGGTGGGGCTGTCAATCAATTTTTCCGATCTGGAGAAGATTTACCGTTCGCCGAAGGCATTCATTCTGGGGCTTGTATCGCAGATGGTATTGCTGCCGTTGATTGTGTTTATGATAATCGGATTCACTGACCTTCCTCCGACCATAAAGGTCGGATTTATCATTCTTGCAGCCTGCCCGGGAGGAACAACTTCAGGATTCGTTACGGTACTGTTCAGGGGTAACGTTGCACTTTCGGTATCACTTATTGCAATCAACAGCCTGCTGACCCTGGCAACTATCCCGTTGCTGGTCAACCTCGCACTGACAGTATTTATGGGTAAACACTCCCCTTTCGAGCTGCCCCTTGTGGCCTCATTCCTTCAGATATTCTTTATTACCCTGTTGCCGGCAATTACGGGTGTGCTTCTGAGATACTTCCGGGAGAAGGTCGCTGACCGGATCCAGAAGCCGGTGCGCACGGTGATGATTATTCTCTTTGCTGGGGTATATGCAATAATTGCCTTTGCAAAGGAATCAAGCGGTGGTTCGGGTATCACCCGGACTGACCTGTGGCAGATCCTCCCTTATGCCGTGCTGATCAATATTGCCGGCTTTGCTGCAGGGATGGCTATGGGCATTTTCGGAAAGACCGGACTCAGGACCTCATGGACGATCGGAGTGGAGGTGGCGCTGCAAAACACCACTCTCGCCCTGCTTGTGGCAGGCACCCTGATACAGAGCAATGAGATGGTCAAACCGGCGCTGGTTTATGCTCTGTTCTCATTCTGGACTGCCCTCATTTATGGCATAGCCATTAAAAAAGCCGACAGGTCCACACTTTTCGGAGAGTTTCGCGAGATCCGGGAATAATCAGCTATTCGATAATAATCTCATCACAGAAGAGCCATGCCCTGCTGCCTGCGCCGGCGTGCCACGGGGGACAAGCTATCAGGCTGCGGGCAACAACGCGGATGTACCTTGCCTGGATTGCCGGAAAGGATGAAAGATACTTTTCAATCCTGTTCCCCTGGTCAGCCGGGTCAATCTCAGTATTAACAGTTCCGAGCGGAATGAAATTACTGCCATCGGATGAACAGAAGTAATCAACACTCTGTGGCAGGAAAATCCAGCTTCCGACAGCTGCCAGGTAAGATGATGATACAAGTGTGACCGGGGTTTCCTTTCCCAGGTCAACAACCACATCCATATCGGTTCCTTCGAACCCCTGCCAGTGGCCGTCGTTAAAATCGCCGCTGCCGGTGATGCCATTTACCAGGTTGCGGTCGCCGTGCCCCCTGTATTTGTCTGAAAAGGGAATGTTGTATTGCACCTTCATCCCCGTGGCCTTGTTGATATTGATGGTTTTCGAGCTGATTCCTCCGGTCATTTTCCCGTTATTGAAGATGGCAGCTTTAACTGTAGCTTTTGCGTTCATCTTCAGTGGCTTACCGTATACAGGAGAGCCGGCATCAGGGTCAGTTCCGTCAGTGGTAAACCTGATCTCGGGCGACGGTTGTTCAGAAGTCATTTCGAGGATGATACTGCCGGATGCTTCGTCATATGAGGCAGACATGTCAACATGGAATGATCCGCGGGAATAATTGATGCCTGCCGCATCATACCGTTTCATCATCCCGGGGAGACGGGTATTGAACTTTTCCCAGTTCCGAGCGTCAGCCGGTGACCAGACCACCTCAGAAAGTGCTGTAAGCCTTGGCAGAATCATGTATTCAGCTGTTGTTCCGTCAGTGACATATTCAGTCCAGAGACATCCCTGGGCTCCGATTATCATCTTTGCTTCCTCATCTGTAAGTTCCGGGGGAACCGGCTCAAAGGAATAAACCTTTTTAAGTGTCAGGAGTCCGCGGAACGATTCCGGTTCGGTGACGGGGTCTCCCTGGTAAATGTTGAAATAGCAGTGTGACACCGGGGTCATGACGGCCTTGTGCCCTGATCCGGCAGCCGCAATGCCGCCCTCAAATCCCTGCCATGACATTACCGTTGCTTCGGGGGCCAGACCGCCCTGCAGTATCTCGTCCCAGCCTATGAGTTTGCGGCCTTTGGAGTTTAAAAACCGTTCAATTCGTTTAATGAAATAGCTCTGCAGTTCGTGTTCGTCCTTTAATCCTTCCTTAACGATCCTTGCCTGGCAATCAGGGCATCGCTTCCATTCGGTTTTATCGGCTTCATCTCCGCCGATATGGATGTATTCTGACGGGAAGAGTTCCATAACTTCGGTCAGAATGTCCTCGAGGAAAGTGAATGTTTTATCCTTGCCGGCGCAATATATGTCTGTTATAGGCCAGACACCTCCGGGAGGAACGGTGAATGGTCCGCCCGTGCATGAGTACTCCGGATAGGCTGCCATGGCTGAACCGACGTGTGCCGGCATTTCAATTTCCGGCACAACTGTTATATATTTCTCAGCAGCATAGGCTACTATCTCCCTGATATCTTCCTGAGTATAGAACCCGCCGTAGGTTGCCTTTTCGTCCGGCTGCTGAGGCTGCCTCGAGTCCCAGGGTTTGTCTTCGCGGTCAACGCGCCATGCTCCTACTTCGGTGAGCTTCGGATACTTTTTTATCTCTATCCGCCATCCTTGGTCGTCTACCAGGTGCCAGTGGAAGACATTGAGTTTGTGTATGGCGAGGATATCGATATACTTCTTTATAAATTCCCTGTCAAAGAAATGCCTGCTGACATCGAGATGCATGCCTCTCCAGCCGAACCGCGGATAGTCTGTCACACTGAGGCATTGCATTGCCCATTTTACATTGGATGCAAGTTCTTTCCCATAGATTTCCGGAGGAAGCAGTTGCCTGACAGTTTGTATGCCACGGAAAAGTCCTTCAGATGTTCCGGCGGTGAGTGTTACAGTCTTTCTCATCACTTCCAGCCTGTACTCTTCATCCTTCCATTCCTTTCCTGTATCGATTGCCACTGAAATGTGGCCGTCAGTTCCCTCAGCTGTTGCAAGTGCGTACCCTGTTGCCGGCCGGAGCACTGATGCAAGAGCCTCCGCCGAAACGGCCGCTCCCACTCCGCCCGACCAGGTAATCCTTGTATCCGGTTTCAGGGTGAAGTGCCCCTGATGGAGTTTCATCTCCGCGGGTAAGGGTATGAGGGACGGTTCATTATCCTTCTGTGAACTGCATGCCATCAGAAGGAAGATAGCGGCAAGGGCCGGGAAAAGAGATGACAGTCGCATACTTTCGGTTATTTAATTATCTCGATATCAAATATCTCATGTCTGTCAAACTGCAGCCAGTATTTAATGGAGTTCTGTCTCACAAGTTCCCAGTAAATGTCGCTGTCCAGTCCGTAGATGAAGTTGATCTCTTTCAGTTCACCGGAGACCTTGTCAGCCAGCTCTTTTTTGACCGTGATGCGTATTGTTCTATCCTTGTGTGTGAAGTCGGCTGCTGCAAAGAAGGGCTTTTCGGTACTCACTGTCAAAAGTCCGTGACCGGGAGTGGCGCCTGTGCTGACCTGGATACCGTCATTCATGCAGCTGAGGGGAGGTGTTGATCCGGCATGCGTCGTGACCTGCATCTCATCAACGCCGGTACAGAAATACTCTCGTGCCCTGATGCCCATCTTAACACCTATTATGGCATAAACACCCAGGTGACGATGCAGTTCATTGGCTATTACCCCGGAAGTCCATTCATCCTCGCCATACCTGTTGCGTATCTCTGTGACGAACGGCTGTATGTCAGGCATGTAGAATGATGTGTCTGCGGGGATCCTCTTTATGGTTTGCATCCGTTCAACGGTTTCGCCGCGCAGCATTTTCAGGGAGGCATCTTTAAGACCGCTGATGTCAGAAGGTGCACGATAGCTGATTCTTTCGTCTTCGCCTGCTGTGCTGAACAGCTCCGGGAAGTGCAGCATCAAAGGTACCATCTCATCAAAAGCGGTATAGACAAACCTGTGTGATGGCATGGAATTGATGAGTTCCTTAATCCTGTCGGCATAAGGGGAGTGTATTTCCCCTATGGCATCAAGGAGTTTATTATCATAGAAACCATCACCACCTCCACCGGTAACCGTTACCGGTATCTTTCCGGACAGGATCTTTACGGCTGATGCGGGATCAGATTTGTAGTTGCTGCCTTCTTTCCCCGGCAGTCCGCTGTTGCTCCAGTATATTTGTTTCACCCTGCCAGCGAATGATGGTGCATGATCCATTGCCGATGCAGCGGTGGTCAGGCTGCCAAGTGCGAGGAACTTCACCGGAGTGGTCTCCGAAGCCAGCATTTTCTCAATCAGGGCGACCGCTTCCCCGGGTTTTGAAACGGGGAGGCCCTCATGGTGCAGCCCGTCGGCCAGTTGCCTCAGTTTTTCATAAGCCTCCGGTGCCTTGTGGAATCCGTCCGATGCCGTTATTGCCAGAATTCTCACATCCGGGGATGCCATCAGCATGCAGATCGCCTTCAGATCATCAATACCGCCGTCACTGTCAATGATCACATAATGCCTCGGCTTCCAGGGGTGGGCGCCGACGGATAGGATAATCAGAGAAAGAAATATCGTAAGGAAAGTACGTCTCATTTCTGTGCTTTTTGCCAAAAATAGCAAATTAGCGCCGATAATCTTGCCG
>CAYYEH010000009.1:51276-58807 GCA_964470815.1 uncultured Rikenella sp.
TCTCATTTCTGTGCTTTTTGCCAAAAATAGCAAATTAGCGCCGATAATCTTGCCGCGAGAGAGCGATCCCTGCACTCTGGTTGTTCAGCAAAACCTTCTTTTACTCGCCATAACTGAAGAAAAACTCTTTTTTATTATCTTGACACCCCTAATATCCGTCATGTGAAGAGGAAGACCTGGTTACTGTTTTTTGTTGGCCTTGTGGCCGGTATGATTATCCTTGCCGGATTCGGCAAGGCAGTTGAATATACTTCCACCAATGATTTCTGTGCCGTATGCCATGTGCATCCGCAGGCAACGGCAAGTTGGAAGCAGGGGGTGCATTATGCGACACAATCAGGATACCGGATCGGTTGCGCCGAGTGTCATCTGCCCCCCAAAGGAGAGGGCTACCTGGTTGAAAAGGCAAAGACAGGCATGCGTGACCTCTGGAGTCATATTACGAAGGATTCGGCTGATTATGACTGGGATGCAGCATCAACTCTTGAGAGAGCCTCGAAGCATGTTTACAATTCAAGCTGCATCCACTGTCACGAAAATCTTTTCCCGGCAAAGCTGACACGGGAGGGATCTGAGGCTCATCTCTATTACAAGCAGATGACCGAAAAGGGAGAGGATCTGCAGTGCATCAGCTGTCACCTCAATTCCGGTCATTATATTGAGGGTTATATCCATGGAAGCAATACCGGATTCGGTGCAACCACTGCAAGGGAGGACACCATTTACCTGTCGCCGGCCACCGTGAGAGGATTTGAAGCCTTCACTGAGCAGATCCCCGGGTCAGCGGTCACCTTCAGGATGATTGCGGTGCCTGGGGGGGAGTTCACCATGGGGAGCCCGGCCGGTGAGCCGCTTCGTGACGAAGATGAGGCAGAGGAGCTGGTTAAGGTTGACTCTTTTTTCATAGCCGAAGTGGAGGTTACCTGGAATGAATATATGGAGTTTTACAGGCAGACGGCATCGGAAGGAAGGACCACAGATACGGAAGGCGCCAGGGCGAAAGCCGCCGGAGTTGATGCCATCAGCGGCGCCACACCGCCATACGGCAAGCCTGACCAGAACTGGGGAATGGGTCGGCGCCCGGCCATCTCGATGAGCTGGCATGCGGCAGAGACATACTGCAGGTGGCTAGCGAAAGTCACCGGCAAGGACTACAGGCTGCCAACCGAAGCCGAGTGGGAGTATGCCTGCCGTGCCGGTACAACTACTCCATACTTCTTCCCCGGAGACCCTGCGAAGTTCGAGAAGAGAGGTTTATTCAGAGGCAAACAGGATACTTCGGTGATAAACACATTTGTGATATATAGTGGCAACAGCCCGTCAAAGACACAGGAACCGTCGGCTGTGAAGCCCAACCCGTGGGGACTGAAGAACATGAGCGGCAACGTGGCTGAGTTCTGTTCCGATATATATGAGGGAACCAGTGAGCATGTCATCAGGGGCGGATCATTCCGTGACGGGGCTGCGGGTGTCCGCAGCGCTGCCCGTGACCATACCCGATCCGATGAGTGGCTGAAGACCGATCCGCAGATGCCGAAGAGCATATGGTGGTATTCTGATTGCTTTTATGTAGGCTTTAGAGTTGTAATGGACTATAAATGAGGCAATAGGCAGTAGGCAATAGTGGGATTTGCGAATTCTCAACATCTCATTTTGCACATCGAAAATCCTAAATCGCACATCTCAAATTCCATGACCTTCAGACATGAGACCTTCAGACATGAGACCTTATTTATAAAATACTATCTTTGACTATCCAACAAAAACCGTTATGAAAAGATCATCCATTACCAGAAGAAGTTTTCTTGGCACGGCTGCAGCTGCGGGGGCAGCAGGAATTGTTGTGCCGGCACTCATTACCTCATGTTCAACCGAGAAGCGCACCAAAGTCGTTCTGCCTGTCATGCTTGATGCGGCACCGGACGGCCCGCTGCTGAAGGCAGGCCTGATAGGTTGCGGAGGCAGGGGTACAGGCGCCGCAATCAACTTCATACATGCAGGTCCTAACCTTACCATATCTGCCCTCGGCGATGTTTTTGCTGACAGGGTTACCGCGTGCCGTGAAAGACTTGCCAAAGACGGTGTTGAAATTGCCGATGAAAATTGTTTTACCGGATTTGATGCATTCCGGAAGGTAATAGATTCGGGTGTAGATGTGATCATTCTCGCCACACCACCATATTTCCGGCCGGAACATTTCGAGGCAGCCGTCACGGCCGGCAAGCATGTTTTTATGGAGAAACCTGTTGCCGTTGACCCCGTCGGAGTAAGGCAGATCATGGCCTCAGGTGAAAAGGCCAAAGGGATGGAGCTGTGCGTTGTCACGGGAACGCAGCGCCGTCACCAGCATGACTATGTTGCCACATGGGGAAAGGTTCAGGAGGGGATTATTGGTGATATAGTTGCAGCAAACTGCTACTGGAACCAGGGACAGTTATGGTACCGTGATCCGAACCCTTCGTGGACAGAAATGGAGTACATGCTACGCGACTGGGTTAACTGGTGCTGGCTGTCAGGCGATCATATTATAGAGCAGCACATTCATAATTATG
Organism: uncultured Rikenella sp.; assembly: GCA_964470815.1. Classification (GTDB taxonomy): domain Bacteria; phylum Bacteroidota; class Bacteroidia; order Bacteroidales; family VadinHA17; genus SR-FBR-E99. The sequence goes on from CAYYEH010000009.1 coordinate 53,829, forward strand.
ACGTCATCAACTGGTTCACAGGCCGTCGGCCGGTATCTGCCGTATCAGTAGGAGCACGTCATCGCAGGCCTACAGGTGACCAGTACGATTTCTTCAGCACTGACTTCATATATGAGGGAGGATTTCACGTACACAGCATGTGCCGGCAGATAAACGGATGTGAGGTCAATGTCTCCGAATGGATACAGGGAACGAAAGGCACCTCCAATTGCCAGAATACCGCATGGGATCAGGCAGGGACCGAATTATGGAAATATGACGGTTACAAGCTGGATGACCAGGGCAAGATGACTGACCAGCTGATCCGCAGTCCGTATGACCAGGAGCATATCGACTTTGTCACGGCCATACGTACCGGGAAGCCAATTAATGAAGCTGAGTTTGTGGCAGTATCGACCATGGCCGGAATCATGGGCAGGGTGTCGGCATATACAGGCAAGAAGGTCACCTGGGACGAGATGATGAATTCTGAACTAAAGCTCGGACCGAAGGTATTTGACATGGGACCGGTAGATGTATCGAAAACAGTGCCGGTACCGGGAGAATAAGAGATGATTTCCATCAGGGTGTGCCGGATGGTTCGCCTGTGCAAAGAGATCAATAAGACCATGAACCGGCAGGTGCAAAGGGAAAGAATAAATCTGCCGGACAACCAGAAATCAGTTTATTCATTATGGAATCAAGATCCAGACGCAGTTTTCTGAGGGGCACCGCGGCAATAGGCGCGGCGCTCTTCTCAGCGCCACTGTTGTTGAACGGCAGAAGCAGATCGGCAGCCATTGCTGATGCCGACAAACCCTTCAGGCTGGCATATGCCCCTTCAATAGGCATGTTCCGTGAGCTCTGCGGCAGCGATGACCCGATTGACAATATCCAGTTCATAGCTGACAAGGGATTCAGGGCTCTCTTTGACAACGGCTTCCCGGGCCGTCCGGTTGAGGAACAGGAACGGATAGCCTCGAAGATTCAGAAGATGGGGCTGATGATGGGTCCGTGGGTGCTGCATGCCGATTTCGGAAAGACCTCCTTTGTGCTTCCTCACCGCGAGGTACGGGATTTCCTTACAGCTAAGATGGAAGAGGGAATTGATGTGGCAAGGCGGTCAGGATTTAAGATGGCCCTTGTGGTTCCGGGCAGGTATGATTACCGGATCCATCCTGATATCCAGCTGGCTAATGTCATCGATAACCTGAGATACTGCGCTGACCTCATCGGGCCAGAGGGGATGACCCTCGTACTGGAGCCGCTGAACACACTCCGTGATCATCCCGGACTGTGGCTGACGAAGATGCCGCAGGCATATCAGGTATGCAAGGCTGTAAACAGCCCGGCTGTTAAGATAGTTGAAGACATCTATCACCAGCAGATTTCAGAGGGTAACCTTATACCAAATATTGAAATGTGCTGGGACGAGATCACCGCCTTCCATGTAGGAGACAACCCGGGGCGCAATGAGCCTACAACAGGCGAGATCAACTATAAAAACATTTTCAGTTATCTCCTCTCGAGGGATTATGAGGGGGTGATTTGCATGGAGCACGGCAGGAGCGTTAAAGGTCCTGAAGGTGTACGCAGGGTCATTGAGGCTTACCGTGAGTGTGATCCTTTCTGATTGGGAAGGGAAAACCATACACAACCGATTGAGGAGGGACAGAACAGCATTAAGCGAAAAATGGATCAGGGCATCCATTATAGGCACCATATGGGCTGCTGCCGAGATTGTTCTCGGCAGTTTCCTTCATAACCTCAGGGTGCCTTTCAGCGGTAACCTCCTTACCGCCATTGCACTGGTTATACTTATAGCGGTCAGCTACCGATGGCGACAGAACGGGCTTTACTGGCGTGCGGGACTGATCTGCGCCCTGATGAAAGCCATGTCGCCCAGTGCAATAATCTTCGGCCCGATGATAGCCATTATCATGGAATCAGTTCTCCTGGAGATATCTGTCAGGCTTCTGGGCCGCACTTATCTTGGTTTTATCATCGGCTCAATGCTGGCCATGTCATGGAATCTCTTCCAGAAGGTGTTCAACATGGTCATATTCTATGGCGGGAACCTTGTTGAGATCTATTCGAGCATCACAGGCTGGGCCTCAAAGCAACTGAATCTCAGGTTTGATGCCTTCTGGGCTCCGATCCTGCTGTTACTCTCTTTGTATGCCCTGTTTGGCGCCCTGACAGCCGTGGCAGGTATAATCACCGGCCGCCGGATAGCCTCCCTTCCCCCGGAAGATACACTGCCCGAAGCTCCTGTTATCCGTACACCTGAAAAGAGAGGAAATGAATCTTTCAGGTATTCCCTGGGATGGCTTGCGGCAGACATATTTCTTGTGGCAGGCATGCTTCTGGTTGTAGGCAATCTCTCATGGGTATGGTGGATCATTGTCGTGATCCCGGTTGTTACCCTTCTGGCTATGAGATATAAACGGGCGATGAGGCAGCTCTCGAGGCCGGGATTCTGGGTAACATTTGTAGTGATCACAATGCTGTCGGCCCTGGCATTTGCCGCATTGAAGCCAGGCGAAAACACTCTTGTTGAGGCAATCCTCATCGGTGTCCAGATGAACTTCCGTGCGGTGATAATCATAGTAGGCTTTTCAGCCCTGGGCACCGAGCTTTATAACCCGAAGATCAGAAGCCTCTTCAGCCGTACCCGCCTAAGGCAGCTACCTCTGGCCCTCGAACTTTCTGCAGCGAGTCTTCCGACGATGATTGCCGATATGCCCGACCTGAAGACGGCAATGAAAAAGCCTGTTTCAATCCTTAACCGGATGATAACCCGTGTTGAGAGGAGGTTACAGGAGGTAAGAAATGAACAGGAAGCAGAAAGGAAGGTTTATATTGTAACCGGAGACATTGGCGCAGGTAAGACTGCCTGGCTTGCCAGACTGACGGGACTGCTGAAAGAAAAGGGTGTTAAGGTGGGAGGTATTCTTGCACTGAGGATTATGGAGGAGGGCAGGACTACAGGCTATGATATAACTGATATCCTGACGGGCATCAGGACCCCCTTCCTGATGCAGACAGGAGATGCCACGATGGGGTTGGAAAGATTCACGGTTGATGAAGCAGGGTATAAAGCCGGCCTCAAGGCACTTGATCCGGCGGCAAACTACAACAGTGACGTGATAATCATTGATGAAGCGGGTCCGCTGGAGCTTAAGGGTGAGGGATGGAGTCACAGGATCAGTGAACTTCTGCACGAACAGGGGATAACATTAATCCTTGCAGTACGCAAAAGCCTGACGGAGGCGGTAATCGAAAAATTCGGAGTGACCGGGGCGGACGTTCTGGATATTGCCAACACTGATGTTGTCAACTGCGCCGGAGAAATTGCTTCGTCAAAGACAAAACATAAGGAGAATGAACCACATTATTGAAAAGGTAAGGCAGGAGCTGAAAGAGGCATCAGATGAAAAGACCCGTGAACAGGGACTGAGATACTTCAGGGAACATGTAAACCTTTATGGAATAAGGGCAAAGACTGTCACTGATATTGCAAAGGCGAATTATACCCTGATCAGCCAGGCCGGCAAGGACGAAGTTCTTGGTTTATGCGATTCCCTGTGGAAGTCCGGCATGATGGAGGAATCGTTCGTTGCGTGTGTGTGGTCAGAGAAGCAGATTCCGGGGTTCCTGCCTCACGATTTTACCCTGCTGGAAAAATGGGTTCATAATTATGTCACCAACTGGGCATCGTGTGACACATTATGTAATCACACCGTTGGTGAATTCATCCAGAAATACCCGGATTACCTGGCGGAGTTAAAGAAATGGGCCAGATCTGAAAACCGATGGGTAAAGAGAGCATCTGCTGTTTCGCTGATTATCCCTGCCCGCAGGGGCAAGTTCATTGATGACATTTTTGAGATTGCTGACATCCTTCTGCCTGACCGTGATGACATGGTACAGAAGGGTTACGGGTGGATGCTGAAGGAAGCCGGCAAACCGTACCAGAAAAGGGTTTTTGATTATGTCATGCAGCATAAGGGTGTTATGCCCCGCACCGCTCTCAGGTATGCGATCGAGAAGATGCCTCAGGATTTAAGAAAAACAGCGATGTCAAAATAACCCGGGGACACAGTTCAGAGAATCATCCTGTCAGAATTGTCATGATTGACTGCGCCAATGGGTGTCCTTTTCCTGGCCGTCAGGTTCTCTTGTTTTCCCTTCATTTCATGTTGTATAAAACCTTTTTTCCCCTTTGATCAATAGCCGGGAATGATATTTTTACAAAAAAACCATTACTTGATATACACTTTTTGATTTTATGAAAGATATTTGTAATCAATTCCCTGGAATAAAGGTACTTGTGGTGCTTTTTTTTGTTGCTTTAACCGGATGTGAAAAGAAACCGCCTGAAACAACACCGGTTATCACCACGGCTGCAGCTTCAGAAATAACAAAAAATTCTGCCATCAGCGGTGGAGAGGTTACTTCTGACGGAGGTTCTCCTGTGACTGCCAGGGGAGTATGCTGGAGCACTGATTCCAATCCGTCGCTCGACGATAACTTTACAACTGACGGTGCCGGTACCGGAACCTTCACGAGCAACATAACAGGCCTGAACCCCGGAACAGGATATTATATAAGGTCCTATGCAACCAACAGCATCGGAACGGCATACGGCGACGAGCTAACCTTTTCAACCAATCCGCTGTCAGTCGGTGATGAGTACCAGGGAGGGAAAATTGCATACATCCTGAAACAGGGGGATCCGGGTTTTGTTACCGGTGAGGTTCATGGTTTTATTGCAGCGCCTGCCGATCTTCCTGATCTCTATCAATGGTATAACGGCAGTTGGGGAATCACCGGTGCAACCGCAACAGCGTTGGGTTCCGGTAATGCAAATACAACTGCAATCGTAACTGTACAGGGTAACGGAACTTATGCTGCAAAGGCCTGCTATGACCTTGTCCTGGGAGGTTATTCCGACTGGTACCTTCCAAGCCAGGATGAGCTTCATATGATGTTTCTGA
>CAYYEH010000010.1:0-56684 GCA_964470815.1 uncultured Rikenella sp.
TTTTTTAGACAGGAGGAAGCTCAACTGTTGTTATGAAGCCTGATGCCGGCTGGTACTGTGGCTTCCCTGGAAGATACGATCCAAAGTATCACAACACTTATAAGGGCGGCAAAGAAGCACCATACCGAGGTAAGATATTCCTTGTAGAAGATGCCGGTGATAAGGCATGAAGCTGTCACCAGGATTCCGAATATCCACATCCTCCTTACCCCTGATATAAACAGTGGTACCAGTGTGGCAAGCAGGTATGCCGCAAATACAATGTCAGCAATCTGCCTCGGAAATGTATTTGTGTATTTTATATGGTGGCTGCTTATCTCAGGGCTGACATCATGGAACAACAAACCTGACCCGTAATAGAGTGAGGTGGCCACCCCTATGGCCAGGAAGACCATCAGCACCCTGCGCCGACGGGGGGAAGGTTCCATCAGCAATACAGACAGAGGGATCATCACCGGCCATAAAAACACCGCGGCAAAGAGAAAGGTGTAAGCGGCTATGGTGAGCATAAGTTCATGGCCCGGCGACTGCAGCGCGACCCAGACAAAACCTTCCGATATCTGCTGAACTCCGAAAACAAGGGGTATTGCTGCAAAAAGCCTGCGCGACGGTTCGGTGTTCTTTCTGACTGTCAGTGCTCCTATTGCAGTGATCACCGCTCCTCCGGCGAAACTTGCTCCTGCCGAAAAACACATGGTACTTTCTCCTTTTGAAGAACCAATTTAATGAATTTTGATATTTCATGGTATCTTGCCTCCGGAAAAGAATGCCGACAATGAAAAAGACGATACTCATTTCCGTAATCTTCCTGTTCCTGTGTTCCATCTTTATGAGCGGTCAGGAAGGGAGATTCAGTTTTGCACTGGTGACCGACATCCACATAGGAGGCACCGGCGCTGACGAGGATCTTCAGCGAACGGTGGATGACATCAATTCCATCGATTCTGTTTCCTTTGTGATTGTATCAGGCGACGTCACCGAATTCGGTTCTGACGCAGAGCTGTATCTTGCGAAGAAGATACTTGACGGTCTCACAAAGCCCTGGTACATCATACCAGGCAACCACGACACAAAATGGTCTGAGAGCGGTGCCAACAGCTTCCGCGTCGTCTTCGGGGACGAAGCTTTTGCATTCAGCCATGAAGGTTGGCTCTTCATTGGCACCAACTCCGGGCCGAACATGAGAATGGGTCCGGGGCAGATACCCAGGGAAAACATCGTCTGGCTTGACTCCGTTCTGAGTATCCCCTCCATCAGGGATCTGAAGATAATATCCGTCAATCACTATCCTCTGGATGCGGGGCTTAACAATTGGTATGAGCTCACTGACAGGCTGAAGAGGCTTGATACGAGGCTGGCGCTTTGTGGCCACGGCCATTCGAACAGGGTGATGAACTTCGAAGGGATTCCCGCACTTATGGGCCGTTCAAACCTGCGTGCAGGAAAGGAGTACGGGGGTTACAACATAATGACCATAACCGGTGACACCGTGCTTAATGCCTCTGTCAGACACCCCGGCGTGGCCACCATGCCGGTATGGGCCTCTCTACGCCTTGACAGAAATGATTTTGCTGCCGATACTACCATGTGGCCAAGACCTGATTATTCAATGAATGACTATTTCGGCCGGGTGCGTGAAAAGTGGCGTGTCCAGGAAGATGCTGACATAGGTGCGGGAACTATGGTTACTAAAGGGCTTGCAGTGATAACCAACACGGCAGGTGATGTCAGTGCACTCTCCGCCAGGAACGGTCGAAGCAGATGGAGCTACCCCACCGGGGCAAAGATTTACAGTACCCCGTCAACTGACGGCAAAAGGGTTATCGCCGTTTCGGCTGACGGTATGGTAAGAGCCCTGGGACTGAAAAACGGGAAGCTGCTTTGGAGCTATGACACGGGGCAACCGGTGGTGGCATCGCCGGTGATCAGTGACGGGAAAGTGATCATTGCCGGGTCTTCGGGCAAATGCCATGCACTTGACATCAGTGACGGTGCACTTCTGTGGAGCAACGGTGAGATAGACGGCTTTGTGGAGACCATCCCTCTTGTTTACAGGGGCATGGTGATCTTCGGCACATGGAATAATCGCCTTTATGCTCTTGATACTAAGACTGGTACAACCAGGTGGATCTGGAAAAACGGTTATGCAAACAGGATGCTCTCACCGGCTGCATGCGTGCCTGTGGCTGCAGACGACCGGCTTTTTGTGGTTGCTCCCGACAGGAAGATGGCATGTATTGACGTCATGACCGGAGAATTCATCTGGCACTCTGACCTGGGCGGTGTGGCAGTCAGGGAGTCGATGGGCCTCTCTGCAGACAGTACAATGGTGCTGGCCAAGACGATGAACGGCATTGTCATTGGCGTCGCTACTTCCGCTGATCAGCCTGAGATCATATGGAAAACCGACTTCAATATAGGATATGATATTGCCCCCGGAGTGATCACCGAGCGTGAAGGCATCATCTTCATCCCCTCTGACAAAGGGATTGTGCATGCTGCATCCCGGGCTGACGGGAAGCTGCTCTGGAGTCACAGGATTTCATCATGCCTTATCAATAACATCGTACCGCTGAAGGGCGATGCCCTGCTCGTCAACACCATGGACGGGGTGGTGGTAAGGTTAGGATATTAGGCCCCGGTCCGCCAGCCGTCGGATACGGGGTTGAGTCTCATAGCTCCTCATGCTGAGGTCTGAAGGCCCCGTCACCCTTCGGGTATCGGGATTTCGCTCCGCTATAGCGAAGCTCAATCCGAGGTCAGTGGTCGGAAGGTCAGGGCGGAGTTCCTCCCGGAACCGGCTGGGGAAGTGAAAATCATACAATAATAATTTTGTTTTCACCCATGTAAAGCTTAACTTTAGGAGTTATCTGATCGAATTCTGTTTCAAGCAATTAATATTAACCTAAACACTTATTGAAATTATGGCAGGATTCATTGATGAATTTCTGAAGAGCTATGGTCCTGAGGTGACAAAACAGATGTCGAGGAACTTCAATGTAGACCAGGGAACGGTGCAGAAGCTGATCCCCCAGCTTGCGCCTCTCATCCTTGCGGGGCTAAAGAGGCAGAAGGACACCCGGGGCGGTGATGAGAGGGTTGGTCATATACTCAACAAGTATGGGGATGCTTCGGTTCTTAACAACATCAAGGACCTTGTTTCCAGCAAGGCACATGCCCGGGAAGTTGATCCCAACCTGGGCGGACTGTTGGGTGATGCCGGGGGACTCCAGGCAGCCCAGGCACTGGCTAATAGGATGAACATTGACCCATCGACGATCATGAAGATGATCCCGGCACTGGCACCGCTTGTTCTGGGTGCATTGTCGAGGAAGCGTGATTCGGGTGGTCAGGGTATCTCCGGTGTAGGTGCACTCCTGGATGCTGACGGCGACGGCAGCATCCTTGACGACGTGGCAGGATATCTGCTCAAGGGCGGCACTGCAACCCGGAAGGAGGGCGGCGGACTGCTCGGTTCACTCCTCGGCGGTATCACACGCCGGAGGTAACTCTCTAACCATGAAACAGCCGGTACTTTTCCTGTCTGTTCTCCTGGTACTCTGGATTGCCGGTGCTTCATACTGGTATGTATGCAAGATAAGGAGCGACTGCAAGGAAGCTGTCACTCCCGCCGTTGAGATCCAGGCTACAGGTGATACCCTGACACCGACCCCCGAACAACTCCTTCTTTCCTCGGTTGAAGCGGCAAAGAAGTTTCTGGAGGGGGCAGGCGTACAAAAAGGATTCTTTGCTTCGTCATCTGCTACCGGTGACGTAGGCGGGATAACCAACGACTACCTGCATAAGCTTAAACTGTTCCTCGACAACAACCCGTCAGCCCGGGCAGAGGTAACAGGTCATGCAGACATTACGGGACCCGAAGCCTTCAACGTCGAACTCGGACTTAAAAGAGCCGAATTCGTGAAATCTTTCCTGATCAATGCAGGGATAAAAGCGGATCAGATTGTGACATCAACGAAGGGTTCATCAGAACCCGCAGCGTCAAACAGCACGCCCGAAGGGAGAGCCGCAAACAGAAGAAGTGAAATAAAAGTAATAATTTAAACATCATGGCAGAACGTTTTACAGCAGATCTGCTGTTCATAGTAATCGTGCTGCTAATTGCGGCACTGCTGGGTTTTCTGATCGGTTATCTCCTGGAGAGGGAACGCTGCAGAAAACGGATAGCCCTGAAGGACGAAGAAATTGAGAGATTAAATGCAAGGATACGCAGGCTTGAAGAGGAGAAAAATGCCCTGACCGCAAATGTGAAGGGGCTTGAGGAAGAAAAAGCTGCGCTCCGGGAAGATGCCAGGAGAATGGACGATGAAATCGCCAGCCTCAGGCTCACCATTGACAGACTGGAGAAGGAACTCGTGGTAATTAAAGAAGCTGGTACTGAGGGAGTCAGGGAGACTGCGGCAGATAAATTCACTGAAACCAGTGAAAGAATTAAGGACGCTGAAACTGCCGGAAGGACTCCAGAAACCGGAATAAAGCGCGATGATCTGAGGGTGGTTGTGGGTATCGGACCCAAGATCGCCAGCCTGCTCATCAACAGGGGAATAACAACCTGGAAGACCCTTTCCGAAACATCTCCTGTATATCTGAAGGAGATCCTTGACAAAGACGGAGGCGAACAGTTCAGGATACATAATCCCGAACACTGGCCGCTCCAGGCAAAGCTGCTCGACGAGGGCAGATGGGACGAGTTCAGGGAGTTGGAGGACAGGCTCGAAGGAGAGAAAAGCTGAGTTTAGCGCACAGCGGAGAATTGCCTCATAATGACACCCGGGCCCCTCACCCGGGTGTTGTGTTTTGGGCAGTGAAGCCTTTGAAAAAAGGTAAAAAATACTATATTTGTTAATTCAGGTGTGGAATAACAGGATTAACATTCTAAAAAAAGGAGGTGCTGATGACTTTAAACGAGGATTTTCTTTACCATCCCCGGAAGTACAACAAGATTGAATTATGGAAAGATGTAACGCCGGAGCAGTGGAATGACCCTGCCTGGCAGAGGAAGAACTCAATACGGTCAGTTGACCAGCTTAAGAAGGTGATCAGGATGAGCGATCACCAGGAAGCAGAGATAAGACGAACCATCGGGACGTTGAGGCAGGAGGGCAAGGAGCCTCTGAGGATCACCCCCTACTATGCCTCGCTGATGCAGGAGGACCCTTTTAACCCGGTCTTTTTCGGCGAAGTGTCGCATAAGCGTCTCGATCCCATTTTCTGGCAGAGTGTGCCAACGCCTGCCAACCTGATGTTCCCTGACGCAGGGGTTGAGGGAGCGATGAGCGAGGGATCGCGCAGCTACGGTGCTGCATACCAGCGCTATCCGAACAGGGTAGCGCTGTTTGTTGCAGAGAATACAAGCTGCGCCTCGTATTGCGTGCATTGCCAGAGGGCCAAGTCACTTGACACTACTGCCGATGTTAACAACCGCGAAGTGGATAAAGGACTCTTTTATATAGGGTATAACCGAAACATCAATGAGGTACTCGTCACCGGCGGTGATGCGCTGATGATCAGCTTTAAAAGGTTGAAATATATACTCGGCGAGCTGAGCCGCATACCTCACCTGAGAGTCATCAGGATAGCCACCCGGGTGCCTGTGGTGCTCCCGATGCTGATCACCGATGAACTGCTTCAGATGATCAGGGAATCATCAAACAGGCATAACAGAGGTCCTGAGAAATATGTCTATTTCATGACCCATATCAACCATTACCAGGAGGTTACTGCTGACCTGGCGGCTGCAGTGAAGAAGATCACCCGGCACGGGTTCACCATCCGCAACCAGACCGTGCTTCTGAATCATGTCAATGACCACTACCGTACCCTGGCTGAGACCTTCAGGCGTATGTTCTGGGTGGGTGTCCATCCTTATTACCTGCTCCAGTGTCACAAGGAGAAGGGGATAGTCCACTTTATCACCCCCATCCAGGTGGGAAAGATTTACATGAAACACCTTCAGGGATGGATAAGCGGAATAACGGTACCGCGCTATGCAGTCAACATTGAGGGAGGCGGCGGCAAGGTGCTGCTGATGCCCTCAGGGCATGATACCCTTAATCTTGATACCAATATAGACGACAAGATATCGGAGAGCTATGCAAATGTCTATACCTGGGATCACAAGAAAATAGTTAAGTACGAAGCCCTCGGGAGGGCCACCAGGAAGGAGTACGAGCAGGCCATGGGCATCATGGACCGGTTCGTCGGCCGTAAGGGGGTCTTTCTTCCCAGGATCATCATTGTGGATGAGAATGGCAACCACCTGGAGACCACCAACCGTACCAAGCTGCCCACCTTTGAAAAGAGCAGGAAGGCTGCACTGCTGGGATACGATCTCTTCAACACGGAGATGCCGCTTACCAATCCGGTTGATGCATACGACAGGATTGAAGAGGCCTTCAGCAGGTCAAAATTTAATAAGTGAGTTAATCAGGGAGGGCGGTTTGCCCTGTGCCGGTAATTGAAATATTGAGCCGGAGGCCGGTCCTAAGACCGGCCTCCGTTTTTTAAGTGCTCTGTATCTTCACTGCAGCGGGGCAACCACCTCTATCACCTCAGGGAAGTCAATCCCTATCTTCTTCAGGTGCTCAATGGTGGGGATGCCGTTGTTGTTCCAGCCACGGCGCCTGTAGACTGCATCGCGCAGCAGATCATACTGTTTCTCGCGGAACTGCCTCATGACCTTTATCTTCTCTTCGGTGCTCATCCCCTCCGGGTCAACGCCTATCTTCTCCTTCATCTGTTTGTCATAGCGCTCCTGGCGTGAGAGGTATTCCTCAACGGTTACCGGGCCGCAGGCGCGGTACGGCTGATCATCATCCTTGCGTCTTCCATATCCGCGGCGTATGTTGAACACTCTCTGGAAGTTGTATACCCTCTCGGAATCCTCGATGAGCCTGTGCTTGTCGAACTCCCTTCCGGTCACGGATTTGTAGATTGTGACATAATTGTCTACATGTTCCGGGACCTTTGCAGGTTCGTCGGTCTGTGCATTATTCTCCGGCTCCACGTCGTTCCAGGGGAGTTTGCAGAGGCCAACCAGGCCGAACCATGTGCGGAACATCGGGAAATAGTGCAGTGCTTCGGCCTTGTTCTCGAATGTCGGGATCTGATTGTTGACCATATCCATGAAGATGAGCCATGCCTCGTCGTGCTGCGGACCCTTGTTGGTGAGGGCATAACCTCCCTGCTGGGCAAGCGACTCCTTCGACATGTACTGTGAGTACTCAAGTCCTTTGTTTTCCATTCCGATATCCTGCATGAACTGATGGTCGCCCCAGCCCTTTTCTGCAAAGATCTGCTTCATGCGACGGATACCCTGGCCGGCTATCAGTCCGAAGCCTTCACCCCGGGCCACCTGGTGCAGCAGTTCGAGTGCCGCCGGGATGTTGCCAAAGTTGAGCTCGAGGCCACCTGTGCGTTCCTTGTTGAGAATGCCGTTTTCATAGCACTCCTGTATGAACGCAAGGCTGGTTCCCCAGGTGATGGTGCAGATGCCGTAGGTATCGCAGTAGAAGTTAGTCTCAATGATATAGCGCGGGTCAAAGAATCCGCCGTTGGAACCCAGACCGGCAGCCGTCTCGTACTCCGGTCCGTCTACGATTACCTTCTGCCCGGCATATGGTCCTGAGGATATCTCGTAGTCATCCACTGCCTTTGCACATGACATGTTGCATCCAATCCAGCAGCCGTCAGGTATGCCCTGGGTAAAGAATGAGGTCCATACTGCCGAATCAATCTTCGGGGCATCCTTATGTGATCCGAACTTGTAGTTGTGTGTCGGCAGCAGGTCATGGTCATCCATGATCTCCATCAGGTGAGCGGTACCCACCTGCCTCATTCGGCACTGCTTGTCGTCGAGCTCACGCATCTCACGGTTAAAGCGACGTCCGCGCTCCTGGATAGCTTCGAGGTCAACCACGTTGTTGAGATTGCCCTTCACTCCCGGAATCCTGCATACCAGCGCCTTTATCTTCTTGTTGCGGAAGACGGTGCCTATGCCGCCGCGGCCGGCCTGCTTCAGCCTTATCTTCTTCCGCTTGTTGTCATAGAAGGTGAAATTGAGCATCCCGATCAGTGAGTGGTCTGCAGCCGTACCGGCTGATACAATACCAATATTTTTCCTGTCAGACTCATTCTCGGCAAACATGTCTGTAAGCTGCTCCGCAATGACATGGGTATCAATTGCTTCGGCCGGCGCCTCGAATATCTCTATATAGTGGTCAACACCATTGATGTAAACAATGACATCGTTGGCAGCCTTGCCCTGCAGCTCTATGGCATCAAACCCGGAGAATTTGAGGAAGGGGCCGAAGAAGCCGCCTACGTTGCTGTCCATCACCGAGTCAGTCTGTGGCGAGATGGATACCACCAGGGACTTCCCTGTGCCTGAGTACTGGGTGATGCCGCCGATGGGGCCTGAGGAAATTACTATCTCGTTTTCGGGATCATCCCATTTTGTATCCGGTTTGGTAGCATCCCACAGATAGCGGAGGCCATAGCCTTTCCCGCCGATGAATTTTTCCTTCATCACCGGAGGAACGTTTTTCTCCTTTATCTCGGCGGTGCCGACATTGATATAAAGAGTCTTGTCGGTATAGCCCTTGTCAAGAGGAGTCCATTTGTAGTTCCACCTGTTGAGCAATTTGTGTTTCGACTTGAGTTCGCTGATATCCATATTAAGGTTTTTAATTGTTATCCGTGTCAATTACAAATATCCTGCATAAATATCAGCAATCTGATGATAATAGTCAATATGCACATGAATGCGAGACGCCCCTCATCATAGACTGCAATTTTCCCGGCGCGGCCGATTTCATCAGGACAGGTTCGGGTACGGGACTGGTTCTCTCCTTCGCGGGATCCCGGAATTGCCTGCATTGACTGCCCGCTGCCGACTTCTGGCTTCTGACTTATTTTATTTGCCAATCCCGATCAGCATAATAACTTTGCACGCATGGAGATCACACTTAACAATGAACCCCTGGCGCTGGACGGTGAGAGTGTCACCGTTGAAAAACTGCTTGAGCTGAAGAGATATACCTTCAGGTTGAGGATAGTGAAGGTCAACGGGCGGCTCATTGACCGTGACAGCTATGCGCAGGAGGTGATCCGCGACGGAGACACGGTTCAGGTGATCTATCTGATGAGCGGAGGATGACGGCAAACAGGGACAAAAACAAAGACAACAGCCGGAACGGCGATTTCTGGCAGCGGTTTACTCTTGCAGCCCTGCTTGAAAGGATGCCGTCATGGATGAAGAACAAGTATATCCTTACCATACTTGTATTTCTTGTATGGATCATCCTGCTTGATCCCAACAATCTGATTTCGCGGGTACGCGAGATAAGGGCTCTCAAAAGGCTGGAGCAGGAGAAGGAGTACTACATGGCCCGCATAGAAGAGGACCGCCGCAAGCTCAATGAGCTGAGGACAAGCAACGAGAACCTCGAGAAGTATGCGCGGGAACAGTATCGTATGAAGAGGCCTGATGAGGACCTGTTCATCATCGTCACCCCTGACCAGGAACGGAAGATCAGGCGTGAGCGCAAGGTGTCAAAAACACCGAAGCCCGCGGATAAGCGGGCCTCGGTGAAATCACGGGAATAGTGATTATTTTTTTGCCTTTTCAGCGTTGTATTTGGCATTCAGCCCTGCAATCACATCGGCAGTCACATCAAGTGATGTGTCACTGTAAAGGATTGGGCCGGGGAACTGTTTTGCCAGGATGTACTGGAATCCGCGGTCAGCATTGAATTCTGCCAGGTACATGTTTATATACTCGAGCACCTGCCTCTGAGCCACGAGTGACTCCTCGTTGAGGTTATATGCCATCTCGTCACGCCTTGCCAGCAGTGTCTGCTGCTGCTGCTGAAGTGTCTGTTCCATCTCAGCGGCAGTGGCCCTGGTGACCAGTCCTTTCTGTACCTTGTTCTGGAAGTCCCTTACATCACGGTCAAATGCCTGCGACTTTGATGCAAGCTCCGCCTCTGAACTTTTTGTTTTCTCTTCAAGCTCTGTTGCCTTGTCTTTGGCCATATCAAAGTTGGCTATGACTGAATCGAGCTCAACATATGCTATGCCGCCGTGATTCCTGTTTGCCGCCGCCTCGTTTACGCCGGCCGGCTTGTTCTTTCCGCAGCCTGCCATCATGAGTGCTCCGGCAGCGATAAGAGTTGTAACTATCAGGGTGTTCCTTGCAACTGAAATTCTATTCATCTTAAAGACTTGGGTTATGGTTCAACAAATTGTTGCACAAACATACATAAATTTTAAATACCAAAAAGGCAGAAGGAAGGTGAGGCAACTGGCAGGCGGAACCTGACCCTGAATGCGTGTCAGCGGATTTTGTGCGAGAGAGTGCTGGTACGGCAAAGGGTATGAAAGTGATCAGAATTCGGGGCAGGGGATTGCGTGGATCTTTCCGCCGCGCTTCACCTGTGAAGAGGTAAAGGAATAAATCAGCGATATCTCATATGCGCCGCCTGAAGAGGTGATGAGGTTGGAGATGGTAAAATCATAGCTGAGGCCAATATTCAGCTGGTCAGTCTTGATTCCGAGCATCCCGATGATGGCATCGCCTGCCTGGGCTGACACCTCCTTCGATGTGGCAAAAGGTATTCCCCTGTACCAGACTCCGAAGACCAGGGGGTTCTTGTAGTAATAGAATCCGATGTCAGACTGGAAAAAATCACCCTGGAACATCACGTTGCCGGCAACAGACAGGACCTCCTCCAGTTTCTTCCTCAGCCTGCCGCGGCTGATGATCTGGAATCCACCGAAGAGATCGACCTTTACGGGAACTGAGTTATTGTCACCCCAGAAAGATGTTCTGGGCCTGAGGAGATGGTCAACGGTAAAGCCTCCCCATATCTTCTCGTTATAAGCCAGCCCTGATACCGCAAAGTCTATGTCAGCAACGTTGTCGAATGGAGGGGGGGTGATTGGAGGAAGTGTTCCTCCGGTTGTAATCTGGCTGTTCCATACCAGTTTGGTGAGATCGAGTCCGAGGTAGGTGAATTTAAAATTGACGCCGGGTCTGATATGCCATTCATCATTCAACTGTATATCATACGAATAGAGTAGCCCGAGATTAGTGGTGCTCAGGTCGCCTGAACCTGCCACATCATAGGTTGCAAGTATTCCGATGCCGGAGTTGAAGTTTGGTACTGCCTTGTCAAATGAGACGCTGTAGGTATGGAATACTCCCGGAATTGAAGGCCACTGGTTTCTCCAGTTGAGTGAAAAACGGTAATCCTCCGTGGCTCCTGCAAAGGAAGGAGCCAGGTAAAGCTGGTTGGCATAGAACTGTGAGAACTGGGGGTCCTGGCCTTTCAGAACGAATGATACTAAAAGCAGCAGGCCTGTCAGATATTTAGCTTTTAAGGGCAATCCGGATAAATTTTAGTTACACAAAGTAGCTAATTATACGGCCCAAATTCAGGAAGGTTACATCAAATTATATCAACAATCTGAAGGTAAACTGCCCGAGATATCAACAACAGACCCTTAGTATACTAATGATCAATAATTTATAAGCGTCACATCACCTGCCATAATGAATGTCTGGCCATTCCTGTATGTTCCCCTGACCTTCCACACGTATACACCGGGAGCGCATAGTTCGCCCCTGTAGTATCCGTCCCATCCCAGTTCAATATCATTGCTCTCAAATACAAGCATGCCAGCCTTACTGTATATTTTCAGGTTGTATGAGACTATTCCTGAGGCGACGGGGTGAAATACCTGGCTCTCCTCATCGGTGCGCTGGTTGTAATATCCTCCGGTAGGGCCTCCGCTGTTGGGGACGAAGGCATTGGGGAACCTGATATACAATCCCCTGTCGGTGAAGAGGTCGGTTACGGTCAGTGAGTCTGCACAGCCATCGGCCGACCAGGCCACGAGTTTAACATCGAAGACACCCATAGACCGGTATTTGTATGACGGGTCAGAGAGGGTGGAGAAGGTTCCGTCTCCGAAGTCCCACAGGTAATTCACCGCACCGGTGGAGAGGTTATCGAACTGAACCCTGTCACCCTGGTCCCATGAGTCGTCGCGGATCACCTCGAAGGCTGCCTTGGGCCTGTCCCATACCTCAATCAGTACTGATGCATCTGTTGTGCGGCCCCTGCTGTCGGTTGCTGTGATGGTCACACGATAAGTGCCGGGTATATCAAATATGTAATCCGGATTTCTGAGTGATGAAGTCCCGCCGTCCCCGAAATTCCAGTTTAACCTGATGCCGTCACCGGCGTTGGTGGTGAAGGTTACGTGCAGCGGGATGCATCCGGATGTTACGGATGGTTCAACTGAGAGCGGGTATAAGGGTGAAGTGACGG
Source organism: uncultured Rikenella sp. (assembly GCA_964470815.1). GTDB lineage: Bacteria > Bacteroidota > Bacteroidia > Bacteroidales > VadinHA17 > SR-FBR-E99. The sequence goes on from CAYYEH010000010.1 coordinate 12,357, forward strand.
CAGCTTCTCTTGCGTTGTCGATGGTGCTGACGGAGATTGTTTCCGAGGCGGATCTGCCGGAGGTGATTACTGATTCACGGCTGACGGTTTCACCGACAGGCGGTGTTGCATGCCCGGACACGCTTTCCGGTACCTGGTCCGGTTTATTTGCACCTTCTGCCGAATCTGCTTTTACCTGATCCTCCCTCTGGCCGCTGCCGGGGTCAGTGGTTACTGCTTCTGCTGGTACCGGCCGGTTATCCGGGATGGTTGTTCCGTCATCATTGCCGGTTACGGAGAACAGAATTACACCGGCTGCTGTCAGTCCGGCCATTGCAGCGGTCAGGTAATATATATTGAATCGTGAGATGTTGAAGCGGAAGAACTCTCTTCGCTCCAGGCGGCGCATAAAACGGCCTGTAAGGTCGCTTCCTGCAACCAGCTCATTCTCCTCCAGCTTGTCGCGGAAAAGATTTTCAAGACCGTTATCCCTTTCCTCTTCTGTCATCTTCTTTTCAAAAAAATTTCCCCCTGGCGCGCGCCAGGTCTCCGAGTTTTTTTCTGAGCGCTGCCCTGGCCCTGCTGTATTGTGATTTAGAAGTATTTACGTCAATCCCCAGCATCTCTGCTATTTCATGGTGTTTATACCCCTCGATGGTATAAAGGTTAAACACCATTCTGTATCCCGGTGAGAGGCCTGCAAGAACACGGTACAGATCCTCCGCGTTGCAGAAGTCCTCCTCAAAGCCGGCAGTTCCCGTCTCGGTGCTCACGTACTCATCGATGTCAACCTGGTGCTTGTGCTTAAGGTTTCTGTGCCAGTACGTTATGGCGGTGTTTACCGTGACCCTTCTCAACCATGCCCTGAAAGAACCGGTACCCTCATACTCCCCGAGATTGAAATAAATCTTCAGGAAAGCCTCCTGCAACATATCTTCAGCCTCAGGCCTGTCAGTGGCATATCTCATGCAGATGCCCAGAAGGTATCCGGAATACTGTTTCCACAGGGCCTGCTGCGCCTTTCTGTTGTGCCTGATACAGCCATCAATGATATGTTGTTCACTCATCATCAGCTGAGCACAGTGAGAAGACAATGGATAATAGCAAATGGTTGCACGGGGCGGGATTTTTTTTCAAAATAAGGAAAAAAATGTATTAAATCATGGAATGCCTCTGATATAGGTCATTGAATCGGAGGGATGTTCAGGCTTACTTTTGAGAACTGAACCAGAATGTGAAAGTGAATTATATGAGCAGAATTTTACAGCATCCGATTCTTGACATCCCTCGTGCGGAAGAGACCGGCTTTATTTACAATGGAAGGTCTGTGAAGGGAATGAAGGGATTCACCATAGCGGCTGCTTTGCACCAGGCAGGGTTTCCGGTGCACACGCACAGTCTTGACAACCGCAATCGCAGCCTGGAATGCGGCATTGGCAAGTGCGGAGCTTGCGAGATGCTTGTTGACGGAGTGGTGAGGCGTATCTGCATCACTCCCGTTGATAGTGTCAGGGAGGTGACCGAGATACCGGCAGGATACCAGCCGGCTACCGCCCCAAAGGCCAACGGTGCAGCCAGGAAAGTCTTTCGCACCACGGTGGCCATCGCCGGTGCAGGACCGGCAGGACTTGCAGCAAGGGAAGTACTGAACAAACATGGTATCCCCAACCTTGTGATCGACAGCAACGACCACATCGGAGGGCAGTTTCTCATGCAGACTCACCAGTTCTTCTTTTTCGAGAAGGAACAGAAGTTTGGAGGCATGAGAGGTTTTGACATTGCGAAAACACTGGCGGGGGAGTCACAGGATGGGATCATGCTCAATTCAACCATCTGGGACATACTTGAGGGTCAGCGGATAGCCGCGAAGAACATGCGCACCGGCGAGATCTTCTACGTTGATGCACAGTACCTGATCGTCGCCACGGGAGCGGTGCCCTTCATGCCAGCCTTCGGCAACGACGATCTGCCCGGAGTATATACTGCAGCAGTGGTGCAGAAGATGATGAACCAGGAATTGACTCTCCTTGGTAAAAACATACTGACAGTGGGTGCCGGAAATATCGGTTACCTCACCTCCTACCAGCTGATGCAGGCCGGAGCGAAGGTGAAGGCGATCATCGAGGCAATGCCTTACGAGGGAGGGTTCCCCGTACAGGCCAACAGAGTAAGGAGACTGGGAATTCCCGTCATCCTTTCGCATATGCTTGTCAGGGCCATCCCGAACAGTACCAATGACGGTATCTGCGGGGCGGTGATAGCCGAGTGTAGCGACTTCACCCCGGTGCCGGGAACAGAAAAGATAATCGAAGGGATTGATGCCATTAACATATGCACAGGTTTGATTCCTGACAACCAGCTTCTCATCAAGGGCCGTGAAGTATTCGCGACCAGGGTATACGCCGCCGGTGACGCCATGCGGATCGGCGAGGGGACTACGGCAGTACTTCGCGGCAAGCAGGCCGCCATGGAGATAATCCAGGAGATGGGAGTGCGCAGCAACTACAGTGAATACCTCTCACTCTCAAAGGAATACATTGATTCACAGCAGCATCCGGCAAGGATAATTGAGAACCCGTTTATGCCGGACGAGGCCAGGATGAATGCCAGGCCGTTCGTGATAATTGACTGTCTCTACAGCTTCGCCTGCAACCCATGCCAGTTTGCATGCCCTCACGGGGCGATAACAAAGGCCTCGCCTGACACCGTTCCGTCAATCGACTTTGAGAAATGCACCGGATGCCTCAGGTGCGTTTACCAGTGCCCGGGACTGGCCATTTTTGGTTATAACCTCCCAAAGAATCAGCTCTTCCTGCCGGTGGAATATTTTGTAGATGAGGGTGCAGAGGTTTACCTCGTTGACAATGACGGAAGGAAGGTCGGTGAAGGGGTGATAGAGAAGGTGTTGATGAAACCGAACAAAACAAATGTTGCAAGGGTAAGGGCAACCAGCCCGAAGGGAAAGGATATCGTTGCAGCACGTGGTTTCATCATGAAGGAAAGTTACCCTGTGGCGGTGACATTTACCCCTGCAGCGGAGACTGAATCAAAGGAATACATCTGTCACTGTGAGGATGTGAAGCTTGAGGAAATAATGGCCATCATCGGTGACAGGAAGTACATCTCGGTTGATGAGATCAAGCACACCACCCGGCTGGGTATGGGTCCGTGTCGGGGCAAACGTTGCATAAGGAGGCTCTCGATGCTGCTCAGGCCCATGGGCATTGAAATTGTTGGTGACGCCACCCCCAGGGCCCCGCTGTCGAACCAGATCACCATGGGTGAGCTCTTACCACAGAAGACCCCTGAGATCATTATAACTCCCGGTACCAGGAAGAAGGTGAAGACGGGTGCTCTGGTGGCAGGCGGAGGAATCACCGGCAGCGCACTGCTCCGTTACCTTGCCGCGGCGGGCATGAATCCTGTGCTCATCAATCATGACCGCGGATCATCATGGCGAAACATAGCAGGCGGCAGACCCAACTTCAGTGTTCCGGAGCTCTCTGAAATAGCAAGACAGAACCATGAGATATTCAAAGAGCTGCAGAAAATCGGCGAAACAAACTACAGGGAAATAAAGTATGTGACCTTCGCCCATGACGATGCAATGATGAGCCAGCTTGAAGCCTCACTGGCATGGTCAGACGGAGAGATCGTGCTCCCGGAAGACTATGCTGAAAAGATTGCCCCGGGTATAAATCCTGAACTAAAAAAGAAATATAAGGCAGCACTGGTGACAAATGACTGCTGGCAGGCCACACCCGGAAAGGTCATCGACCTCATCAGACACCTCGGTTTACTGGCCGGAGGAATCGTGGAAGAAGACAGCACCGTCACGGCGGTGAGCCGCAACGGAAGTGAATACAGCATTATAGTCCGGAACCACATGGGTGAATACGTGGAGTATGAGACCCCGGTGTTCGTCAATGCAATGGGGGCACACGGCGAGGATTTTGCACGCAGCCTCGGAATATATACTGGAACCTACGGAGTGCGTCACCAGGCGTTCATCACACGGCGACTACCCATGATGGGACCCGGCAACACACCGTTGCCGATGCTGATAGACCGCCGTCACTACAAGGGATTTGTCGCAGTATACGGCCAGCAGCTTGGTGAGACAGGACAGATTATCGGCTGTGCCTCGCCGGCTTTTGAACCCGCAGAGACAGGACGAAACCTGAAAATAAACAGCAAGGATTTCATGGAGATAGTGTCAGAGGTATTCACCTCATGGCTGCCCGGGTTATCATCTGCAGGATTCCAGTCGCTCTGGAGCGGTTACTACACCGAGCCGAGGATGTACATCGATCCGGAACATGGTCTCTTCCTCGGACTTCGCGGACAGGGTTACATGCTGGGTCAGTACCTGGCGAAATTGTATGTTGACAAGCTGACGGGACGTGAAGTTCCTGCATATTTCAGCAGGTTGTCACTGAAGGGTGACGGGTTACCGGAGAAGGCATTCAAATAGTTTTTTCATATCTTTGAACGCCGTTATTAAAATTATAACCACAGATGTTCAACAAGTTCATTGCCTCCATCCTTCCGTACTTTCCGAAGAAATTCATCTGGATCTTTTCGCGTGCATATATCTCCGGTGTGACAATGGGTGATGCCATGCGAGTATCAAAGGAACTTAATTCCCAGGGAATAAAGGTCACCCTTGACGTGCTGGGTGAGTTCATAAAATCACTTGATGAGGCTGAGGCCAACAAGCAGGAGTATCTTGAGCTGATTGAAGAGACCCAGAAGCAGGGTATTGACGGCAACTATTCACTTAAGCCTACCAGCTTTGGCCTCCTGATTGATAAGGAGGTTTGCTACAGGCTGATGCGAGAGATAGTGGTAAAGGCAGCGTCATACAATAATTTCTGCAGGATAGACATGGAGGACTCACCGTGTACCGACATGGAGATTGAACTTTACAGAAGACTTCATGCCGAGTTCCCGAAGAATGTCGGGCTGGTTGTACAGGCATATCTCAGGAGGACCCTCGGTGATCTTGAGAACATGCTTGACATGAATACCCCAGAGATACCCGCCAGCTATCGTCTCTGCAAGGGTATCTATATTGAGCCGGCCGAGATAGCATTCAAGAAATATGAGGAGATCAACCAGCACTTCCTGGAGGATCTCGAGTTCATGTTCCGCAATAAGATTTATGTCGGCATTGCCACCCATGACAAGCCGCTGATTGAAGGGGCTTACGAACTGATCAGGAGATACAATGTCCCGAAGAACATGTACGAATTCCAGATGCTTTACGGCGTAACACCGAAGCTCCGTAAGAGCATCGTTGACGCCGGTCATGTGATGAGGGTCTACGTGCCCTTCGGGGAAAAGTGGTTTGGTTATTCAACCAGGCGTCTTAAGGAGAATCCCAAAATCGCCAGCCATATCATTAAGGCGCTGTTTGTAAAGGGCTGATTATCAAGTAGCAGGAAACAGGCAAGAGGCATTAGTGAAAAGAGTGCCTTCACTGCAGTTTCTGAATGAATCATGTCAACCCTGTTGCCTCTTGGGTCTTGCCTAATATATCTTTCCTAATGCCTGATCAATAACGAATCATGCAGGTGTCTCAGGTAATCCATATCCCGGGCAGGGATATGGGGTACGGGAGGAGTCAGCTCCTCCGGCGGACCGGCAATCAGCATATATATTAAAGGTATCAGTGTAAAGGGGCTGAGTGCTGCCATCTGGCTTGAAGGAATCTGTCCCTTCTCGTAGGCCTCCATCCTTTGTCTCTGCCTGAGAATTTCATAGTTTGTTGCAGGGTCACCAAGCTCCGGGGCGTTGACCAGTCCCTGGTAGACTGCCATCCGGAGGTTATTTGTGGCATTTATCATTTCCTGGTTCGGAGCTGGCCGATCTGCCAGTATTTCGGCTCTTATGTTCCCGATACGGGGCATGACAATCACTGCCGGAATCATTGTGGTGTCAGCAGTGAGATAAATGCCGGCGGTATACTCTTTAGCCCTGAGGGTATCATGCACCGTCATGCTGAAATGGCGGTAGCCTATGCAGCTGAATGTAATGGTATCATGATGATGTGCGTATACCGAGAACATGCCTCTGTTGTCAGTGGCGCCGGCGGTACGGCCGCTGACGACATAGTGTGCATCAGGCAGCGGCTGGCGGGTTGAAGCATCAAGGATTATACCGTGAAACAGTACAACTCCGGGCTGCTGGGCCTGGATCCCGGGATCTGGAGGAAAGAAGAGGCTGACTGAAAGCAGGATAATCTGCAACGGCTTACCTGCGAAGAATGATCTCGTCAAGCGTCCTCTTCGGAACATGGTGAACGCTTTTCTCATCTCTCCAGTATTTAACGTCGTTATTGCTGATAGTCTCAAGGACCACCTCTTCCACTGGTTTGCCGATGGCAAGAACAAGCAGTACCTCAAACTGTTTTGGTATGTCAAGCGCAGACCTGAGTCTCTCCTTCTTGACAGAGGCGATGATACATCCGCCGAGACCCGCTTCTGTGGCGCCGAGCATGATGCTCTGGGCGGCGATACCGTGATCAACGCCAAACGATTCGGATATCTCCTTGTCTCCAAGGATGATGATGTAGCCGGAAGGCCTCTCGGCGGGTTCCGGTCCTTCCCATGTTGTCAGGTACCCGGCCCAGGCCAGGCAGGGATAGACAACTTCGCGCTGTGCAGGGTCAGTGACAAGGATATATTTCAGTGGTTGCCGGTTTGCGCCTGAAGCTGACAGGCGAGCAAGGTCAACCAGTCTGACCAGAGTATCGGTTGTTACCTGGTGGCTGCCATCAAACCGACGGTAAGTACGTGTTTTTTCAATCAGGGTCTGGAGATTCATAGTCGGAATTTTGGCCAAAGATAGGGAAAAAAAGCAGCCCCTCACCGGGGCTGCCATAACAGTTATTTCTTCAGCGCTTCATCATATCGTTCGCCTATGATCTTCCAGTCGAGCAATTCCCAGAACCCATTGATATAGTCAGGTCTCCTGTTCCTGTAGTCAATATAGTATGCATGCTCCCAGACATCGCATGTCATCAGTGGCACCAGCCCTGACCTGAGGGGATTGCCCGCATTTGATTCCTGAGTAATGGTGAGACGGCCGTCAGGTTTCATGCAGAGCCAGGCCCATCCCGAACCGAAAAGGGTTGTGGCGGCCTTTGTAAATGCCTCCCTGAAACCCTCGAGTGAGCCATATTCAGCATTAATGGCTTTTGCTATCGTTCCTGATGGTGTCTTTTTACCTGAAGGTGAGAATGTTGCAAAGTAAAAAGTATGATTCCAGACCTGTGCGGCATTATTGAATATGCCGCCTTCTGCCTTCCGGATCATCGTTTCAAGTGTGGCTTCCTCAAAGGGAGACCCCGGCAGCAGGTTGTTGAGGTTATTCACATAGGCGAGATGATGCTTGCCGTGGTGGTACTCAAGTGTCTCTGCGCTCAGGTGGGGTGCCAGGTCACCGGCTGCATATCCAATTGGGGGGAGTTCATATTTCATGGCCTGCTCAGATTATTAAGAAATACATGTAAATATACTAAAATGTGAGGATCTTTTGTCTGCTCAGAGCAGAAATATCCTTTCGGGAAGCGGGTCAGTCACTCCTTTCTCCCGTGCAACGGCGAAGAGCCGTTCAATGGCCTTACGTCCCTCCTCTCCCAGGGTGAGACTGAAGTCGTTGACATATAACTTTATGTGGTCGCGGGTCACTTCCGGATCGGTCTCTCGGGCGTGCTGCCTGATAAATCCGACTGACTCTCCCGGATTGGAACGGGCGTATTCTATGCTTCGCCGTATGGCCCTGTTCACTTTTTCCGCCGTGGACTGGTCAAGGTTCCGGTTTGTCACAATGCAGCCGAGAGGGGCCGGCATACCGGTCATCTCCTCCCACATGGCGCCGGTGTCGGCAACCAGGGATAAACCCATCTTCCTGTAGGTGAAGCGGGTCTCGTGTATTATCAGCCCGGCATCAGCCTCCCCTGACAGAACCGCTTCGGGGATATCCGAGAATAGGTATTCGCGCTTGTGTATGGCCTTTGGCCAGAATATGCTGAAATAGAGGTTTGCTGAGGTGAGCCGCCCGGGTATCGCAATCAGTGCATCTTCCAGTTCATCAGGCCAGATCTTCCGTCTGCTTACCACCAGAGGGCCGTTGTTTCTGCCCAGGGCACTGCCCGAATCGAGGATCAGGTACCCTGATGCAGCACGGGCATATGCATGGAAGCTCATTTTGGTGATGTCAACGCTACCCTCCATGGCCCTGCGATTGAGTTCCTCCACATCTGCCAGGAACCAGTCGAATTCCAGCCCCTCCGTATCAACCCTGCCGTGTACCAGAGCTTCGAAAATGAAGGTGTCATTCGGGCAGGGAGAAAAACCAAGATTCAGTTTCATGATTATTGGGTCAATCGGAGATCAGTCTCTAGCTTCAGGTATCATGCCTTTATGATATCAACCCGGAGGTCTCCTTTTTGTTTTCAGAATGATGTTTCTTTTGCTATCAGTTCAAGCAGCTGAGTCATTTTTTCCCGGAGGTTGCGGAGAGCGAGTGGTATATCCCAGTTCTTCAGGTTACGGGGTTCCACCATGTTTGAAACAGCCCTTACCGATAACCAGGGTATACCTGAAAGGGTGCATGCATAAGCGAGCCAGGCACCCTCCATTGTCTCTATTTCCGGGCTCCACGTCATGCGTATGCGTTCTATCACTGCCGGTGATCCTGAAGCCATGTTAACCGTTGCTGCATCGGCAGCCGGCATGACACCCGCTGCCAGATCATACCATCTGCCGCTGCACCTTATACGACCTCCGCTGAAGGGGGGAGTGTCAGGTTCGGCAAGGCCGGCGCTGAAAAGTGGAATGAAATGACCGTTGTCATCAATGCCCATGTCGGCAAAGCAGTCAGTTTTGGCAACAACCACCGTGCCAGGGGGGAGCGACATTACATAGCTCCCGGCTATACCGGCGCCAATCACCAGTGAGGGAAACGGACGTGCATTGCTGATCCCGGGGATTGTTCCGGGGGGAGTACCCTCAGAACGGACGGGTATTTTCGTGCTGCCGGGAGGAGTGCCGGCAGAACGGGCGGGTGTTTTCGTGCTGCCGGGAGAGGCGGCCATGGCGAATCTCTTCTGCAGCGCCCATGACATTGCGGCCCCTCCCACCCCGGTGATGATAATCTCACATCGGCAGCCTGCAACGGCTGCCGCCTGCCGCACCGTCTCTTCTTCGGACGGGTGGGCAACGGCAATGAGGATCTCCGCATACTCTTTATTCACCTGCTGTATCAGTTGGAGAGATAAATATATTATTTTTGAACAAAATAGTCCTTCAAAAGGTCAACCATTTATAATTACGGAAATGATCTATCTGACCAGAAGGGAAAGGTTCAGCGCTGCACACAGGATGTACCGTCCCGGCCTCAGCGATGAGGAGAACAAGAGGATCTACGGCAAATGCTCAAACCCCATGTGGCACGGTCACAATTATGTGCTCAAGGTGACCGTAAAGGGTGAGGCTGACCCGGAGACCGGTTATTTCATGAATGCCACCCGGCTGAAGGAGATAATGACCGAGAAGGTTGTGGTCAAGCTTGACCACAGGAACATGAACCTGGAGACCGATTTCATGCTGGGTAAGGTAGCTACCACGGAGAATCTGGCGATGGCCATCTGGGGTGAACTGGAGGAGCCGCTGGCAGCAGAAGGGGCAATTCTTCACTGCGTAAGGGTGGAAGAGACGGAAAATAACTATGTTGAATATTACGGATAACCATGGAAAAACTCAATGACGGCAGCGGAAAGCTGTCAGACGGCTACAACAAGATCGAGAAATGGAATCCTGAAGTCATAGAGGAGATGTCGGGATATTACTACAAGATACTCAAGCTACTTGGGGAGGATCCTGACAGGGAGGGACTGGCAAAGACTCCGGAGAGGGTTGCCAAGGCACTCAGTTTCCTGACGCGAGGATACCAGTCAAACCCGGAGGAGATACTACGGAGTGCAATGTTCAGGGAGGAGTACAGGCAGATGGTGATAGTGAAGGATATCGACATCTATTCAATGTGCGAGCATCATATGCTGCCTTTTCACGGCAAGGCTCATGTGGCATACATCCCTGACGGTTATATCACCGGGCTGAGCAAGATAGCCAGGGTGGTGGAGACCTATTCAGCGAGGCTTCAGGTACAGGAGAGACTTACCACCCAGATCCGCAACTGTATACAGGAGAACCTGAAGCCGCTGGGGGTGGCGGTGGTCATCGAGGCACAGCACATGTGCATGCAGATCAGGGGTGTACAGAAACAGAACTCTGTCACCACCACCTCAGCTTTCACCGGCTGTTTTCTCTCAAACCTGAACACGCGTGAGGAGTTTATGCATCTTATAGCCAGCAGGCTTCACTGATAACTTTTTATTGACACCACATCTGATTTAACTATGAAGGCGTTTGTATTCCCCGGGCAGGGGGCGCAGTACCCGGGTATGGGAAAGGATCTCTATGAGAACTACCCTGTGGCGCGCGATATTTTTGAAAAGGCCAATGCACAGCTTGGCTTCCGTATAACTGACACCATGTTTTCAGGCACTGATGAGGAGCTGAGGCAGACGCGGGTGACACAGCCTGCCATCTTCCTTCACTCGGTGGTTCTTACATCTGTGGCCGGCAGCGCATTTGTGCCTGCGATGGTTGCAGGACACTCACTGGGGGAGTTTTCCGCGCTGGTGGCTGCCGGCGCCCTCTCCTTCGAAGAGGGGCTGGCACTCGTTGCCGGCAGGGCATCAGCCATGCAGCGTGCCTGCGGCATCAATCCCTCAACCATGGCTGCCATCCTGGGCATGGATGATACAATGGTGGAGGAGGTATGTGCCGCACTGAATGAGACCGTGGTGCCGGCCAACTACAACAGTCCCGGCCAGATAGTCATCTCCGGCACCATGGAGGGGGTGGCGGCAGCCACAGAAGAGCTCAGGAAACGTGGCGCCAGGCGGATAGTGCCGCTGTCAGTAAGCGGCGGCTTCCACTCACCATGCATGGAACCGGCAAGACAGGAACTGGAAGAGGCAATAAGGAAGGCACGGTTCAGCCGCCCGGTATGCCCGGTCTACCAGAACGTATCCGGATTACCTGTGACCGAACCACAGGAGATAATGGCAAACCTGATAGCCCAGCTAACCTCACCGGTGCGGTGGACACAGACCGTTCAGCAGATGACAGCCGACGGCGCAACTGAATTCATTGAAGCGGGGCCTGGCAACGTACTGCAGGGGCTGATCAAAAAGATAAACCCGGCTGTGACGGCCACACCGCTTGCCATTAACGGCTGAAGGCGCTGAACTGCCCCGGGTGACAGGGCCAGATATCAACAGATATCCATGCTGATGAATGAGAGACCGGCAGTCATAAGCTGATTGAGGGGATCCCTCCCCTGCAGGTCATTCTCCCTCTGATATCACTGCCATCCCTATCTTGCCATCCATCCTGATAATCAGGGGCCTGGAGAACCTTACATGCCTGAACCAGGTCCCTTTGCCTGTCTCCGGCATCTTTCGCAGTTTATCCCACATGATCACCCCTTCAGCGGTGGCTTCGTTCACGGCAAGGTAGCCTATTCTCATGGAAGTGACATTATGGAAGAAATGAGAGCCCTGTGAAGCATCGATATGGAAATTCGGCATGCTCACCTCCACTATTATCCTTGCATTGGATATCTGGGGCCACTCTACGGGTATTCCCAGGAAACGGTCCTTGGTACCCCATCGTCCTGGACCGATGAGGACATATTTTTTTCCCTCGGCCAGCATCTGCCTGTTGATGGCATCGATCTCTGCCGCCATTTCGTTGGTCTTCAGATTGTCAAACGTCTCAGGCTCAACATAGATTATATCGGTTATCCCTTCTACCAGCCCGTTGCCCATGCTCTTTCTTGAGACAAGAAGTGTTTCTTCCGTATAGACACTCTCAGGGTCGATAGAATAACCGGCGCCGCTTCCAACCAGGGGTTTTATCTGCAACAGGTAAAAGGTGGCCTTTCCCTCTTCGTCCTTTGTAAGGTCAACGGCATATTCGATCTCCACGGGTGCCCCGAAGGCTTCCCTTACCACTTCCAGAACCGTTTTAAGGGTTCGTGCAAGGGGCATGTAGTCATACTTCAGGATATTTGCGAAGTTGACCACTCTCGGGCCGGGCACCCCTAATCCGGGCACAAGAGTATCATTGTCAATACTGTATACTGAAACGGAATGGGTCAGAGTGCCGTCTCTCTCTGCCCTGGAGATATCAAGTTTCACCAGGCCGGCATTCTCCCCGAGCAGAAGGTCAACCTCGCTGCGTGCCAGGTTTACTGCATAAAATTCTGTCTGTGAATAGCGCATCAGGTCCCTGATGGAGACTATATCGAGGGCGGGGTATGCAGGTGAGAACCTGAAGGCTCTCTCCCCGTCAAGCACATACTGTCCCAGTCCCACGGCAGCCACGGCAAAGCCATCGTGAGTGGTCATGCTGGCCACCGGGTAGAAATTGAACGATTGAGCCGTTCCGCTTATATGAGGATAAAAGATGTCACCGTACCTGTTGCCCACTACAGCCTGTATAACCACCGCCATCTTCTCCTGTTCGATCTTGTAGTTTACTGCCTCAAAATAGATACGGGAGTTGTCAGAGTAAATTGAGGAGAAAACGAGCTTGATGGCCCCGATGAGCTGCATAAGCCTCACTTCAGGGTCAGGATGGTTGTTTGGCAGGAGGTATGTGCCGAAGATGCCCGAGAAGGGCTGGCTCAGTGAGTCCTCGAAGAGGCTGGATGACCTCACTGCCAGAGGTCTGGAATTAAGCCTGATGAATACCCTGAGTTTGTGTTCCAGGTCATCGCTGAGAGTGCCGGCCAGGAAGTGCTTCTGCAGGACGGTAAAATCCTTTTCCCGGCTGACCACTTCCCACAGCCGGTTCGTATCCATGAACTGGTCGAACTCATCGGTACCGATGATGGCGGTGACCGGTGTCCGGATATTGATGCCGGGGAGCAGGCGTCCCAGCTCGAAGCTGTAGATAAGTGTGCTTATGAATGCCAGGCCACGTCCTTTTCCTCCTAGGGAGCCGCCGGCAAAACTAACCACGTTTGATTCGTCTATCATTACAGACTCGTCGAAGTTCACCACCTTGCCCTTGTTCATCTCCCGGCGCCGTTTGCGTATGATATCGAGGAGAAACTCCCTCATCTCCCTGAGGCTGTTGAAGTCAGACACCTTGACCGGGTTGATCATCTTGGCTATCTTCACCTCTCCCCTGGCCATCAGCCAGAGTGAGAAGTGGTTTTTCATCGCATGATAAACGAGTGAGTCTTCGGGAACAGTCTTGAGGAATGCTTCAAACTCTTTCATCGATTTGGCCACGGCTATCTGTCGCCCCTTGGTGTCACGGTAGACAAAATGGCCGAAGCCGAGGTAATATGTAATGAATGACTTGAGATCCTGCAGAAGTGTTTCGGAGTTCTTGTTGATGAAGCTGGCCTTGAGTTCCGCTGCCCACCGGGCGTTCTCGGGGTCAGATGACTGCAGTACGGTAGGCAGGTTTGGCTGGTCCTCCCGCAGGAGCCTGATCATTTCAAAGCCTGCCATTTTGTAAAGCTCGCCATTCCTGGGGAAACGCATGTCAGAGATGACCCCCAGCAGGCGGTCCTTATACTTGGTGTAGATTGCCATTGCCTCCTCCCAGTTTGTAGCCAGGAGTATCTTGGGTCTGGCCCTCAGCTTGAGCACCTTGTAAAGTTCATCCGCAGATACGTCTTCAATGAGTATGCGTGTCTGCTCCAGCACCAGGCTGTAAAGCATCGGCACATAGCTGGAATAGTAATCAGGTGCATCCTCTATTATCAGTATCACCCTTGTCAGCCCCTTCTCCGTGTCATTGCCCACATTCACCTTGTCCTCAAGCAGCTTTGCCATGGCGAAGAAAACGCGTGACTCACCGGTCCATACGAAGAGGTTGTCATACGGAACGCCCTGCTTCCTCTGATCCTGTACGAAGGGGATATCTCCCGGATTATTAAGCAGGAGGTATGTAGGGATGTAAGGATATTTCTCCTTCAACTTGCGGCAGAGGCTCATAGGGTTGACCTTGTCAACGCCTACCATGATAATGATCATATCATAATGTCTCGCCTCGAGGCGTGAGAAGGCCTCATCCTCACCTGAGACCCCGGTAATGCGGGGGATAGTAGTAAGACTCATCTGGTAGTATTCTCCGAGCATATAGTCGGAGAAACGCCCCTCTCCCTCGATGGAATAGGCATCATAAAGACTGGCTACCAGCAGTATCTCTCTGACCATGAAAGGCATAAGGTCATGAAAGACATCCCTCTCCGCATTATGCCTGTCAAGGAACTGCTGCAGCAGTTTTCTGATCGACTGGTTTTCAGGGTCATTCAGCTCAGTCAGCCCGGTATTCCTGTCTGATTCAGGTGGAGAGTCGGCTGCCAGGCTGTTTATATATCCGGTGATAAGGCAGGCAAACCTTGAGAGGAGCTCTCGTTCTTCCTTCTGGAACGGGCCATCATCCTCCGGGAGGAAGGGGAGTATGTAGCATACTTCCACCATCCCTTCACCTCCCAGGGCTCTGAATCCCCGTGATATCTTCCACCCTGTTTCGGTGAACCCCGGTGTTTCATAGCTCCTGCCGCGATAGATGATGCGGGCAACGGTATAACCAGGGTACTGGAACGCCTCCGGCAATCCCAGAACAAGATGCATGAGTGTCTCATCCACGGGTTTGCGTTCCTTCAGAATCTGGGTGGCGCGGTTAATACATGCCAGTTCCTTGAGGCGTTCCTGCTGGTTATGAACATCACGCGTAAAGCCGGTACCGGGGTCAGGACAATCAGTCATCTGGGCTTGAGGTAAAGATGATGCCAAAATACACAAAAAGAGAATAGAATGTAACAGCCGGCCCCCCCTGAGAGGTGACCGGCTGATTATCATGGACGGGCTGCTTCCGGCAGCCTCCGCGTTATTGCTGCAATTACTTCACCTCCCAGGTTGAGCCGCTATTCAGGAGGTCATCAACACTCCTTATCTGTGACTTCGCCTGTACCCTCTGATGCTGCTCAATCATTGCGGCGTCATAGGTCTGGGCATTGATTGCCCTGATAACGCCCAGTGCTATGGGGTATTCGGGAAGAGACATTCCGGCGAGCCGGTAGTGGATCCCCGGGTTGGGTTCGTGAGCATCATGGGTCAGTATATCATCTTCCGTGATGCCGTCTTCACCGATCTTAACCACCCTCAGTTTGAGGTCCTTGAGGATTATGCCCTTGTCGCGGTTCTTGCCGAAGATCATCTTCTGGCCATGGTGCAGGACAAGGGTATTGTCATCACGGGTCTCCTTGCTGGTAAATGCATCAAAGGCGCCGTCATTGAAGATGACGCAGTTCTGGATTACCTCAACGACGGCAGTGCCATGAAATTTTGCTGCCTCCTTGTATACCTCATTGGAGAGCTGCAGGTTATAGTCAACCGTGCGTGCAAAAAAGCGTCCGTTGGCTCCGATAGTAAGCTCACCTATCTTGAAAGGTTCCTCAATGGTACCGTAGGGTGATGTTTTGGTTGCAAGCCCTTTCTTGGAGGTTGGAGAATACTGTCCCTTGGTCAGGCCGTAAATTTCATTGTTGAAGAGTATTATCTTGATGTCAATATTACGTCTGATGGCGTGGATATAGTGGTTTCCGCCAATTGCCAGCGCGTCACCGTCGCCGGTCATCTCCCAGACCATCAGGTCAGGGTTGGCTATTTTGATCCCGGTGGCAATTGCTGCGGCCCTGCCGTGGATTCCGTGGAAACCGTAGGTATTCATATAGTAAGGGAGCCTTGAGGAGCATCCGATACCTGATACGAACACATATTTTTCTCTTGGTATGTCAAGTTCTGCAAGTGTCTTCTGAAGTGAAGCCAGGATGCCATGGTCACCGCAACCCGGGCACCATCTCACTTCCTGGTCGCTCTTGAAGTCCTTAGCTACGTAGTGGTTTGTTATCGTTTCAGCCATTTTTCTTACCCTTAAGCAGTTTAACACAATGATCCTTAATCTCTTTGACGGTGAATGGAAGCCCCTGAATCTTGTTGTACTGGTAGTACGTAAACTTCTGGTGCTTCATCCTGAGGTAGTTTGCAAACTGGCCGTTATTCAGCTCGCATACCAGCAGCCTGTCAAATCCGGCAAACACTTTAGCGGTGTTTTTCGGGAGTGGCCTGATATAGTTGAAGACCACGGCTGACACACTGTATCCCTCCTGCTGCAGTTCAGTGACTGCAGTGGTGATTTGCCCGTAGGTACTCCCCCATCCTATCAGGAGCATGTCACCTGTTTTCTTTCCGAAGATCTTGAGGTCAGGTACATTTTTCACGATCCGTTCCACCTTTTCCTCCCGCATCCTGACCATGTACTCATGGTTTTCAGGTGTGTATGAAACGCTTCCCTTTATTGTTTTCTCAAGTCCACCGACACGGTGTTCCAGCCCTGGGGTGCCGGGGATGGCCCATTTGCGTACGAGTGTTTCAGGATCTCTCTCATACGCAAGATATTCCTTGTCGGATTTCACTGCATACGGAACTGAAATGTCAGGCAGATCCTTCATTGCTGGGATCTTCCATGGCTCAGAACCGTTTGCCAGGTAACTGTCAGTCAGGAGTAACACGGGTGTCATGTGCTCAACGGCAATTTTTGCTGCTTCAAAAGCGAACCTGAAGCAGTCAGAAGGGGTGCCGGCTGCAATTACCGGGACGGGGCTCTCTCCGTTTCGGCCGTAGAGGGCCTGCCACAGGTCAGCCTGTTCGGTCTTGGTCGGCAGCCCTGTTGAGGGACCGCCTCTCTGGACATCGACAACCACCAGGGGCAGCTCTGTCATTACGGCCAGGTTCAGTGCTTCCGACTTGAGTGCAAGTCCAGGTCCTGATGTGGTTGTCACAGCCATTCTCCCGGTGAAGCTGGCACCGATGGCGGTGCAGATACCGGCTATTTCATCCTCTGCCTGGAGACTCTTTACCCCCATATCCTTTCTAAGCGCAAGCTCCTCGAGTATACCGGTGGCCGGTGTGATGGGATATGAACCGATGAAGAGCTTAAGCCCGGCCTTCTCGGCTGCGGCAAGCACACCCCATGCAGTGGCCTGGTTGCCGTTGATGTTACGATAGGTACCCTTTGCGATCGGGGCAGGGCCTACCCTGTAGGAAGGGGTAAGAGCTTCAATGGTCTCGCCGTAATAGTAACCTGCCCTGAGCACTTTGCTGTTGGCTTCGGCCACCTGTGGCTTCTTGCCGAACTTGTCATCAATGAAATCCTCGGTGTACTTCAGCTGGCTGTCAAAAAGCCAGTAAACCATCCCGAGTGCAAACATATTCTTCGTTCTCAGGACAGTTTTGGGATCGAGGTCCATGTCCTTCAACGCCTCCTTCACAAGTGTGGTTATAGGGGCAGCAATGAGGTTCATCGAGTCAAGCTTGTCCTCGGCAAACGGGTCAGCCTTGTAGCCAGCCCTCTGTATCTGTTTCTCAGTGAAGTTGTCAGAGTCATAAATGATGGTCGAACCTTTCCTGAGCCACCTGGCATTTGCACGAACAGCTGCAGGATTCATTGCCACAAGAATGTCGGTGAAATCACCCGGAGTGTTAATCAGCTTATGACCTATGTGTACCTGGAAACCGGAGACACCACCTACGGTGCCCTGCGGAGCCCTTATCTCTGCAGGATAATCCGGAAAGGTGGATATGTCATGTCCGAACAGGGCTGACGTGTTGGAGAAGAGGGTGCCTGTAAGCTGCATCCCGTCTCCTGAGTCGCCTGAGAACCTGATCACCACTGCATCCTTCTCAATGACCTTTGATCTTTTTCCCATGATGATTGAAACGTATTTGATTTTAAGTGAAAACCTGTTTTAAGAAGTAACCTTAAATGATGAAGCTAAGTTCACCATAAAACTGATATAACTGTATGATTTTGGTCATGTTTGACATGACCATGCAAATAACACAAAAAGAGCAGCATATACCGGTATTCCTTTCGCTCCTGCAGATATCCGGAATGCTCTTCAGGAGGTTTCACGACCAGATATCAGCCTTTGTCAGGTTTATGGAGCTCTCGAAAAACATCCGTGCTATCTTCTCGAAGTAGTCGGTATAGTCAGAGACGAAGAAGAGATCCTCTCCTGCCGCTCCCCTGTTTACCAGGTTATGTTTCTCAAGCACCTCCCTGAGCCTGACAGCCACGATGCGTGCCGAGTCAACCACTTCAACGTTGAAATTGAAGAATTTACTGATCTGGTTACGGATAATCGGGTAGTGTGTGCACCCCAGGATAAGTGCATCGATATTGTTCAGACGGGGATCAGATAGATAGGTGCGGACGATGGCATTGGAGATGTCATCAAAGATGAAACCCTCCTCTATCATGGGCACCAGCAGCGGCGTTGCCAGTGAGGCAATTGCGGTCGAGGGGGCTGCCTCATGAAGCTTTTTCTCATATGTGCCGGAACTGATGGTGCGTTTGGTTCCGATAACACCCAGCCTGGAGTAGTGCCTGGATGAGCAGTATTCGACTACCGGGTTTATGACATCGAGTATAATGACCCTGTCACCGTATTCCGCTAGCAGCGCCTCGTATGCAGATGCTGATGCCGAATTACAGGCAACAAGGACCAGCTTTGCATCATAACCCAGAAGGAATTCGGTGATCTTTCTTGAATAGCCCCTGATGGCCTCCTCCGACTTGTCACCGTATGGCAGGTGTGCGGTATCACCGAAGTAAACAATACGTTCGCCGGGAAGGATCTGGCGGATGGCCTGTGCCACCGTCAATCCTCCCACACCTGAGTCAAATACCCCGATAGGACGGTTGCTTGCTTCCATAATGGTCTGATGTAAGACTGCCCGCCGGAAGGCGGGCAGTGCTGTTTATCCATTTTATTGCTTTGTTCCCAGCTTCGTCTTTACCAGAGGACTGATGTCCGTGCTCTTTACGGTGTCTACATAGACAAGGGTACGTACATCATAGATATAGATGTAACCGCCCTCCTTTGCAACGGCATTGATGGCATTGGTAGCCTTCTCAATGATAGGGTTAAGTAACTCCGCCTGCTTATCCTGCAATTGAACCTGTGCCTGCTGCTGGAAGTTGTTGATGCGGTTCTGCATGTCAGCCAGCTCCTGCTCCTTGTTGGCCTTCACCAGGTCAGTGAGGTTCTTGCTGTCCTTCACATACTGGTCAAGCTTGTTGTTGTACTCAACCTGCATCAGTTCCAAAGCATTTGTCAGCTCCTGCCCGAATGCATTGTATTTCTTCATTGCTGAGTCATAGTCAGGCATCGTCATGATGATTTCATCGCGGTTGATGTGGCCTGTCTTGAACGACTGCGCAAATCCATCCTGTGCCGTGAAAACCAGTACAGCAAACAGGAGTATCCCAAACACTTTCTTCATTGTCTTGTTTTTCAAAATTTAACGTGCAAATGTAATTATTTAATTCTTATAACCCAGTTTCTGGAGAACCTGGTCGGAGAGATCATATCTCGGGTTTGCAAACAGGATATTTGAACCTGCCGAGGTATCAAATATCACTGCATAGCTTCCTTCAACGGATATCTCCTTGATAGCCTTCAGGATCTCATCCTGTATCGGTTTTACCAGTTCCTCCCGTTTCTTGTAGAGTTCTCCTTCCATTCCGAAATACCTGTTCTGGAGATCCTTCACCTCTTTTTCACGTGCAATGATTGCTTCCTCTCTCTTTTTCTTCTGATCCGGTGAGAGGATCACCACCTCTGCCTGGTAATCCTTATACAACTGCTCCACCTGTGCATAGCCGTCAGCCACTTCCTTCTCCCAGCCCTGGGATAGTTTGTCAAGCTGCTGCTGTGCTGCAGTGAATGCAGGTATATTATTTCTGATGTATTCGCTGTCAACAAAGGCGAATTTCTGGGATGCGCCTGTCAGTGTGGCTGCAAGCACCAGGAGTGTCATGACTGTGATCTTCTTCATAGCTGTCATTTTTTGTTTTTTTCTCAGAATTGCTGTCCTATCACGAAGTGGAACTGGCTTCCGGAGTCCTCAGGTGATCCGTATACCGGTGAGTCAAATCCGTATCCCCAGTCTATCCCGAGGAGTCCGAACATCGGGAGGTTAGCCCTGAGGCCTATTCCTGCCGAGCGGTTCATTCTGAACGGGTTGTAATCCTTTATGTCATACCATGCCCTTCCTGCCTCGAGGAATGCCAGGCCGTAGATGGTTGCCTGCGGGTTAAGTGAGATGGGATACCTGAGTTCAAGGGTGAGCTTGGAATAAACGTTGCCTGACTCCACCCTCCTGGTTGACCCGTTTTCGGTCTTGTCAATCCTGGGAGTCAGCGAGCCGTTGGTATAACCCCTGAGGGCTATGACCTCGCGCCCGTAGAAGCTGTATCCGGTCATGCCGTCACCTCCAACGTAGAAGTTCTCAAATGGTGAAGGGCCTATGTCCCTGTTGTAGAAGCCGAGGTAGCCGAAGGCTGCTTTTGCATTGAGGATCAGCTTCTGCTGGTTGTCAAGCGGAAGGAAATAATCAGCTTTGAAGACAGCCTTGTAAAACTCTATCCATTTGTATTTTTCCTCGTCGGGAATACCTGCCATATTTTTCCCGCTGAGAGCCGAATATGGCGGGGTTGCCTGGAGTGAAAGCGAGAAGGTTGAGCCCGTCCGCGGGAATATGGTGTTCGGCCCTGCCGAGAATCTTGTCAGTCTTGCGCTGAGGGAAGCAAGGTTGGCAGTTCCGTTCGTAAACAGGAACTGGTAATAGCTGTATTTATTAAGGCTGTACCTCTGGTAGCTTGCTTCATAATAAACGGAGAAATAGTTATCTGGCCACTCAAGCCGCTTGCCGAATCCCACTGAGGCTCCGTCAATGATCATTGACTGCCTGTCATCTTCGCCCTTTTTGGAGCCGTTGGTCATGAGTGAACGGAAAGCAGAAATTGAAAGGGTGTTGGGTTTCTTTCCGCCGAGCCATGGTTCGATGAATGAAATATTGTAAGACTGGTACACGCGGCCGTTTGACTGTGCCCTTATCTGCAGTGACTGTCCGTCACCGGAAGGATATGGTCTCCACTCATTCCACTTGAAGAAGTTGCGCATGGCGAAGTTGTTGAACCTCACCCCCACCGTTCCCACGAGCATGCCTGCGCCCCAGCCGCCGGAGATTTCGAACTGGTCATTGGCCTTCTCCTCCAGGGCATACAACAGGTCAACCGTACCGTCAACCTGGTTAAGAAGTGGCTGCGGATTGATCTTTTCAGGGTCAAAATGGCCAAGCACAGCAACCTGCCTGGCAGACCGTATCAGGTTCTCCTTGCTGAACAGGTCACCCGGCATCGTGAAGAGCTCACGCCGTGCGACATGCTCATTTGTGCGGGTGTTGCCGCTGATAATAACATTATTGAGAGTGGCGGGGTCACCTTCAAAAATACGCACCTCAAGATCAATTGAGTCACCTTCAATCTTCTTCTCAACAGGGGTCAGCCTTGAGAAGAGGTAACCATAATTGAGATAGAGTGAGCTAACGGCATCATCGTCAACGTTGAGCCTCTTGTCAATCATGGTCTGGTTATAGATCTCACCCGAAGGAAAGTTAAAGACCCGGGTAAGCTGATCCTTGGTATAGATGCTGTTGCCCACCCAGTCTACATTTCTGAGGTAGTACTGGTTACCCTCGTTGATCTTCACCACCAGCACCATTTTGCCGTCTTCCAGCGCGTAGGTGGAGTCACCCAGAATGCGGAAATCACGGAAACCGTTTTCGTTGTAAAACTCCACCAGGCTGTTGCGGTCCTCCTTAAACTTATCCTCAATGAATTTGGATCCCTTGAAGATATTCAGGTCCTTCTGTTTGGTGTTCTTCATAACACGGCGCAGCCGCCTGGTCTCGAAGAAGTCATTGCCCATAAACTGAATTTCTTCAATCCTGACTTTTTCGTTTTTGCTGATGATGAAGTTCAGAATCACGTTATTGGGCATATCTGGGTCATCTTTCTGTATGACATCAACGCCCACGTTCAGGAATCCCTTCTCAATATAGTGGTCCTTTATGGTGCGTTCGGCCCTGTTAAGCAGGTGGGCGGTAACCTGGGATCCTCCGGGGAGGCTTAGTTTCTCTATCAGGTCGGTCTCTTCAGATTTTCTTATGCCTTCAAACCTGAGTGATGAGAGACGGGGTCTTTCCTGGAGGTAAATGTCAAGCCATATGTTTTCTCTCTCCTTTCCGGTAATGGTGATCTTCACGTCGGAGAAAAGCCCCTGGTCCCACAGCTTTCTGACGGCAGCGGTGATCACCTCTCCGGGAATCTCCACTTTCTGGCCGATTCTGAGGCCTGAGATGCCGATAAGGGCATTGGGTTCAAGGAACTTCACCCCTGAAATGGTAATTCCGGCAATGGTATAATCGTCGGGGTATAGATAATTTACATATTTGTCCTCTGTCTGGGCTGTGGCAAACAGCCCTGTCAGGAGCAAGGCAAAAAGGGAGATTATCCGCATAGATTTCATTTTCATCATCTCAACTGTTATCAGCTATCTGTTCGCTGGTCTTACCATATCTCCTTTCCCTTTTCTGGAAGTCTGCCACTGCTTTGTAAAAGTCCTCCTTACCAAAATCGGGCCAAAGTTTTTCCGTGAAATAGAGTTCAGTATATGCAAGTTGCCAGAGGAGGAAGTTGCTGATTCGCTTTTCTCCGCTGGTTCGTATCATCAGTTCGGGATCAGGGATGTGGGAGGTGGTAAGGCTGTCACTAACCGTCTGTTCATTTATCTGATCGAGGTTTAACCTTCCCTCTTTCACAGCCACGGCTATCCGGCGGCATGCTTCGGATATTTCCCATCGTGATGAATAGCTCAGGGCTACGACGAGGGTCATATGTGTGCCTTCGGAGGTGACCTTCATGGTCTCATAAAGCCTGTTCCTGACATTCTCAGAGAGTCGTGACAGGTCTCCAATAACCCTGAGGGATATCTTTTTCTCAACGAGTGTATGTGTTTCGTTATTGATAGATTCGACCATCAGGTCCATGAGGGCGGAGACCTCCTCGTCAGGCCTGTTCCAGTTCTCTGTGGAGAAGGCATAGAGGGTAAGGAATTTTATTCCCAGTTCAGCTGCAGCCTCGACGGTTTTGCGAACAGCTTTCACTCCCTGGTGATGTCCGAAGATGCGTTCCCTTCCCCTTTTGTGTGCCCAGCGGCCGTTGCCGTCCATAATGACAGCCACATGCCCTGGCAGCCTGCTCATATCTATCTGGTCCTTAAATGTCAATGTTATCTCCTCTTTCTTTTTTTATCTTTTCCCATCTCTGCAAAAGCAGGACAGCCTGCAAGCTTGTTGTACATCTTCCATGTAACTGAAACACCCATGAAGCTGTACCAGTCGTTATTGTGGATTTTTGATTGATCCACCGGTTCACCTCCGGGGTCGGTTATTTGGTAAAGACCGTCCAGTTTGTCGGTAAATGTCTTGCGGAATCCATATTCGATCTCAACGCCAACCTGGTTTGCCACGTTAACCTTGAAACCGGCAGAGAATGGAACGGAGAGGAAGGGGCCGGCCTGAGTCATCGCCGAAAGGGCAGCGCCTCCGGCGATATAAGGTGTATAGTCTACACGCCTGCTCCTGAATGTCGAGTACGGGAAGAAGTTGAATTCATAGGTTGCACCCAGTTCACCGAGGAAAGAGCCGAGCGGAGTCATGTAGCCTCCGATAAAGTTGGCTCTCACTGCCTGCCTGGGGTTGAAGTTGTACCTGTAAAAGAACTGGGCGGCAGGACCGGGTTTGAAGAATACGTTGAGAGGGTTTTCCTCGCCAATATAGTTTATAATGCCGGCGGAGACTCCGTAGTCAGCGCTGCGCTGTGGCAGGGCAGGCAGTGTGACGGCAGCGAGAGCAAGTATTGCAATAATCCTTCTCATTTCTCCTGTCATTGCCTCCTGAATCTGAATGAGGGAAGGCCGCTTGATGCCGTCCTGATACGGTAGTTAACGGTAACGCTGAATGTATGGTAGACATCGTTTCTTTTCGAAAACCGTGATGTATACCCGTCAAGATAATCTGAAAGGGCATATCTGCCGGTAAACTCCACCCCCATGAGGAGGTTTGGATCAAAGGCCACCTTGGCTCCTATCCCAAGAGGTATAACCGCAGTGAATCCCTTTGTCTTAAGTGTCGGGTCATTATCCCATCTCTCCTGGATCCTGTCGTTGCCGTAGAAAACATTGTACCCTGCACCGCCGATACCTGTGAGGGCATAAACGTCAACACTCCTGAAGAAGTCACTGAGCCTGTTGGCCCGTCTGTACCGGTAAGTCTGGAAAAGGAAGCTGTTACGTTCACGGTTCCTCACGAAATAATATTCTCCGAAAAGTGCAGGCTCATAGATGAATGAACTTGTTTCATAGAGTCTTCCATCGCTGTTTGAACCTCTTGCATCATCGGCATGTGTCATCGCGAAGGTAAAGGAAAGCCTGCCGGCGATATTGTCAGTAAAGAAGTACCTGAATGAGGTGTTGACGCTGAAACGGGTCTGCTTAAAAGTTATGTCCTTTAAACCCAGGGCATTCTCACCGATTGTAAAGCCTCCGATGTCACCGTAGAATTGTGATGTTCCAATGGCTGCCATGGCTTCATATCTTTTCATCTTCCACAGCTGGCCTGATACGAACGGCGCCGTCATCAGCACCATCATACACATCACTATCAGACGCTTAACCATCAGTCACATTGCAATTGCGGCTACAAATATAAGGAATGTATAATATTAAAAACTTAAATATTCCTTAATTATTGTCAGTTACGGGGGTCAGCACCCCACATGAGTTTATTCCTCAGTGTACTGAAAAAATCGTTGCCGGCGGTTGTTACCGTGCTCAGCCTGGAAGATGACTGACATATTTCAATGACTGTGCCCGCGGGTACCCTTGTTGCCCTGGAATCGCAGGTAACGAGGCACCGGTCTGTCCGGCCTCCCGGCTCGAGGGTTATGATGCTGCTGCCTGTGACTATTATTGGCCTGATGGTGAGGTTGTGGGGTGACATAGGGACAATGATTATGCTGTCATCCGTGGGCGATAATATCGGGCCTCCCACACTGAGGTTGTATGCAGTTGACCCGGTGGCAGATGAGATTATAAGCCCGTCGGCACGGTAGGTATTCAGAAATACGCCATCCACCCTGACGGTGATGGAGATCATGCTCTGGTCAGTTTTCTGTACCGTTATCTCGTTGAGTGCCATGGCGCCGCCGTTTTCGAAGAGGCCTGGTGGGGAGACTATTTCAAGCATGGCACGGCTGACGAGTTCATACTGGCCTGAGCAGAGGAGATCAATTGATTTACCTATATCGTCATCGGGAATATTTGCGAGGAATCCAAGCCTGCCGGTATTTATTCCTGCCACGGGAATACCTGTGGATCGTACCCTCATTGCAGTATCCAGGAAAGTGCCGTCACCGCCGACGCTCAGTATCATACAAACTTCCGCAGGCAGGTCTGAGAGTTCGCTGAAGAGTATAACCCTGTTGTCATGGTCAAAGTGGGGGCCGCCGGGCTCCATTATGTTCAGGTAGATGGTCACACCCCTGTCATAGAGAGCATCGATGAGCCTCATCAGACCGGCAGTGGTCTTTTCGCTAAGACCCTTGCTGTAAAGTGCGATTGTTTTGTCCATTTCTATCCGGGGTTACATATTGAGGTACTTCATAAGCAGGTTGTACCTGTCGGTATAGAACCTGTCGAGCTCGTCATTGTCGGTTACCCATGTAGTCACCTCATAGGAGTATCTTTCAAATGTCCGGATGATTGATGCAAGGTCATTGGTATTGACCTTCAGCGTTATCTCGAGGCTTGTTGATTCAGGCTCTGAAGTGATGTGCATGCTGAGGATCCTGGCGTCATTGCTTTCCACTATCTGAGATATCCGGCTCATGGAGTAGTCACGCTGGAGTACCTTCAGAATCAGTATACCTCCGGGCTGGTCAATGGAAGAGATGCGGGCCAGGGCGCTGATCATCTCGTTGTATGTGATGACACCACGGAAGTGGTTTTCATCATCAACCACAGGGACTACGGTAAGTTTATGCCGGGCTGCCAGGGCGATTACCTCGTATATGTGCTGGTGTCCCTTCACGGAGGGTCTTGGGAGTGAGAGCGGGTGATTGCCTATCGGTTCTTCCGGCTGGTTGAGATCATAGATATCACTGTCAGAGATAAGTCCGAGATAATCTGTCTCGTTCACTATCGGCAGGTGAGATACCCTGAATATCTCCATCCAGTTTAGTGCAGTCTGCGCTGTGTCAGAAGTTTTCAGTGCAGGAACCACGTCGGATATCATCTCCTTGGCAAGCATTCACAGGCTCATTTGGTCAATAAAAGTACAAAAAACTGCGGATCTTTATAACTTTGCCCGTTGAATCAGCATAAGAAAGCCATGACGAGACTGAGTGTAAACATCAATAAGATTGCCACGATAAGGAATGCACGGGGAGGCAATGTGCCGGATGTGAAGCTTGCCGCGGTGCGATGCCAGGGCTACGGTGCCGAAGGCATCACCGTCCACCCAAGGCCAGATGAGAGGCATATCCGTTACAGTGATGTATATGATATCAGGGATATTGTAACTACCGAATTCAACATCGAGGGCAACCCCGGGGAGCAGTTCATCAGGCTGGTGCTTGATGTGGTGCCTGACCAGGTGACTCTTGTGCCTGATGCCCATGATGCCATCACCTCAAACTCCGGGTGGGACACGAAGACGAACCTGCAGTTTCTTGCCGATGTGATCTCACGCTTTCACGAGAAGGGGATACGCACCTCCATCTTCACCGGTACAGATCCGGAGATGATAGAATATGCAGCCCGTACCGGCACTGACAGAATAGAACTTTACACCGAGCCTTATGCATCGATGTATCCTGCTGACAGGGACGCCGCCGTTGCTCCCTTTGTCAGGGCAGCTGAAGTGGCGCGTGATGCCGGGCTGGGTATAAATGCTGGCCATGACCTCGACCTGGGTAACCTTGCATGGCTTCATAAAAACATACCGTGGCTCCTGGAAGTATCCATCGGACACGCACTCATTTCGGATGCACTTTACTACGGGCTTGAGAATACCATTCAGATGTACCTTCGCGAGCTGCGCAAAGGGTGAACCTACCTCAGGTGCTTTTCCACTATCGTGCGGAGCACCTCTATCCCTACCAGGTTTTCACCTCCGCCGGGAATGATAATGTCAGCATATCTTTTTGAAGGTTCAATGAACTGCAGGTGTGACGGCTTCACTGTTTTGTTGTACCGTTCAAGCACCATCAGCACCGAACGGCCGCGTTCCACTATGTCACGCTGGATTACCCTCCCCAGACGGTCGTCAGCATCGGCATCAACGAAGACCTTGATGTCAAGCATCGAACGGAGACCAGGGTCAGCCAGTACAAGGATCCCCTCTACCACCACCACCTCTGCCGGCCTGATGGGCACGGTCTCCTGTGACCTGACGCAGGTGAGGTATGAATAGATGGGCATCATGACGGGCCTCCCGGCCTTAAGCTCTGCCAGGTGGGCTATCAGCAGAGGCCACTCCACCGAGTCGGGATGGTCAAAGTTTATATTCTGACGCTGCTCAACGGGGATATGACTGTTATCGCGGTAATAGCTGTCCTGAGGCAATATGACAACCTCCCCCGGAGGAAGCATCTCAATAAGTTTGCGTACAACGGTAGTCTTTCCTGATCCTGTTCCTCCGGCAATCCCGACAATAAGCATAAAATGATTATTTTTGTACCAAAAGTAGCAAAAACAACTGTATGGTAAAGCATATCGTGATCTTTAAGCTTGCCCAGCCTGTCACCCCGGAAGAGAGAGAGCAGTCAGTCAGGAAGCTTAAGGAAGTATTCGGTCCCCTGGGAAACAGGCTGAAGTACATCATTGAGTACCGGACAGGCATCAATGTCACGGATACAGACCATGCCGGTGATTTTGTCATCGACGCTACTTTTGCCTCGATGGAGGATGTAAGGCGATATCAGAACAGTGAATCTCACCGTGAGGCAGTGGCAGCTGCGGCATCGATAAAAAAGGCCAAGCTGGTTGTTGACTATACCTTCTGAACAGATGAATCAGCTATATCCAATACGGTTCCGGCCTGTGCTTAAGGAGACCCTCTGGGGAGGCACTGCACTCAGGGAACGGTCAGGCAGGAAAACAAAAACCGAAGTGCGTATCGGCGAGAGCTGGGAGATAAGTGGTATGCCCGGGGCGAGTTCAGTTGTGGCCAACGGTTTCCTGAAAGGCAATAGCCTGGAAGAGATCTCCGAGATTTATATGGACGAACTCCTGGGTGAGTCTGTCTATGATAAGTACGGTACCGAGTTCCCCCTGCTCATTAAATTCATTGACGCAGCTGACAGGCTCTCAATACAGGTGCATCCTGACGACAGGCTTGCCTCGGAGCGGCATCATGCATGGGGCAAGACAGAGATGTGGTATGTGATTGATGCAAAGCCGGGTGCTGTGATCTACACCGGCTTCATAAAAAAAACGACGAAGGAAGAATACCTTGAACACCTGGCAGGCAAAAAACTTTCAGAGTTAATAAATGTCACCCCGGTAAGGCCCGGCGATGTCTTCTTCATTCCTGCAGGAATGGTTCATGCCATCGGAGCAGGTGTATTCCTTGCCGAAATACAGCAGACATCAGACGTCACCTACCGCATCTATGACTGGGACCGGGTTGATTCAACCGGCAAACCCCGCGAGATGCATACTGCACTGGCCCTTGATGCCATTAACTTCAGCCTCGACAGCAACAACCTCATCAGACATGAACCTGAACTGAACAGAACGGTACTGCTCGCTGAGAGCCCTTATTTCCATACAAGCCTGATAATGTTTGACAGGCCCATCATTAAAGACTACAGCCTTACCGATTCCTTTGTAATATATATCTGCACCTCCAGCATGGCTGTAATAGAATGTAACGGCCTGAGTGAAGAGATAAGGGCCGGTGAGACCCTCCTGATCCCTGCATCAGCCGACAGTGTAACGATCATCCCCCGCGAAACAGCAACACTGATCGAAGTCTTTGTACCCCTGAAAAGCAAAACGAAATGAAACAGCTTACAACACTGACAATGGTCATCATCATGATACTTGCCTCTGCCTGCGGGGGAGGACCCGGGCAGGAAGGGAGCGGCAAAAAGAAGATGGGTCACGTGCCGGACACCGGGTATACCGGTGTGAAAAACTATATAAAGGATAACCTCAAGCTGAAGGAGGTTTACTACAAAAACGGCGTTCGTGAAGGGATAACCCGTACCTTCTACAAGGGGGGAGCACTGGAGCAGGAGATACCGTACTCGGCCGACAAGAAAAACGGCGAAGCAAAATGGTACTACCCTGACGGTAAACTATTCCGTACCACCCCCTATCTCAATGACACCATCCACGGAGACCAGGTACAGTATTACAAGAGCGGCCGCGTAAAGGCCAGGATCAGGTATACAGAGGGAAAACGGTTACCGGGGATTGAGGAATATATGATGAGCGGAGAGAAGGTTACCTCCTATCCGGAGCTCAGGTACCGGATCAGTGACCGGTACGAGGAAAGGGGACTTTACAAGATATTCCTGGAGTTTTCAGACATGGCTGAAAACGGGAAATTCTACAGGGGTGATTATGTCAATGGCCTCGTTGACCTGGATTCCCTGACACTCCTGCTGCAAACGGCCACCACCGGTTACCTCGACCTGCAGAAGACGCAGGGCCACCGGGCCGATTCAGCGGTGGTGGTTGCGTCATACCTCACCCAGTTCGGCAACAGGCTTTTTTACCGGCTGGCAATACCATTACCATATAAGGACCTAAACTGAAAAAATATGTCACAGATTCTCGTGCCGGGTATAAGGCTCACAACAACAAGGACGGTCGTTGAAAATGACACAGCCGCTGTTTACGGATCAGGACTGCATGATGTCCTTTCCACACCGGCCATGATAGCTTTCATGGAGCAGACGGCGATGAAGGCTGTGGAGGCATGTCTCGATGAAGGAGAAGGAACCGTGGGGACAGAGGTGAACGTGAAACACCTCAAGGCAACCGCGGTTGGGAAGACTATTACATGCACTGCCACGCTACAGGAGGTTAACGGAAACAGGCTTCTCTTCCATGTTGAGGCAAGTGACGACGATGGCAGGATCGGTGAAGGCTATCACGAGAGATACATCATTGACAACAGGCGGTTCAAGGAAAAGCTGAACAGGTGATGATCATCAGGTCAGCCACATTTGTTACCAGCAGTGCAAGGATAAGCCAGCTGCCTGCACCCGATTATCCCGAATATGCATTCATAGGCAGATCTAATGTCGGCAAATCGTCACTGATCAATATGCTTGTCTCCCGAAGGGGTCTTGCCAAAACATCAGGAAGCCCCGGAAAGACTCAGACCATCAACCATTTTCTCATTAACGAAGGCTGGTATCTTGTTGACCTGCCGGGATACGGATATGCACGTGTTTCACAGAAAACGAGGGATCAGTGGGACAAACTGTTTACTTCATATGTAACGTTGAGGGAGAATCTGATCCTGTTGTTTGTGCTGATAGATGCCCGGCATGAACCGATGGCATCAGACCTGGCATTCATGGAGCGGCTTGCGCGGAACGGTGTCCCCTTTGCCAGGGTCTTCACCAAGACCGACAAGCTGTCGGATACGGCAGCGGAGAAGAACAGATCACTCCATGACAGTGTCATGCTGCGCTCATGGGAGAGCCTGCCGCCAACGTTTGTCACCTCAGCAGTAAAGGGAGAAGGGAGGGATGAACTCCTCGGTTACATAGAAGAGAACATGATATTTTTCCAAAGAGGAAAATGATTTGACCATTAAGTATTATTTTTGGGGCATCATTCAGTAAAAACCAAACCAACTACCTGTTATGATCGGCCGGGCTCCCTTTAAGATATTTTCCTGTACCTCATCATTAAGCATTGCGGAAAAGATTGCCGACCATCTCGGTATAGAACTGGGCAAAAGCTCACTGCTGAGTTTCAGTGACGGAGAGTTTCAGCCCTGTTTTGACGAGTCGGTCAGGGGCTGTCATGTCTTTATCATCCAGTCAACCAATCCCCCCGCGGAGAACCTGATGGAACTGCTGCTGATGATTGATGCGGCAAAGAGGGCTTCAGCCTACAAGGTAAATGCGGTCATACCCTATTACGGGTATGCACGGCAGGACCGCAAGGACAGGCCCCGGGTATCACTGGGGGCAAAGCTTACGGCAGACCTGCTGACCAAGGCCGGGGTTGACCGTATCATTACCATTGATCTCCATGCTGATCAGATCCAGGGATTCTTTGACGTGCCTGTTGACCATCTTTTCGGATCAGCGCTCTTTGCCCCGTATATCAGGAGCCTCAATCTGCCTAATCTCACCGTCTCTGCCCCTGACATGGGCGGTTCGAAGAGAGCCAATGCCTATGCACGTCACCTTCAGTGTGAGATGGTTCTCTGCTACAAGCTGCGTAAGAAGCCCAATGTTGTGGAGGAGATTTCAATCATCGGAGAGGTTGAAGGAAGGCATGTGGTTATCATTGATGACCTGGTTGACACCGCAGGCACCCTTACTTTTGCTGCCACTGTGATGAAAGACCGCGGTGCACTGAGCGTCAGGGCAGTGGCCACACACCCGGTCCTTTCAGGAAACGCAATAGAAAAAATAGACAAATCTCCTCTCGAGGAACTGGTTGTAACTGACAGCATTCCCATGATCAGCACATCACCGAAAATCAAGGTTTTGTCAGTGGGCGAGATCTTCGCCGAAGCCATAAAAGCAGTATATACTAACACCTCTATCAGCTCGGGTTTTGTTTTCTGAGCTTTTTCACTATATTTGCACGCCAATTTTTTCCAACAAAACGTCAAACGTGTGATGGGAGGTTATATGGCATTAACCTTGAGTAACACAACAAATTAAAGAGTGATGAAAACTATTGAGATCAAAGCCGTCTCACGCGAGCATTTCGGCAAGAAGAGCACCAACAGCCTCCGGGCAGAGGGGAATGTACCATGCGTCATGTACATGGAAAAGAAGAATCTTCATTTTTATGCTCATGAGAACGCATTCCGCGGACTTGTATACACCCCAGAGGTCTACCTTGTCAGCCTCGTCGTAGATGGCAAGAGCTATAATGCAGTGATGAAGGAGATCCAGTGGCACCCGGTCACTGACAGAATCCTGCACATTGATTTCATGCAGGTCAGCGAAGAGAAGCCGGTTACCATTGACATACCTCTTAAAATCACCGGCGAATCTGTCGGTGTCAAGGCCGGAGGCAAACTTCGCGTTAAGCGGAGAACACTGAAAGTCAAGGGGCTGACAAAACATATTCCTGATCATCTTACAATTGACATCACCAATATCGGGATCGGCCAGTCAGTGAAGATCGGTGATCTCAACTATGAAAACCTCGAGATAATTGACAACAAGCGTGCTATGATCGTTTCTGTTGATGTCTCCAGGCTCTCTCTCAAGGAAGAAGAAACAGCTGCTCCCGGAGCTGAAGCTGCCGCCGCCGAGGCTCCTGCTGAAGAATAAGGAACAAGCAGGTCCTGATGCGTAATGAAACACCTGATCGCCGGTCTTGGCAACATAGGCGACGAGTATAGAAACACACGTCATAACGTAGGGTTTATGGTACTGGATGCCGCAGCAGCAGCATCCGGTATCACTTTTAAGGAGAGCCGTTATGGTTCTGTGGCATCGATGAGGCATAAGAATGCGGAACTGATACTGCTCAAACCCTCTACCTTCATGAACCGCAGCGGCAATGCCGTCCGCTACTGGCTGCAGAAAGAAAAAATAACCCTGGAAAACCTGCTGGTGATTACCGATGATATTGCCATCCCCACCGGCAGCATCCGTCTCAGGGCCTCGGGAAGCGCAGGTGGCCACAACGGGCTCACAAGCATAAGTGAGGTGCTTGGTACAGACCACTATTCACGCCTTCGGATAGGAATAGGCAATAACTTCCCTAAAGGGGGACAGGTGAATTATGTCCTTGGTGAGTGGAATGCTGCAGAACTTCTGATAATGGAAAAAAGGATCCCGCTGGCCGTGGAGATGATGCTTTCATTTGCCCTCACCGGCTGTGAGCTCACTATGACTGCATATAACCGCAAAGGCAAATACCCCGGTGATGACAGTGTTTTGCCCCCTTCAAAGCAGTGACAGATGCCGCTCATCCCCTCCTCCCGGGAAACCATGATGCAGTCGAGTGTCAACCTTCTGAAAAACTACACTATATGACATCTGAAAAAGGTGAAAGAATAGACAAATTCCTCTGGCATGTAAGAGTATACAAATCGCGCAGTATTGCCACGGAGGAGTGCAGGAAAGGAAGGGTCATGATCGGCGGGCAGCCTCTCAAACCGGCACAGATTGTAAGCACAGGCGCAGTTATTACTGTCAGGAAACCACCTGTTACCTATACGTATACAATAACAGACATCCCCAGGGGAAGAGTCGGCGCCCCGCTGGTGGCATCGTTCATAACAGATCTCACACCACAGGAGGAAAAGGACAAGCTTGTGACAGGTAAAATGGCGAACGGAATCAGGCCGCGCGGCAGCGGCCGGCCGACGAAGCGGGAACGGAGAGAACTGGAAGACTTTCTTGAATAGCTCCACAGGGAGGGTGGTATAAATACTTAAAAAAGAGTTGCTGCCTGTTAACCGGTCCCAATTTTAGGCCTCACGGTAAAACTTTTTCTAACTTCGTAAAAGGTGAAGCCCCGGTGGCTTTGCGCATTGTTTTAAGAAGGTAAACCTGGATTCGGAATGGGTAAGAAGAATATTGAGAAGTATGATGTTTTCTATCAGCTTCTGAAGAAGTATGTTGATTTCTGGCATAATTACATTTTTTACCGCAGGGTGATAGTCCTGGGGAAGGATACGCTTGATTTCTCAGTTCCGACAATACTGGCGCCCAATCACCAGAATGCGCTGATGGATGCGATGGCGGTACTCTGCACCCTTGACCGCCAGCTGATTTTTCTGGCCAGGGCTGATATCTTCCGGAAGAAGATCGTCGCAAGGATCCTGTATGCCCTTAAGATGCTTCCGGTCTACCGGATAAGGGACGGATTTGAGGCTGTCAAACAGAACGATGATACATTCCGTGATACACTCAGGGTGATGGAGAACCGGAACGGGGTGGTAATACTTCCGGAGGGCAACCACGCCACATTCAGGAAGCTCAGGCAACTCAAAAAGGGAATCTGCCGTATTGCATTCCAGACGGCAGAAGCAAAGGGGTTCACGGGTGAGATCAATATCGTCCCTGTCGGTCTGGATTATTCTCATTACTGGCGCTTCAGGCAGGTGCTGACGGTGGTTTACGGACATCCGATACGGGTTTCTGATTACTATGAATCATACCGTGAGAATCCTAACAGGGCAATATCAGAGCTCCGTGACAGGCTTTCGGATGAGCTCAAGAAGGTGATGGTACATATTGACGATGAGGAGAATTATGAAGCCATCAATGAGCTGAGAAACATCATCAACGAGAAGTACAGCGACAGTATAAAATACCCGAAGCTATTCCGTGACAAGAGGCTGGTAAGCAAGCTCAGTGAGCTGCGCGTGACTGACCCGGAAAGATACGGAAAGATATGTGAACAGACCCTTGCAGTAAGGACCCAGGCGACAGAACTGAATGTCACCTATCGCCATCTGAAGAAAAAGAAGCATCCTCTCGGATGGCTGGCCCTCTCTTCACTGCTGCTCCTTTTCACGCTGCCTGTCTTCATAGCCGGCGCCGCTTTCAATATCGTCACCTTCCAGCTTGCCTATCAGAAGGCCATCAAGTCAAAGGACCCTGCCTTCATAAGCACGGCACGATACGGATTCTTCCTTGGGCTGAGCTTTCTCTTCGGACCCATCTATCTCCTCCTTGCCCTGATTTTCGTCAAGCCGTGGTGGCTTGCAATAATGGCCTTCATGGCAATCCCCTTGCTGGGAATACTGGCCTGGAACTGGTATCTGCTTCTGCTGCGTACAGTGGGAGGTTTCAGGATATGGAACCTGAGGCGCACCGGAAACCCTCTCTTCAGTAAGCTTCAGGACACCTACAATGCTCTCGTCAACCGGGTCACCTCACTCTGATAATGAAAGATATTTTTACAGGCAAAGTGGTATGGATCACAGGAGCCTCCTCAGGCATCGGGGAAGCCCTGGTGAAATCCTTTGCACGGGCAGGAAGCAGGGTGATAGCATCATCCAATGACAGCACCAGGCTGAAGAAGGTGGCTGATGATTGTGCCGGCCTGAAAGGAAGTGTCACCCCGGTTCCGTTTGACCTTGCCGAGACATCGGGCATTGAAGAACTGGTGAGCGCAATTGCAAGGGAGGAAGGAAAAATTGACATGCTTCTTAACATTGGCGGCATAAGCCAGAGGGCCCTGCTCAGGGAAACACCATTGTGGCTTGATCGTAAAATAATGGAAATCAATTACTTCGGCACCATAGCCCTTACCAAGGCCGTGCTTCCCCATATGATGGCAGCCGGCGGCGGGCATATCGCAGCCACAAGTTCCATCTCGGGACGGTTCGGTTTTCCTATGAGGTCAGCCTACTCTGCCTCAAAACAGGCACTCCACGGCTTCTTCGAGACCCTGATGATTGAACACCGCAAGGACAACATAAGGGTGTCAGTGATAATACCGGGCCGTGTTCAGACAGCCATCTCACTGCATGCCCTGACCGCTGACGGAAGGGAGCACGGGAAAATGGACGACGGACAAAAGGGGGGAGTAACGGCTGAAAAGGCAGCAGCCCAGATACTGAGAGGACTGATGCGTAACAAACGGGAGATACTCGTCGGCAGCGGGGAGTTGCTGATGCTGAAAATCAGGAAATATTTTCCTGCACTTTTTTTCAGGATAGCAGAAAGGATAAAACCAATGTAAGGAAGAGATGAAAATCAAGGGATACATTATCAGCGGGATACAGCAGATGGGCGTTGGGGTCTATGACCTCAGGGAGGCCTGGGAGTGGTATATCAGGGCATTCGGGATGGACTGCCGGATATTCGAGGATGAAGCAGAGGCAAGGCTGATGCTGCCTTACACCGGTGGTGAACCGCGCAGCAGGCATGCAGTGCTGGCAATGAACCTGCAGAGCGGCGGGGGATTTGAGGTGTGGCAGCATAAGGGGAAGGAACCCGAGTACCGTGACCGCGAGACCAGACTTGGTGACCTTGGAATCTTCTCCTGCAAGATGAAAGTGAAGGATGTTGATAATGCATGGAAATACTGGACAGAAAACGGTGTGGAGGTGCTGGGCAGACCGATGGCTGATCCTGCAGGCAGGAAGAGCTTCTTTGTCAGAGACCCGTTCGGAAATCTTTTCCATATCGTGGGTGCCACTGACTGGTTCATGAATCTCAGGAAAATATCAGGTGGTTCATACGGAGCCATTATCGGCGTATCTGATACAGACCGTGCGCTTGGCCTCTATTCTGATATCCTCGGTTATGACAGGGTGGTTTATGACATCACCGGCATCTTTGATGACCTTGCCTCAGTGCCGGGTGGCAACGGTCGCTTCAGGCGCATGCTTCTTGCGCCTTCACGTCCTTTCCACGGCGGTTTCAATCCGATTTTCGGCCAGAGCGTCATAGAGCTGGTACAGGCTATTGACCGTGAACCCACGAGAATATTTGAAGGGCGTCTCTGGGGCGATCCGGGTTTCATACATCTCTGTTATGATATCAGCGGCATGGACAACCTGCGCAGATACTGCAGTGATGCAGGGTTTCCGTTTCGCGTCGACAGCATGACCAGCCATGAGGGCGACAGCTTTGACATGGGTGAGGCAGCAGGCTTCTTTGCCTACATTGAAGACCCCGACGGCACTCTTATCGAGTTCGTGGAGACACACAAGGTGCCCATCATAAAGAAGCTGGGATGGTATCTTGACATGCGTCGCCGCAACCCCCACAAGCCACTTCCGTCATGGATGATGAAATCGCTGCGGTTCTCAAGGGTTAAAGGTAAGAACAGGCAGGAGTCAACAGGCAGCAGGCAATAGTGTTGACAATGCCTATTGCCTTCTGACTATTGCCTTACTGAAAGTGCCTGTACCTCATTCATCACGCGCATGAAGTTCCCGCCCCAGATTTTGGCAATATCATCGCGGCTGTAACCCCGCCTGATGAGTTCCTTTGTAATGTTTTTCATCATTGAGACATCGGTGCATCCCTCTATACTGCCGCCACCGTCAAAATCAGAGCCAATACCAACGTAATCAATTCCTATCACATCAATCACATGCTGGATATGGTTTACGGCATCTTCAACAGTAGCCAGCCTGAGATACTTCTTCCTAAGTTCAGAAAACTCAGCCCAGCGCTGTTCCTGTTGCTGATCGGTAAGTTCAGGTCCCATCTCCCTCCACTTGTTGCGCAGTTCCATAACCTTTGCATCGTACTCCGGATTTGGTTCCGGCTGCCTCAGGTAGTCACTGAGAATGCATATCTGAATCACACCGCCATTCTTTTTTAGCGCCTGGAGCATCTCATCATTTAGGTTGCGAGGGCTCTCGCACAGTGCCCTGCATGAAGAGTGAGAAGCAATTACAGGGGCTCTGGTGACGGCAAGGACATCGTAGAACGATTCATCGGAAATGTGAGACACATCAACCATCATCCCCACCCGGTTCATCTCCCTGACGACCTCCTCGCCAAAGGGGGAGAGTCCGTTGTGTTCGGGCCCGGTCTTGTCGGTTGAGGAATCACAGATATCGTTGTTTGATGAATGGCAGAGTGTAATATACCTGGCCCCGAGGCCATGGTATTGCTGTATCTTCGAGAGGTCCGTGCCCAGCGGGTATCCGTTCTCGATCCCCATGAAGATGGCTACCTTACCTTCCGACTTCAGCTTCCACGCATCATCAGGATTAAGTGCTATTCCTGCCAGGTGAGGGTATCGTGCCACACTGGCCTTAACGGAGTCAAAGGTAGCCAGCGTCATGGCATGCGCCTTCTCATAGTCTTCAGGTGTGCGTGGTCCCTGTCCAATGAATATTGCAAAGAATTCTGCATCAAGCCGCCCCTCCTTCATCCGTGGAAAATCGACTGATCCCTTTTCATTTCTCACCCCCGGGTCAAAACCACCCCTGAGCAGCCTCATGGGAGTATCGCAGTGGGTGTCAACGGAGAGGATGTCGTCGTGGATCCTGTCAGCCTTCCGGCTCAGCTTCTCATCAGCAGATGTACAGGATATGGCAATGAGACAGGAAAAAACAAGCAAAAATTTCATCTGAATCACATTCATTTTGGTTGGCCCTGCTAATATATAAATATCATTCCCTGGTTATAACCGGCTGATGATGAAGAAAGTCATAAAAAAGGTTAAATGGGTGAGGATGAATGGCAGTATGCCGTTAATGGCTTCCCGGGAAATCCGGCAGAGCCGGCCGGCCTGAAAAATATTGTCAGAAATTGGCAAGGCCCAGGGCAAGGCCAAAATATGGCCTGTTATTGTATATCCAGCTTCTTGAATCGCTGCTCACCAGGTTATCAAACCCCAATGTAATACCCATTGAAACATAGTTGATCGTGATGAAGGCTCCAATCCCTTTCTGAAAGACAATCCCATCATATTCGATTGTGGTAATGCTATTGGTTACTGAAGGATTCACAGGTGTGATTCCAATTCCGGCAAAGATCCCGAAGTCAAAACCAATCTGCCTGATAGAGGAATGATTTCTGTTTACCGGTGATTCAAGGCTTTTAATAATGAAATAATCTTTCCTTGCTCCCAAATAAATCATGGCATTCAGGTTGGAATTCATCTGAACCGGAACGCCTGAAGCCGAGGGGCGAAGCTTTACCGGTATAGTGGAAAGGTCAACCTCAACCGAATTCTTTATGAACCGGCCTCCGTAAAGATCATCATCAGGTTTTATTGAACTTATTGCTGTTCCTTTTCCTGAATCCGTATCAACAACATCGGAGGTACCTGACTTCATCTGAAAGAGGATAAGAGAATCTGCAATGACGTCAGCATACACCCTTGATAAGGCTGATTCTTTAGTTTTCAGGTAATAATACCCGCTGCCGAATTCGTGTCTGGCCACCAGGCCCGTCGGAGTACAGGAATACAAAGTGATAAGCACAATGGCAGTGAGGGGAAAGAAGATTTTCTTCATAGGGATTGCCTGTTTCATGCCATTAAGTTAGCACAAAATCGTTTTGACGATGGTAATAGTCAAACTCCGCGCAGACTGGATCGGGCATTAAGAAAAAAAAGCCCCGACTTAGTGTCGGGGCAGCCATGAAAAGAATGGAAAAATTGCTTTTGGACAGTAAAAAGCATCTTTAAAGTCTTGCGACTTAATATCTTGAATTTATTCGGTCTACGATCTTAACGCAAATATAGTAAAAATGTGACGGGTTAAGTAATCTTTTTGCGAAAAAAAATGCAGTCGGGGTAATACCCGGCACCATTCATGCAACTAATTTAACTTTGATGCGTCATTTAACCAGAAAACCTGAGATTTGGGCACAGCGGATTTGCACATACATGACAGGCTCATTGAGGAGTGCCGGAGCGGCAGCCGCAGTGCACAGTTCAGGCTGTATGAGCTTTACTCAAAGGCAATGTACAACACTGCATACCGGATAATGGGCAACAGGGAGGAGGCAGAGGATATGCTGCAGGAGGCGTTTACTGATTGTTTTACGAAGATAGGGTCATACCGCACTGATTCCACCTTCGGGGCATGGCTCAAGACCATAGTCATCAACCGCTGTATCAGCAGGCTCCGGAAGAGAGAGGCTGAGCTGGTATATATTGATGATTACAGCCGTCATGAGATTAAGCAGGAGGAACCGCAGGAGCTTGCATGGCCTGACGCCGCGGTAATAGCCAGGGCAGTGGGGATGCTGCCCGAGGGTTACAGGGTGGTCTTCAGTCTTTACCTGCTTGAAGGGTATGACCATACTGAAATATCACAGATACTGGGTATATCGGAATCAACATCCAAAACTCAGTATGCAAGGGCAAAAGAGAAACTTAAAAAGATACTTTCAGAAATGCGAAGCCATGGATGAACTTGAGAAGCATATCAGGAGCGTCAGGAACGAGCTTGACATCAACGAACCCTGTCCGGGGCTCTGGAGCAGGATTGAGGCTGGACTGCAAGCTAACGGGGTTGCCGGAACGGCCGGCAACGAGGAGTCGCCTTTTGCAGGCAGAGAGGGTTCACCGCTTTCCCGCGCGAAGGGCGCATCGAACTCCGGCTGGCAGGAGTCACCAACCGGGCTTCCGGGGAGACACAGGAATCTGACCAGGCTGTTGTGGCGCGCTGCAGTGGCAGTGATCATTGCCGGCTCAGCATTTGCAATTATCGCGGGCATGCTGGTTGCCTCCGGGAAGATGAATGATCCGCAGGTGACTGAAGTGCGTGAAACATACAGGTACTATGATGACAGGATCAGGGAACTGTACCGCGAAGCCGAACCGCTTCTGACAGCCAATCCTGAAATCAGTACCGAACTGACAATGGGGATGAGTGTACTTGACAGCCTGTCAGCCCGGATCATCCGTGATCTTGGTGACAATATCGCCAGCAGCGAAGTGATAGAAGCACTGATAGTCAATTACAGGCTGCGGATAGAACTCATGGAGGATATGCTCCGGCTGATGAGGGATAATGAGATTGAGGATGAAAAAAACAATGGCAATGAACTATAAGAATCTGTTACTTCTGGCCCTCCTGCTTCCGGTCTGGATTGGCGTCTCGGGGCAGCAATTCTCCGACAGCAAGACCCTTAGGAAATCGTTCCGGGCGGGCAGCGATGCCGTGCTGGATGTGACAAACAAATACGGAGACATCCACATTATGCATTCCGGCAGTGACTCCATAACCATTATGGTTGAGATTACAGCCTCATCAAATACAGGCGACAAGATTAATGCCATGATGTCAGACGTGGA
The DNA here is from genome assembly GCA_964470815.1 of uncultured Rikenella sp. GTDB lineage: Bacteria > Bacteroidota > Bacteroidia > Bacteroidales > VadinHA17 > SR-FBR-E99. The sequence goes on from CAYYEH010000010.1 coordinate 53,361, forward strand.
TGTAAGCCTCACGATGAACGGTGAGACAGTGAGGGCAGTGACCTCGTTCCGGAAGGGTATCACCCCTCTTTTTGAGAGCCTGAAGGGTCTGACGAAGAACCTCATCAACTTCGACTCGAGGCTGAAGATCGATTACCGGATCGATTGCCCGCCGAGAACGGTACTGAGAATCAACAACAGCTACGGTGATGTATACATCGGTGACGAAACTCCGGTTCTGGCACTCAGCCTCTCAAACGGTAACCTCGACGCAGCCGCGGTAGGTAACGTCCAGATGATGGAACTGACCTTTGCAAAGGCCAATGTGAGGAGCATAGGTGAGGGCAAAGTGACATTGTCATTCAGCGAACTTCGAACCAGGGAGGCTGGAAAAATAAAACTGGCAACGGTCTCATCAAAGGTCTGGATTGACACTTACAGGACGGTTGACCTTGATTCGAAGCGTGACGACCTGCACCTGGGAACCGGGGAGGTGATAACTGGTACTGCCTATTTCAGTGACATCATTACTGACCGTCTTACAGGAGAAGTAAACATGTCAGTCAAATACGGGAACCTGTCATTTGAAAACGTTGACCGAAGCTTCAGACTGATTGACATCCGGTCATCATATGCAGACATTGACATGGCTATGGATGAGAGGTCAGGCTATGATTTGGAGATCAGGCATACCAATGCGTTTGTCTCGCTCCCGGGAATCACTCCTGTACCTGAGAAAACGGAGATAAGCGCCCAGGAAAAGCTTTACCTGACCAAAGCAACGGTGGGAAGCGGATATGACCGCTCACAGGTAAGGATTGATGCCACCCGGGGTGAGATAAGGCTGCTTCAGAAGTAGATTTTTTTTCAGGAAATGCAACCGATAAAGATTTTTTGTGTCCTTAGAAAAGAAAAGTAAAAGGAAAAGGAAGATGAAAAGAATTATTCCGGTCATTATCATGGCCATGACGATGCTTGCCGCATGCAATATGTTCATAGACTGCATTGACGGTAACGGTGAGATGGAAACTGAGTCAAGGGATGCAGTGCCCTTTACGGCCATTGCCAATGAAACCTCATTCCATGTGAATTATATTCAGGGGGATGATTACACAATTACGGTCGAGGCCGAAAGCAATATCCTCCCATTCATTGAGACCCGAATTACGGGCGGATCACTTGAGGTCAGCACCATCAGGGGTACTCACTGCCTTAATTACACCAGGAAACCGGTTGTTACGGTTACCGCACCCCGTATAAGTGATGTCGTCAATGCAGGGTCAGGTGACTTTGTTGCAGGGCCTCTAGCAGGCACCGACGTAAAAATAGTCTGCAGCGGGTCAGGTGATATAACCACCGGAACCGTGAGCGGCGAGGAGGTGTCAATAGTGATTTCAGGGTCAGGCAACGTCATGACAGAAGAGATAGACGCGATATCAATGAAGGCTACCCTGTCAGGTTCAGGTGACCTGTCATCGTCAGGCGAGGCAGTCAGCACCAGGTACGTGTTATCCGGATCAGGGTCAGTCTTCTCAAGGTATTTCACAACTGATGCTGCCATTATTACGATATCAGGTTCGGGGTCAACCTACGTCACAGTCATTGATCAGCTCGATGCAGTGCTCAGCGGCAGCGGCAATATTTACCTCCTGGGAGACCCGGATGTAAACCTGACACGCACCGGTTCAGGCAGGGTAATATACCTGTAACCGGGGAACAGAACTAATAAAATGAGACAGGCCACTCCGGACCTGTCTCATTTTTATTGGCTGACTATCGGTTTGGCAGCCGTTTATCCTGCAATCTGAAGTACTTACTCTTCCGTCTTACGAGTGGTCCATCGTACCCCCGCCGTGAAAAAAATAATCTTTATCAACATCGGCGGAGGCTCCCCTTCTCAGGTGAGATCTATCTCATTCCCCTGCCTGTCGAAGAATTCGTACTGAAGGAAGTGGTATGATTCGATCCCCTGGACTTTAATACTGACACCATGCTTCCGGTTGATCTTCGTGAGCCTTGATATAAGTCCTTCCTTAAGATATGCCGCCACAAAGGGATGAGTCCTGAGGATGAACTTGCGGGTCTTCACTTTCTCGATAATTGAAGCAAGGGTACGTTCAATCTCATCGGTAAGCAGTATTGCAGGAGCTGCCTTACCCTCTCCCCTGCAGACAGGGCATTTTTCATCGGTGATGATGGTCATTTCGGGCCGCACCCTCTGGCGGGTTATCTGCATAAGTCCGAATTTACTGAGGGGCAGAATATTATGTTTGGCCCTGTCAGCATTCATCAGTTCTTTCACCCGGTCGAGGAGTGCCTGGCGGTTTTCGTTTGACTGCATATCAATGAAGTCGATCACGATAATTCCGCCCATATCCCTCAGTCGCAACTGACGGGCAATTTCCCTGGCAGCCTCAAGATTGACAGAGAGGGCATTGGACTCCTGGTCAGAGCCTGATTTTGACCTGTTGCCGCTGTTGACGTCAATGACGTGCAGTGCTTCGGTATGCTCTATGATAAGGTATGACCCGCCCTTGAATGAAATCGTGCGGCCGAAGAGCCCCTTGATCTGACGGCTCACGCCGAAATGATCGAATATGGGGAACTGCTCCTTGTATACCTTGACGATCTTTTCTTTTTCAGGGGCAATCTCCCTGATGTAACTTTTCACTTCGCCGGCTATAACCTCATCATCGACGATGATGCTGTTGAAGTCGGTACTGAGTATATCCCGGAGGATTGTTGTCGTGCGGTTCATCTCACCCAACAGCAGGCGTGGCGACTTGACGTCGCGGTGCACACCGGCCAGGGCTGATTCCCAGCGGCTGATAAGTTCCTTCAGTTCAGCGTCAAGGGCTGCCACCTTCTTGCCTTCGGCGACGGTGCGCACTATTACGCCGTAATTCTTCGGTTTAATGCTCTGTATCAGGAGCTTGAGGCGATTTCGTTCATCTGCGTTCTCTATCTTCGAGGAGACGGACACCTTGTCTGAAAATGGCATGAGGACAAGGTTACGCCCTGCTATGCTCACCTCCGAAGCCAGCCTGGGCCCCTTTGTGGAGATGGGTTCCTTCGTTATCTGCACGATAACTGTCTGTCCTGCTGTAAGTACATCAGCTATCTTCCCGTCCTTGTCAATGTCTTGTTCAGGCTTGAACTTTGACACTGAGGTTCCCCTGGCTTTGTTCTGCGTGGCCAGCTGGTAATAACGATGAAGGGTCCTGAACTGGGCTCCCAGATCAAGATAATGCAGGAAAGCATCCTTTTCGAAGCCAACGTTGATAAACGCTGCATTAAGCCCCGGCATGATCTTCTTTACCTTTCCCAGGTAAATGTCGCCGACTG
>CAYYEH010000011.1:0-3613 GCA_964470815.1 uncultured Rikenella sp.
ACAAGTCACACGATGAGGTTTGGAATAACTGTCTGGAAATAATTCGTGACATTATTCCTTCGGCCAGTTTTAAAACATGGTTCGAGCCTATTGTTCCTCTCAGGCTCGAAAAGAATGTACTTACGATACAGGTGCCCAGCCCTTTCTTTTATGAATACCTTGAGGAGCAATACATCGACATACTCCGCAAGACACTCAGGCGTGAGATTGGCAATGATGCCAAGCTTGAGTACAACATAATAATGGAGAATTCCGGCTTCACAAACGGCAAGCCATACACCGTAAGGTACCCGTCAAGGAACAAGGCCGATCTTCAGAACAAGCCCATGCAGGTTCCTTTTGAGGCCACGCAGCCTGCCATCAGGAATCCTTTTATCATACCCGGTATCAAGAAGCTTCATTTTGATCCGAGGCTCAATCCCGACTATTCCTTTGCCAACTTCGTGGAGGGGGAGTGTAACCGTCTTGCCCGGTCGGCAGGAATTGCGGTTGGAAACAATCCCGGTGGTACTGCCTTCAATCCGCTTATGATTTACGGAGACTCGGGCCTTGGAAAGACCCATCTTGTGCAGGCCATAGGGATTCTTGTCAAGGAAAAGTACCCTGACAAGACCGTACTTTATGTGAATGCCAACAAGTTCCAGACACAGTTTGTAGAGTCTATCAGGAATAACAACAAGAACGATTTCCTCCATTTCTATCAGATGATCGACGTCCTGATCATTGATGACGTACATGAGTTTGCCGGTAAGGAGAAGACCCAGGATACATTTTTTCACATTTTCAATCATCTTCATCAGTCAGGCAAGCAGCTCATACTGACCTGTGACAAGCCGCCGGTGGAGTTGCAGGGGATGGAGCAGCGTCTCCTTTCGAGGTTTAAGTGGGGTCTGCTGGCAGACCTTCAGAAGCCTGACTTTGAGACAAGGCTGGCCATACTCAGGAAGAAGGCTTATAATGACGGCATAGAGCTTCCGGAAGAGATCTTTGAGTTCCTCGCGGAGAATATTTCCTCGAACATCAGGGAGCTTGAGTCGGGACTCATATCCCTTTACGCACAATCGACTCTTAACCGCAAGGAGGTGACACTTGAGCTGGCCCGTCAGATGGTTGACCGGCTTGTGAACACCCAGCGCAGGGAGATCACCATTGATTACATCCAGAAAGTTGTCTGCGAGTATTATAAGATACCGGTTGACCAGATGCAGGGGAAGACACGCAAGAGGGAAATAGTTCAGGCAAGGCAGGTCTCAATGTATTTTTCGAAGAGCCTTACCAAGGCATCCCTGGCCAGCATCGGTTCTTCAATCGGAGGAAAGGACCACGCCACTGTCCTTCATGCATGCAAGACCGTAAACAACCTGATTGACACTGACCGCCATTTCAGGAACCAGATATTGGAAATTGAAAAAAAGCTTAAAGTATGAATGCAGAAATAGCGAATCTGAAGGAAGAATTTTTCAGGTTATACGGGGACAGGAAAAACGAGCCTGTCCTTTTTTATTCGCCCGGAAGGGTCAACCTGATCGGTGAACACACTGACTATAATGCGGGGTATGTCTTCCCGTGTGCGCTCGACTTCGGGACATACCTCCTGGTAAGAAGAGGCAGCAGGCAGGAAATCAGAATGAACAGTCTCAACTTCCCGGGTGAGGTTGTCATTCCGGTTGCACTCAATTACCTGCCGATTCCGAAGAGCTGGACCAATTATCCCGTTGGTGTGATAAATGAATTCGCGCGCAAGGGCATAGGAGCCCCTGCAATGGAGATGCTCTTTTCAGGCGACATCCCTAACGGTGCCGGTCTCTCCTCATCAGCTTCGATAGAGATGGCTACAGCAGTAGCCATGAATGAACTCACAACATCCGGGCTTGAGATGATGGAGATGGTAAAAATGGCCCAGAAGGCAGAAAACGGATTTGTAGGGATGAATTGCGGCATAATGGACCAGTTTGCTGTGGGATTCGGGAAAAAAGACCATGCCATCAACCTAAACTGCGATACCCTTGAATACCGCTATGCACCTCTGAACCTGGGCAAAAGGAGACTGGTAATCACCAACACCAACAAGCGCAGGGGGCTGACAGACTCTAAGTACAATGAGCGACGTTCTGAATGCGAGAAGGCGGTGGAACTGATTTCTGTCCACAGGCCTGTCCGGAACCTTGGCGAGCTTACCGTGAAGGACCTGTGGATGCTGGACACCTATATAGCTGATCCTGTGGTAAGGAAAAGGGCTAAGCATGTAATAACCGAGAACGGAAGAACTCTTGATGCCATTAAAGCGCTTGAGATCAATGATATAGAACTCCTGGGAAAACTCATGAATGAGTCGCATGACTCACTTTGCAACGATTATGAGGTCACAGGTATTGAGCTTGACACACTGGTCTACGAGGGCAGGAAACTTCCGGGAGTAACCGGAACAAGGATGACAGGAGCCGGTTTCGGAGGGTGCACAGTATCAATTGTGGAAACTGATCATGCAGATGAGTTTATTCGCCGGCTGGGTGAAACCTATACCGCAAGGACCGGTCTCACTGCAGATTTCTACCTCCCGGGGATAGGTGACGGAGCGCGTAAGGTACAGTAGGCAGTACCAGTAGGCAGTAGGCAGTACCAGCCGGCAGTAGGCAGTACCAGTAGGCAGTAGGCAGTATACCTGATTGTCTGTCTGCCGGGTGCCGACTTCTCAAAGATCCCTCACACACCTGAACCCCACTGTGGCGCTTCGGTCATAGCCCGGAGAGACGAGGAGCTGCATCTGTGTGATTGTCAGCGGCTGGGGGCCTCCCCTGACATACCACCAGCTTGATTCAGGCCTGAACCAGCTTCCTCCCCTGATTATATTAAAGTAATAGGCGCCGTTGCACCAGACATCGTTTGTCATTTGCCACACGTTGCCCACGAGGTCTGCCACACCGTATGGGCTTTCACCTTTGGGAAATGCGTCCACGGGGGTGGGTCTTCCGAAGCCGTTGTTGCATTTGGTGGCATGGAACTCATTGCCCCAGGGCCATTCACGGCCGTCGGTACCCTGGGCAGCCAGCTGCCATTCAGCCTCGGTCGGCAGACGCTTGCCGGCCCAGAGTGCATACGCCCTGGCATCCTCCAGACTGATCCATACCACTGGATAACGTTCCTGTCCGCTGACCGGAAGGCCTCTTTCCCAGTGCCTGAGATAGTTTGCTGTATCGGCAGGGATGTACCGGGAGGCTCTGATAAACCGGAGGTACTCTTCATTGGTCACAGGGAACCTGTCTATGAGGAAACTGTCAGCTGTTGCGGTGATTTCTCTTCCTGCGAAGGGGTAAGGGACGAACTCATCATTTGACTTCAGGGTGAACCGTATTGTTGCAGAGGGTACCAGTACCATCCCTTCAGTTATATCAGCGGCCGGGGCTGTGCGTTTGGTCTCTGACACCAGCCAGGGCCTGTCATGCTCCGGTCTGACCACTCTCTCATCAAGAAGCAATCCGTCACTGTCAGTCAGTTCTATCACGATCTTTTCACCGTCAATCCCCAGCAGTCGGTCGCTGCTTATAAGAGTATCTGCCGGAGCAGGTATCCTGATTGGTTTGTTGCCATAGCCAGGGTCACCACGGCTTACCAG
>CAYYEH010000011.1:3713-38956 GCA_964470815.1 uncultured Rikenella sp.
AGATTCAGTTCCGGACTCAGATAGAGTGCATTATGTACCCTTGCAGCCACAATACCGGGCATATCCTTCACAACGGGCATTCCCTCTGAATACATCACCACGCCCGGATGTACGGTGTCAGCCGCCTGCTGGAGCTCAGCCGATGATCTTCCCTCAGTGTCAAGCACCACGCCGTCGGCACGGGTTTCAGCAATAATCCGGGCCATTCCGCCCAGGTGGTCCTCCTCACGTGTACTCTTATCCCACGGGTTATAGGCGATGAAGAAGCGGCATCCTGCTGATCGTGCTTCATTGCTGATGCGCCTGAGCGAAGCGGTGCCTCCGGGCAGGTCGCGGTAAAGGTCCCACTGATTCCTTTCATCTAGACCAAGTCGCGGCCATGTGGGCCAGATTCCATAGACATCAACATGGCCGAAGAGGCTGTTGTATTCAGACAGGTAATCGCCGAAGCCCTCCTCCCCGGTAAACCGGTCAAAAAACTGCCGGTCCCACGCCATCTGAAGAATCATCAGGTAGCTTGAACGGATCCACTTCAGGTCATCACGCTTATAGAGGGTCTCGTCAAAACGTTCGAGGTCATACAACCATCGGTCTGAAAACATCAGCCTCAGTCCGTCCTGCCATTGGCCCCTGAATACATCAGCATAAATCCTGTATGTAACCGATGCTCCAGGCGGCAGGAGTGTTTCATATCTTTTCATTATGCCGTTTTCAGTTCCGGCACGGCGTGCAATTGAAGTTACTGAAAGATCTCCGTCTGCAGCAAAGGTGCTGAAGCCCATTTCCCAGGCATTGTCAGGAAGTATTACCCGTACCGGGCTTCTGCCCGGAAGGAAGAGGTTTGCCCTGGCCAGCCCCCGCGGTCCTGCACCCGTGATATATGCATTGTTCTCCTTTTCGCCGAATGGCACCACATCTGAAATGGTAATGGTATCATTCCAGTTATTGCGGAGAATCAGTTCCGCCAGGAAACCTGGCCGTGATCCTCCGCGTGGTATATAGCCTGCTTCGGCTCCCCCGGGATAGATCATCAGGAACCGGCTTCCGACCAGCCCGGCAGGAACATCGTCAGACTCAAAATAACTTCCGTCAAGCCTGAAACTGAAGAGTGGCCTGGGGAAGGCAAGCCTCACTACGGTGCTGTCATCAAGAAGAAGGGAGACGGCACCGGCACCGTTGTCCCTGATGATTCCCAGGTTCATCAGCGACTGCCCGGAGGCGACTGCCGGGATGATCAAAAAAAAGAGGAAAAACCGAAACCTAAAGCTGCACATCGGAGTTTAAACTGATATAATTGGCTTCCCGTAACGTCGGGACTGCAATTTATGACATTGTATCTGAAAATAAAAGTGAAGATACAGTGAATGAGTATTTTTAGAGATAATATTTAACCCTGTTGGCCCGTTAAAGATTAATAACTGATTTTAGAAATTAGTTCAGACCAGACTGATGAAAAAGGTTAACTTCAAAGGCATCACCATCTTAATCCTGTTGCTATCGGCACTGATGCTGATGCCCGGCTGTGCCTCCCAGAAGAAGAATTCCTATAAATCAGTGCGTAAAAACTCCTACGTCGATACCTCCCAGCTTGGACGCAACAAGTATTTCTTCTCAAAAAAATATCAGAAGAAGCTTTACAGGTACAAGAAGAAATAAGGTTAAAGCCGGATTCAGATCCAGACCTCTGATCACTCCTCGCAGATTACTTCAAGGCCATCCCAGGCGAGTGTTACGTTAGCCGGCAGTTCCCGGTTTACATCCGCATGCCTGCCCATCTGGTGCCCGATATGAGTTATATAAGCCTTCCTTGGAGAAACTTCGCGTATCAGTTCCAGGGCCTCGCCAAGGCTGAAATGTGAAATGTGTTTTTCTTTCCTCAAAGCATTTATGACCAGATATTTTACCCCGATCAGTTTCTCCTTTGTCTCTTCAGATATGTAGTTGGCATCGGTGATGTAGGCCATATCCCCTATCCTGAATCCCAGAATCGGCAGGCGGTAATGGAATACACGCAGGGGGACAATGGTATCCCCGTTTATGCCGAGGTTGTAAGCCTCAATATTATGAAGTTCCATCCTCGGCACACCCGGGTAATGGTTTTCAGAAAAGACATAAGCGTACTCCTTCCTGACTGCTGACTGAACCCTCTCTTCCGCATAAATATCAATTGCAGCCTGGCTCCTGTAGTTAAAGGCTCTCAGGTCATCCATTCCGGCAATATGATCCTTGTGTTCATGAGTCAGCAGTATGGCATCAAGTTTCTTGACTCTTGCGTTGAGCATCTGTTGCCTGAAGTCAGGGCCTGCATCTATCACAAAAACATTCTGTGCAGTCTCCACCAGGAGAGACGCTCTGAGTCTCTTGTCATGGCTGTCAGGTGACATGCAAACAGGGCATTCGCAGGCAATTACCGGTACTCCCTGGGATGTTCCGGTGCCAAGAAAAGTGATCTTCACTGTCTTGTTTTTCTCAATGCAAACATAACCCGAAATTGACAGAAGAACAATATCTGCAGTCACTTTAGCGCCGGAGCCTATCAAGGAGCGGCCTGATAGTTGGCAGAGTCGACATTCTCTTTACCAGCGTCAGCCTGAAACCGGGTGAATTTCGTAAGTTTGCGGTTCAAATATGTTACATGGATGAGCGGAACAATCTATATGATCCCGGTTACGCTGGGAGAGACTGATCCTGCGCTGACAATACCTGCAGGCACGCGTGAAACAACGCTGTCACTCAGGGTCTTCGCCGTAGAGGATATAAGGACATCCAGACGCTGGCTGAAGGGTCTTGACAGAACTTTTCCTGTTGACAACACGCTCTTTTTTCCGGTCGGAAAACACTCTGATCCCACCGTCATGGATGAGTTTTTTGATCTTGTGTCCGGCGGGGCTGATGCAGGTGTTATGAGTGAGGCAGGCATGCCGGGCCTGGCTGATCCGGGTAACATTGTGGTTTCAGAAGCTCACCGCCGTCGAATAAGGGTAGTGCCGCTCACAGGCCCCTCTTCTGTGATGCTGGCACTGGTTGCCTCCGGGTTGAACGGACAGTTGTTTTCCTTTAACGGTTACCTGCCGGCAGATACCCATGGACGCCGCAAAGCCATCAGGGACCTGGAACGGATTTCTGCCGGCGGACGGACTCAGATCTTCATTGAGACGCCTTTCAGGAACGACAGGATGATTGAAGATATTCTCTCCGTATGCAAGCCGGCAACCAGGCTGTGCATTGCTGCCGACATATCTTTGCCTGCGGAGTTTATCAGGACAATGAGCATCGCTGAGTGGCGACGGCAGGTACCCGGGCTTGATAAAAGACCGGCTGTATTCCTCCTGCTTGCCTGACGGAAATAATGAAGCCCCATTGGGTATTGCAGAACACATCCTGCTCCTTATCATCAAATCATATTTGTACTAAATTGTAACCGTAAAAAGGTTAAATAATGGCATTAAGAACTATTCTTTCGGCAGTATTGGTACTGCTTACTGTCCTCATGGCGGGACAGAAGACTGATATGACTCTGTTCAATGGCATCAAACCCAGGAATATTGGTCCGGCCGGCATGAGCGGAAGGGTTACCGCATTTGCGGTTGATCCGCGCAATGAAAATGTCTTTTATGTAGGAACCGCTTCGGGTGGGCTGTGGAAGACAGTCAATGCCGGCACCACTTTTACCCCTGTCTTCGACAATGAAGCGGTGGCTTCCATCGGGGCACTGGCCATTGATCCTGAGAGGCCCGATATAATCTGGGCCGGAACCGGTGAAGGAAATCCCCGGAACAGTGTCACCGGTGGTTATGGAATCTACAGGAGCAATGACGGCGGCCGGACTTGGAAGTGCATGGGTCTTGAACTTACCCGGTATATTCACCGTATCATTATTGACCCGGTAAATCCTGACGTCATATATGTCGGAGCCATCGGCAACCCGTGGGCTCCACACACTGAAAGAGGATTTTACCGTTCCACCGACGGCGGACGCTCGTGGCGCCGGATGCTGTTCACCAATGAGACTTCGGGAGTGGCTGACATGGTCATGGATCCTACAAACCCCGGCAAAATATTCGTGGCTATGTGGGACCACCAGCGCTGGCCCTGGTTCTTCCGCTCATCTTCAGCCGGTTCAGGCTTATGGCTCACACACGATGGCGGTGAGACATTTGAGAGGGTACGCGGGGGATTGCCTGTGGAGGTGGGACGGATCGGGCTGGCCGTCGCCAGGTCTGACCCTGACTATGTTTATGCCTGGGTGGAGTCAAAAACATCGGCCATTTACCGTTCAACCAACGGCGGGGTAACCTGGGAAAAGCGGGGAGAACGAAATATCGGCAACAGGCCGTTCTACTATGCAGAAATCCATGTCGACCCGCTTAATGAAAACAGGATCTATACCCTCTTTTCGGGGGTGAATGTGAGCGACGACGGTGCCCTTACCTTTGACAGGCGAACCGCAGAGTCAGTGCATCTTGACCACCATGCATGGTATATTGACCCGATCAATCCCGACCGTATGCTCGACGGCAATGACGGTGGCATTGGCATAACCTATGACAGGGGTGCCACCTGGCGCCATATTGAAAACCTGCCTGTTGGCCAGTTCTACCACATAAATGTGGACAACGAACTTCCCTACAATATCTACGGAGGGCTCCAGGACAACGGTTCATGGCGCGGCCCTGCTTATGCCTGGTATAACGGACCTCTTATCAATGAGATGTATGATTTTCTTATCGGAGGTGATGGCTTTGATGCAATGCCTGTACCGGGCGACAGCCGCTATTGCTATGCCCAGTCACAGGGCGGATCACTCCGCAGGCTGGATGTGATTACCGGATGGAGCAAGAGCATAAAGCCTGCAGCCGAGGATGGCGAAAAACTCCGCTTCAACTGGAACTCGGCCCTGGCACAGGACCCGTTTGACAAAAACACCATCTATTTCGGCAGCCAGTATGTTCACCGGAGCAGTGACAGGGGTGACTCCTGGACGAAGATATCACCTGACCTTACCACCAATGACCGCGAGAAGCAGAAGCAGGATCAGAGCGGCGGCATAACCATTGATGCTACAGGGGCAGAGAACCACTGCACAATTATCACCATATCGCCAAGTCCTGTTAAACCGGGACTTATCTGGGCAGGCACCGATGACGGTATGATACAGCTTACTGAAGACGGAGGCACGAACTGGAAGAACACATCCCAAAACATTAAAGGGATGCCACGCAACGGATGGGTACCACAGATAACCGCTTCAGCCCATGATCCGCGCGAGGCCTTTGCTGTGGTCAATGACTACCGTCAGGGTGATAACGCCGCATATCTCTTCCGTACCAGGGATTACGGAAAGAGCTGGCAACGTATAATTGATGATTCCGATGTCTGGGGTTACCTGCTCTGCTTTGTACAGGATCCGGCGGAGCCCAGACTCATGTTCGCAGGCACCGAATACGGACTTTATGTCTCCTTTGATGCCGGTGATAACTGGAATAAGTGGACCAGCGGATATCCGACCGTATCAACCTATGATATGGTAATTCAGCCCAGGGAACATGACCTCGTCATTGGAACCTTCGGGCGTGCCGTATGGATTCTGGATGACATCCGGCCCCTCAGGGCCCTGGCCTCAAAAGGTAACAGACTGCTTGAAAGCAGCCTTGAGGCCTTTGAGGCGCCGGATGCATACCTTGCCTCATCCAAAAACCTGCCCGGATACTATTTTTATGGTGATGCCATGTATCGCGGTGAGAACCGGGAAACAGGAGCAATGATTTCATTTTTTACCGCGGCAGATTCCGGAAAAATATCTGCAGAAATAAAAGATGAGGCCGGCAATGTGGTCAAAATCATGGATATCAGTCCTTCAAAAGGATTTAACCGGTTCGTGTGGCGACTTGACCGCAACCCCCTTCCGCAGGTGGATTACCCGTCACCACAGCAACAGCAGCAGGATCAGCGATCGAGGTTCTTCAGGGGATTTGGCGGGACCGTCTTCCCGGGAAAATTCACCATCACACTTAAGGGCAGTGAAGGGAGCTCTTCAACCACGGTGAATGTAAATCATGACCCGCGGATGGCGCCACCTGACATTGATGCACTCAGGCAAAACCACGAAAGGGCCAGGTTATTCGGAACGAGGGTCGAATCACTTAACAGCAGCCTGAGGACACTGACATCTGTACGTGAGAGCCTGGCGAAGAGCGAAAGCCTCATTAAAAGTAACCCCGGCTTCGCAGAGGAGGTGTCTGAAATTTACAAGGCTGTCGGTGAAGACCTTGCCCGCCTTGATGAACTATTTGGCAGAAGGCCGGATGGGGTTGCAGCACGAATAAACGGTTACAGGACCGCTGTGTTTGCAACAGGGACTCTTACTGCACAGGAGGAAAAGGCAATGAACGATGCGGAGACTGCCCTGGAGGAGGGTGAGAAACAACTAAAGGGATTCCTCGATGGCAGCTGGGCCCGTTACACCGAAAAACTGAAGGGAATATCACTCCCTGGCGATGTGATTATTCTTAAATGACGGACGCAGCGGCGGATTAGCAAATATGTGTCCGGAGATAATGCCGAGGACCTAATAAATAAGCGATATGAAAAAAGATGCGCCGGAGGTAAACCGGCGCATATGCTTATTTTTTCGTTTTTCTTACCAGTTCAGCAACCTCCATCTCAAATATGAGTGGGGTGTATCCCGGAATAATCGTGACATAGTATCCATAGATGTCCCAGGTACTGTAACCTGAAGGTCCGTAAGCCACCTTCGAAGGCATAAGGACCTTTGCCTTTGATCCCAGTTTCATTTTGACCAGGGTCAGTGACCATCCCTCGATGAGGTATGGGGTTCCCACCCTGAATCTGTATGGTGTATCGGCTTCAAGGTTGCTGTCAAGCTCCTTTCCGCTGAGGAAATAACCCTTATACCATACTCCCACCGAATCACCTTCCTGAATAAGATCTCCCGTGCCGGGAACGGTTTCAATATAGTAAATACCATTTGCGTCAGGGCTGACAGTTATATTGTTTTTCAGAACATAATCCTCAATCATGCTCTTCTCTTCCTCCTCGTATTTCTTTGAAGGATTGCAGGCCACCACGACGATGGCCATCAGTGCCAGCACTGCAGAATTGAATTTCTTTCCCATGGCTTTGTTAATTTCCTCCTTCTCCTTCAAATATCGTTCCAAACTAGCTTATTTCCTTAATCCTTATCCTGTAAACAAGTATTGCCCTTCCGGGAATTTTTGCGCCGTCACCTGTCAGGCCGTAGGCAAGATAGGGAGGGACGATTAACAGAAAATCACTTCCTTTCTGCATCATCTGAAGACCTTCGGTCACCCCGCTGCCGGCATCGCTGAAGCCAACCCTGATTGTCTGTGTACCGCTGTAGCATGGATTTCCGTTCAGCAGGGTGCACTCAAAGTCGAAGCTTACATTATCACCTGTTTTGACTGTTGGTCCGGAACCATTTTCTATGACACTGTACCACAGTCCTGTGTTTGTCTCGGTAAATTCACGGGTGGTCTTTTTCAGGAAAGCTGCAATTGCATCGCGGTCCTGTGAGATCATTGATCTGTTAAGTTCAATCAGTTCTGATTCCGATCGTGGTGTTGCCTTGCTTTTGGTGTCAGGTTTGTTCTGGCATCCTGCAACAGCAATAATCAGGAATATGGTGATTGCAATCCTCATCTCAGCATCTCTTTGGCAGCAGCCTCCAGTTCCTTGCGGAACGATGGGAGTGTGTTTTCAAAGTGATTTACAACCTCATGTATCGTTCCCTTCATCTCGCCGCCGGCAGCATTGCGGTGTCCTCCCCCGTTGAAGCACTTGCGTGACAGTTCGTTGGCATTGAAACTGCCCTTTGAGCGGAGTGACATCTTTACAAACCCGGTCCGTTCAATGAAAAGAACTGAAAGTACTATCCCCTTCATTGTAAGCAGTACATTGGCAAACCCTTCTGTGTCACCTTTCACATGGTTGAACCTTTCAAGGTCTTCCTTTGTCAGCCAGATGTAGGCAGTATGAAGTTCCGGATGAACGACCATTCGGCTGTGGAGGGAGAAACCCTTAAGCCTGATCCTGTCAGGCGAAAAATTACTGAATATATGGTTGAAGACCTTCTCCTTGTCAACTCCCATGTCAAGAAGATGACCTACGGTACGCATGGTGTCACCGGTGTAGTATCCGTGTTCAAAATTGCCTGTGTCAGTGATGATCCCGACATATACAGCCGTGATGAATTCATTGTCATTGAACTCGCTCCCCTCCATTCCGTTGACAAGGAAATAAACAAGTTCTGAAGTTGAGCTCCTGCTGACATCTGAGATGATGAGGTCAGCGAAGGCGGCAGGGTCAGGATGATGGTCTATCATCACCTTTTTTGCCGCAGAGGAAATCACCAGTTGCTCCGCCTTTCCCATCCTGGATGTTGCATTGAAGTCAACCATGATTATCAGGTCAGCCTCCTTTATAAGCCTGGTTCCCGCATCAACATTATGATGGAAATCAACGATCCGGTCAACGTCATGCATCCACAGCAGAAACTTTTGCAGGGCATTGGGCGAAATCATTCCGGCCTCTTTTCCCTGCAAGAGTATCCACCTTCTCAGTGCCAGCATGGCTCCGATTGCATCACCGTCAGGATTGATGTGGCAAATGAGCAGAATATGATCGGATTCTTCGATCAGCTTCTTTAATTCTTTTGTATATTTACCAAACTCTGGCACTTTCCAGGCCTTTTAAGGCGACAAAGGTAAGAAAAATAACAAGGTTTCAATAATCACACCAATTAACCCCATTCTCATACAGTTATGAGCAACGACATTACTTTTTCAATCATTAAGCCCGATGCCCTTGGCAGGGGCGATGCAGCAAAGATCCTCTGCAGGATAGCTGAGGCCGGTTTTTCCATAGCGGCACTGAAAATGCTTCATATGACAAGAACGCAGGCAGAGGGTTTTTATGATGTTCACCGTGAAAGGCCATTTTTCCCGGGACTGGTTGAATTCATGTCATCAGGACCGGTGATAGTCATGATCCTCAGGCACAATGATGCCATTGAGGAGTTCAGGCACCTTATAGGAACAACTGATCCGGCCAAGGCTGCCCCCGGAACAATCCGCGCCGAGTTCGGGACAGACGTGAGAATGAATGCCGTTCATGGCTCTGACTCGCCTGAAAATGCCCGCAGGGAAGCATCCTACTTCTTTTCAGCAATCGAAATATTCTGAAGAAAAACAAAAACACATTTTTCTTGTTCTGGTAAAAAATCAAAATGACAAATTCCTTTTCACCCGACTTTTCGGATAAGAAAACACTCGAAAAGTATTCTTCGGCCTATACCCTGTCCGACATGGAAATCTTTATCTTCCCGGACCTCTTCTACCCCCTGGTGCTTGCAAATATAATGTCTCCCGTTATCTGGCGGTGGCGTGATGATCCCTGGTTCAGGGATATGCACCGCAAGAATTTCATCAGCAGGGCCAACCGGATAAAGCAATTTATTATAGATAATTATATCTTCAACCTTGACCTGGAAACATGGGGGCTGACAACGAAGGAGAAGGAGATATCCCGGTTCAGCGATTTCTTTGACACGGGATTGCTCAAACAGTCGAATGCCCTTTTCGGGTATGAGGGAGACAGATATTACTTCAGCATTGACATCCGTCGTCATTTCGGGCTTGACAAGTATGAGTCGTCAGCCATCCCTTACTGGAAGACAGAGACGGTTGAGGCGATGACCGCCTTCAGGCACAGGGAACACTATACCACCGGCGCGGGAGAATGTGTCAGCCTAGCTGCACTCTATGCGTCTGCCATGTTCATCGTAGGAGAAATACCTCTTGAAAAGATCTTCATGATGGCCACTCCCCTGCACTCACAGAACTACATTGATGAGAAGGAAGGGCTGCTGACCAACAACAGGAGGATCATGACGAAGAATATGTGGTTCAACGGAACCTCTCTGTCCGCCAAAGCCAGAAGGGCCCTGGAGAATGAAAAGGTTACAATTGTCTCCCACATTTCTGGGCATATTCATACGGTATATGAGGAAGCTACCATTGACAGGGATGCCTATATCAGCTTCTGTTCAAAACTGAACAACTTCGTAAGGTCACCACTTACCCCGGCTATATTCATCAACTTCCTGAGATTCAAATCAGAATACAAATGCCTGTTCCAGTATTATTATCTCCGGACTGGCACAGGCCATTATATCCCTCTTGAGAAACTGTTTGAATATGAGCACTCTTCGAAGTCGAGTGTTAACGAGGAGACCCGTGACAAACTCCTTTCAGAGGTTGATCCTGAGGAATTCCTTTATGATCCCATTAACGGGAAGATCACTCTCAATGAAGTGGAAAAGTTCCTCCGGATGCACAGGAACTCTGATCTTCAGGTTATTGAACAGGAATTCGTGATTGATTTCCCGACTGAGCATACCGACTGTGTCAAAAGGATGTTCAATGATCTGAGGGAGTTTCTCATTACAGAACCCAGACTTCCTTCGGCCGACAGGAAGTTTGTGGAGGAGATACACCCTGAACTCATGGTTACTGACAGCCGTGAGGAGATCATTGGAAAGATCCGGAACCTTGCCTCCGTTTCAGAGATGGCGCGTTTGGCTCTGTATGCTTATCGCGATATGGAACATACTGACTGGAAGCCATTTGTCAAGGCTGCCATCGAAAGAAACCCGGTATGTCATGATGCTCTTGCAGGTAGAAGTGCCGATGAAATGTATCATATCATCAGTGAATTGAAGAACAAATCAATTTATGACTCGGGCCGGATGGCCCAGCCTGACGAGGTGTGGAACTTCAGAAGGGGTGATGGTGCTGAGAAGGCTTTCCTGATGGCTGATGCCATACTCCACGGCGATCAGGCGGCAGAGGTGACAATCTCTCTTCTTGATGATCATGCAATTGTAGGGTACGACGGCAGGGAGTATCGGTTTGTGACAGCCAAGGGACATAAAAGGAAGATACTGATCAGGGGAAATGATTACATGGTGAGCTGATGCGGGGGTTCGGGGTCTGATTGGCCGGTGATTTATTAATATGCTTATATGGCCTGAGCTGCAGGGTTTTGACCAACGCGCTTGGAGGACCGGAGTTGCGGGGGCTATCAGGGCTGGTGACTCCGTCATCAGTGAAGCACAATCTCCCTGACAACCTCCTCTCCTGCCCTGCTGTTGATCCGGTTCTTAAGCGAGTCACGAAGCATCATAAGTTCATTCCTTACCACTGAAGAGGTGAGATGGATGTGAAGCACGCCATCCCTCAGGCAGGTCTTTTTTGTGCGGGCAGTGATAACCTTTCCGGCGATGCTCTCCCAGATGTTCAGGACCTCGGCCTCCCTGAGTCCCTTTTCCAGCCTGTACTCCCTGATAAGGTCAGTGAGAGCCTCCCCGAGGGTTATGGTCTTGTTTCTTCTCATGGGTCAATGTGATCCGTTGGTGATCTCTTCCTCAATCCCTTTTTTCCCGATCCGGTACAGCCTGAAATCGACTCCTGTGTTATCAAGGATGCGGTGTATCCTGTCCTGCTGTGTGTCAGTAATGAACACCTGTCCGAACTCGCCTGATCCTACAAGCCTGATTATCTCCTCTACGCGGTTCCGGTCAAACTTGTCGAAGATATCATCTAGCAGCAGTGCCGGGGCAAACCCGTTCATCCTGCTTATCAGCCCGAACTTGGCCAGCTTGAGGGCAACGATAAATGATTTCTGCTGTCCCTGGCTTGCGCTGGCCCTGGCCGAATGCCCTTCAATCTCAAAAATAAGGTCATCGCGGTGTATACCAGCGGTTGTGTATTGCAATGCAAAATCTCTCTCCCGCGAGGCGGCGAGCTGCTGCATGTAGTCGCCGGTGCCCAGGTGTGACCTGTACCGGATTGATACCTTTTCGGCTCCTCCGGAAATCTTTTCATAGTATGACCGGAAAAGTGGAACCAGGTTTTCAGTGAGATGGCGCCGTGACCTGTGTATCAGATCAGCTTCGGGAGCCATTTGCTCGTCATAAACCTCGAGCAGACCCGTGTTGCCTGACCCACCTGCCCTCAGCACCTTATTACGCTGCATCAACGCTTTGTTGTAACGCATGTGTGCCTCGAGGTATGCCGGGTCGTACTGGCTGATAATCATATTCAGGTAGCGCCGGCGCTCCTCGCTGCTGCCCGTAATCAGTGTGCTGTCAGCCGGAGAAAGCATGACCACCGGGTATTTCCCCACATGGTCAGACATCCGCTGGTAATCCTTCCCGTTGAGCCTGAATATCTTCTGTTTCTGCTTCTGGAATGCACAGTAAAGCTCGTCACTGTTATCGTCCGTGACAAAAGTTCCCCTGATCATGAAATAGTCCTCACCATGCCTGATGCTCAGCGTATCGGAACTGTTGAAGAAGCTCTTGGTAAGGGAAAGGTAGTGGATGGCATCGAGGATATTCGTCTTGCCCACTCCATTGTTACCCACAAAGCAGTTGAATCCAGGGGAGAACTCCAGGGCCACCTCCTCATAGTTCTTGAAGTTGGTCATTTCAAGTCTTGCCAGGTGCATCATCTTGGTCAGCTCTTGTCAGAGGGCCAAAGTTACTAAAAGATGCGGCAGAGGCTTACCTTTTTTCGAGTATCAGCACTACCTTGTTGAAATTTGCAGCTGCATTCACAACATTCCGGAAGCCGGAGAATTCAGAGGGTTCAACGAAAACCCGGCTGTAATACTCATCAATATCAACCGTATATGTATCTCCCTCATAGGTCCAAGCGGATACAAAACCAAATGCTTTTTCACCCCCGGCCGTGCCTGTGATATTCATCTCCGCTGCTTCAGGATTGACAATCCTGTATCCTTCGGGTACCCTGAAAACGAGCCGCCTGTAATACCAGCGGTTAAAATCCGATTCGGCGCTGCGCTCCTTGTTCTCCTGGTCATATAACTCAACCTGCGGTCCTATGATCTCTCCAAAGTTCAGCAACAGCTTGTCGCCGGCAGTCTCCAGAAGTGATGCCGTGGTAAAATCACTGTAAATGATGAACCCTGCATTGCTGATAAAGTCAATATCAGATTTGTCAAGTACGGTTAAAGTCCTGTAATCAGGATTTGTGGCCTTTGACTCCATGACTGACTTCAGCAGTTCCTGTTTCTTTTCCTCGTCTATATTTTTGTATATCATGGATATATATCCTCCGCTAAGTCCCCTGAGACCCCTGGTGGCGGTAATCCGGGTCACGCCGGTTTGCGGGTCAGTGGAGATTTCGATATACATATTGTCATAGTTTTCCCGGTATGGTACCGGTTCGATAAACCTTATCTTTCCGACACCTGACTCGAAGTCGCCTATTTTAACGATGGAGATGAACAGGCCATGAGTTGCAGTAAGTTCGCCCGGCACGCAGCCGATACGGTAAAGGTCATTGGCGGGGTCAATATAGACTTTATCATCAGGAAGATAAATAAGGTACTTGCGAAGGTAATTCCACGACTGGAACTCAGGATCGAATTTAAGATGGTCACGTTCTGAAGTAAGGACTATCTCATGTTTTATGCCCAGGGCCCTGAAGAGGTTGGCATAGACCCGCACAACACCCTGCTCGTCAGTAACCTTGCGGGTTCTGACAAACTCGAGATCGTTAAACTCAGGACTGTCACCCTCGTCAATGTGGATATGGTTCTTGATGTAATCTTCAATTGCTGCTGCCTTTTCGTATGGGGTACCACGACCGGTATCAACACTCTTTAGCCACTTCTGGACGGCCTTCTGGTCAACGCTGCCATATAAGATTTCATAAATCCTCTGGGCAGCATCACTCCATCTGAGAATACTCCCTCTTCCCCTTGCGAGATTATATTCCAGTTTGAATTCAACCCTGGCTCTCCCGGGATTCTGGTAGAAATAGTCCTCACCACGTAACCCGTCCAGATTCACGGCATTGCATGAGAGCCGGTTCTTCCCGTCAGCAATTGTATCAGCAACAGGCTGGGGAAACCCGTTGTATCCCTTTGCCGCATACTTCAGGTTCTTCGGGGAGATCAGCTCAAATGAAGCCTTCAGGACGGGAAATTCAAACTGGTAAAATGCCCTTCCAAAATTTGCACCCTTCATACGTCTGATGATGAGATACTCAAGGTCATCACCCTTCTCAATTCCGTCAATTGCGAAGATCCTGTAGTTATCCCTGCTTTCGGCGTCGATTATCTCCCTGATATTCTGCCTGTTGAATTCAACCGTTCTTCCATCTGGCTTGATGACCCTGGCTTTTGTCTCGATTGTCTCAATGACATCGGACATGGAAACTGAAAGCTTGTTGAATCCGTTGACAGCGTTATCGGTGCAGAGCCTTATCCTGCGATGAAGGGTATGTATCATCTCCAGTTCGCCGTCAGGATTGTACATATACTCTGTCTTTTCATTGTAAAAAATCCCGATGGCATTTTCAGTATCATGGCCGGCCTCAATGGACAGGTAATCAGGTTTTTCCTCCCACCTGGGGCTATTTACATGATCCTGGGCGATGATCACACCGCCAAGGGTAACCAGCAAGAGGGTTACGGTTGAAAGAATCCTCTTCATTATTTAATTTCTGTTTGAGTATCGGATTTATGCAGGGCCACTGAGAGCCTGTAATTCCTGTTCAGGCGGTCGATCGTTGAATTCCAGGTTTTTATCCGGTCACTCTGAATCAACAGGAACCTGTACTGCAGTTTCTTTTCAAGTGTGATACAACGGCCTTCTGTGTGGTACCTGAATGATGCGCTGACAATGTCATTTTCAATCAGGTCATCTTCAGGGATGTAGCTTACCTCATAACCTTCCGGGATCATTAACCGGGTAACCTGGACTTCGGTAAACTGAAAGTCATTAACAACCGGGGCATACCGGATGGTGGTGTCAATCTTTCTGTCAGAAAATGACCTGTCAAGGTTCAGGTTAATGAAGATTTCGTTATTGAGAGTTGTGGCATAATCATCGATATTGAAGCTGTAGCTCACCACAGCAGGTTTTTCGTGTTCATGAAGGCTGTGAAAGGTGCAGGTATCAACGCTGAACTTGTTATTCCCCTTGGTAAAAAGAGAAGTAAGCCGCCTGTTGTAATCAGCCGGTTTGACTCCCTCCATTGCATGTGCCAGCTCATACCTGTTAAAACCGCTGTGGGAACGGAGACCTGTACCGGTAATGCGGTCACCAGATAGCTGAATGCTGACTGAATCATAGACAATGTTTTGATCCGGCCCTGAGACCGGCACCCTGAAGATGAAATAATTATCACTGTCCACACCTATCAGCACCTCCTTCCCCTGGATATTGAAAGGGTACATGCCAAAGTCAATAAAACGGAAAGTTCCGTCAAGGATATATACTGAATCGTTCTCCCTGTAAGCGACCACCATGTGATTATCAGCGGAAGGGAGAGGCAGTTCACTGTAGGTATAGGGCAGCTCCCGTGTTCCCACCCAGGCGTAACTGGCCTTCAGTCCGGCAATTTCCATCATCTTTTTTATCAGTGAGCTCTTACCCTTGCAATCGCCGAAACGTCTGCCGAACACCTCCTCGGCCGTGGCAGGAATAAAGCCCATGTAACCTTCAGAGTAGGCAACATACTTAATGTTGTCCTGTACCCAGTAGTAGATGGCTTTTGCCTTTTCCTGCGGCTCAGGGTTTTTTGTTATGCTCTCCACCAGTTCCGCCAGTTCCGGGGATGGCGACCCTTCCACTGACGGGAGAAGGCTGTAATAGAACCTGTAAAGATCGTCTACGGTTGAATAGTACCTGAGTGTTGTATTCTTCAGTTTTACCTCTTCAATGGAAACAGAAAGATGAGGAGAGAAGTAAAGAATGCTGTAGTTATCGCTGTCAAGGTACTTGTAGGGTACCACATCACGTGTTTCCCAGATATAGTAATTATAAGATCCCTTTGAAAAAGAGGAGTAATTCAGAAATCCTTCATCACAATTGAAGAACCTGAATCCCAGCCGTATGTCTCTGTGGGCTTTAACAGTGACCTTGCCGTTCAATACCGGCAGGTACGACTGAAGGGAAATTTTGTTGAGAAAACGGGGATTGTGATGCACAAGGGTGTAGTGAAGCTCAGTACGTGCTCCTTTTTTCAGCGAGGGATAAACGAAGTTCAGGCTTTTGGAATCGTCGTAGAAGATACCTCCTCCGGGATCATTTGACTCATTGAACAGTGATACAGGTATCTTATCATATCCCATGTTACCTGGCACCATGGTAAATGCCTCCAGGTCTTCAACGGAGGAGAATGAGTCGAAGTATATCTCATCATTTGTAAAGATCCTGGTAAACTCCGTCAGCATCTCGGTCTCCTTGCTGAAGCGCTGTTTTACCCTGACACTGTCTTTAACGATATCGAACTCATATTCAATACCGAGGTTTCTTACAACCGCGTTATAATCCCTCATGAGGACCGCCCGGTCTGCCTGCAGCGGTCCCCGCTGGGCAGGGAGGGTCACCACGCCTGACAGCGCGATTGCCAGAATAAGAATCAATCGCAACATACTATTCAATGAAACCTATGAAATTGCCGCTCCAGTATTTTTCACCCGGCAACGGATTGCCATCCCCGTCAAAAAGATGCCTGTTTCCGTGCCTCTGATCATGGAGGAACTGAACCTTTTCCTTTATTTTTCCTGACCTGTAATACCTGATATACTCACCCTCATAAAGGCCATTCCTGCAAAAGTAAAGACTTTCCGGACTGCCGTCAGGATAGAATCTCTCACATCTGCCGTTCAGCATGCCGTCAGTGAACTGACGACGCTGCATCACCGTTCCGTCAGGATAGTATTTGACCTGTTCACCCTCAGGAACAAAATCCCTGAACTGCTGCTCATAGCTCTTGTGGCCATTGTCATACCAGGCAACAACAGGCTGGTCTCCCCTGGTAATGGCTATTACATCGGTCAGGTTTCCTCCCTTCATATACTGGTAGCCGGTAAGCTCATCTCCTGTGTAATGCAGCCTGATCATCAGTTCCCCGCCGGGAGCATACTGGTTGCAGGCACCTTCAAGCTTATCATTGAAATATGTCTCAGTCATTTTCAGGCTGCCGTCTTCATAGTAGCTGCTGTGAACCGAATCCATCATGTTATTGAAATAATACTCTTCTGTATCAATAATTCCATCATCATTCCATGTGATCCACAGACCCTCCCTGTTCCCGTTTTCAAAACGACCCTTTACCATAGGTTTCCCGTCAGGATAATACTGCAGATACTCTCCGTTCTGGTTGTCAGCGATGAAATTCATCCCTGTTGAGACAGTGCCCTGCGGATGGTACCATGTCATGGGCCCGTCATGTAGTCCTCCCCTCATGACAACATCAGCAATAACAATGTCAGGCATGCTTTTTATCTGGTATTTCATGTCTTGTATGAGGTCAACCTCATTTACCAGGTTACCCTCAGGATCAAACTGGTACTCCCTGACAATCCTTCCGTCAATAAACCTGTCGCGGCTTTTGATTTTGCCGTCGACCGAAAAACTTGTATGCCAGCCGTTGAGGAGGCCATTGATGTACCAGGCTGACGTTTCAATACTGCCATCGGCGATATGGTAATTCCACCTGTTGTTCATGTTGTTGCCGAGATAAGAGCCTGTTTTGAGAATGGTACCATCAGGACCGTATTCAATATACTTTCCTTCAAGCAGTCCGTCCCTGTAATGACTGACAGATTCAGTCCTGCCGTTGGGATGATAAGTGACCGCTTCGCCATCATATTCACCGTTTTTAAGATTGAATTTCTGCCTCAGGTTTCCGTTATTGTAATAAAACCTGATCTCACCTGACATAATTCCCTTTTCATATGATCCTTCTGACCCTAGCCTGCCATCAGGTGTTATAACACGGTAATTGAAGGTTCCGTCTTCACTGCCACATACCGAAGGTCCTTCAGGGTTATTGAAGCCACTGGTCATCTTGACAATCATGCCGTCGCGGTACACCTCTTCCAGCACTTTTCTCCCAAGGTGATCCCAGGTGACAGATAGCCCGTCCTGTTTGCCTGAACTGTTGTAGGTCAATTCTGATTCAGGAATTCCGTTCATATGGTAGCTTCTGGCCAAGCCTGTAATCAGACCATTCGTGTAGCTTTTGACAAGTCTTGTCCTTCCGTTTGAGTACCAGTATGTCCACTCTCCCTCCTCCTTGCCGTTCCTGTAGTTTCCCCTTGTACTTAACCTTCCATTTGGATGATACTCCAGGTACTCACCTTCAGGAGAACCCGAGTTATAGAAGGAAACTATTCCCTCCTGACCTGAAGCATAATAGGTGATATGCTTTCCGTCTATCTGATTTTTGCTGTTTGTATATACTTCCATTGGCTGGGAGGAACTGTAGAATGTCCTGGCCTCTCCCTCCAGGGTATCTCTTCTGTAAGTAAGTGATCTTGTGGATATCCCGAAGATATTATTCCATGTGACCTTCCCCTCTACCTGGCCGTTGACAAAGGTTCCGGCAGCATTAACCTTGCCGGTGGGATGATAGCTTATGTACTCACCGTTAATCACACCTTTCGTATAATTCTCAACTGATTCCGGCAGTCCGTCAGCAGTAAAGTATTTCCACTTTCCGTCCTTTTCGCCGTCAATGAGGTGTCCTTCAGCCTTGATTTCTCCATTGCGGTGAAAATATTGCCAGAGTCCCTGCTCAGCGCCCGAAGGATCACTGTTTCCCAAAGAAACGAGATTGCCGTTGTCATCATAGCTGGCGGCAAGGGTGAGTTCTTTCCCGTCAACCTGTACCTGTCTGATATTCCTGATACTGTTAAGGTATTTTCCGGTCTGGTAAAAGGCTTCAAGAGCCTTTTTGTTTTTAGCCATCCATTTGGAGACATCATTCTTGCCTGCAGAGCTCAGGATTGTGTACAGGAATGGCTCAACATGCCCCCTTTCCCTTACCGCCCTGAAAAGAGGCAGGTAAGCTTCAGCCCAGAAATCCACGGCATCAACCTCTGCCGGAAGCATCTCCATGAGCAGGGTGGTCTGCTTAACCATGCTGGCATTGAATTTTATCGCGGGTTTATATTTGTCATTTAAGGCTATCCTTGATTTGATCAGACCGTCGAGTTCTTCAAAAAGATCATTTTCGGCAAACGGCTCAATGAAATCACCATAGGTTGTGTCAAGGTGGCCTGAAGAGAGGTTTTCTATAAAGACCAGGATAACATTGCTCCGGTCACTCCGGGGTTCCAGAGCCAGGAAAGTTTCCAGTGACAGCAGGGCACGTGTATATTGTTCCTGCCTGGCCATCAGCATACCAAGCCTCAAGTGGCTGGAGGCATGAAAGGGGTTGCATCGTATCGCCTCCTGCAGACTGTTCATTGCTGACCTGTAATCACTGACCTCAAGGTATGTCATCCCCTGGTTGTAGTGAAGCAGATATGACCAGGGATAAAGCCTGATAGCCTCATCATATACCTCCAGTGATTTGGCAGGATTACCGGCAGCCAGCCAGGCAGTACCCATATTCCGCATGAGATTCTGCCTGTGCGGTGACGGAAACTCCAGACCCTTGCCGGCATAATAGATGGCACTGTCATAATCCTTGGTCTGCAAAAAGGTAAGGCTGAGCTCTGTCAGCATCCATACATAATTTGAATCGTTCTCATCCACCTGCCTGAAAAGGTTGATGGCATCATTGTATTTTTCTTCATCATGCAGCTTTACGCCTTCCCTGATGAGGGTTTCAGATACCTGTTCCTGGGCGCTGATTGTAATACTGAGAGAACAGATAATCACAAAATACAATGTTGAAAGGGACTTTCTCATAATTAAGATTTGTATTGACAGTGAAGTATAAACAAACTTATGATTTCCCGGGCTTATCTCCTAATAAGACAACGGCAAAATTTTAATTATATGTTTTTAAATAATCTCAGAAATACTACTTTTGCGGAGGTATTTTTTGACCTGTAACAGAGAAGATTGATATGAGCAAGAAAAAGGAGACCGCAAAAGGGATCGAGAATGTTGAACAGACACTGACAAAAACCGAACAGTTTCTTGAACAGAACTATAAACCCCTTTTATACGTCCTTGCCGGCGCAGTAGTGCTGGTGGGCATTGTATGGCTTCTGAGGATGTATACCAGCAAAAAGAATGATGAGGCTCTCAGCCAGATGTACATGGCTGAGCAATATTTCGGTGAGGACTCCCTCAGGCTTGCACTTTACGGTGACGGCAATAATCTTGGTTTTATCGATCTGGCAAAAGAATACAAGGCAACCAGATCAGGAAAACTGGCCAATTTCTATGCAGGTGCCAGCCTGATGCACCTGGGTCAGTACGAGGAGGCTATCGAATATCTGAACAAATACAAACTAGATGATGAGGTAGTTGCACCGCAAGCCAGGGGCCTTATAGGAGACGCCAAGGTTGAGCTTGGCGACACCGGTGCCGGCATCAGGTACTACCTTGAGGCAGCCGATATGGCTGACAACTCATTCCTGAGCCCCATCTATCTTCTTAAGGCCGGAATGCTCCATGAAAGCGGCAGCAACTGGGCCGAAGCCCTCAAACTCTACGAAAGGATACAGGAGAAGTACCCTGAGAGCAACGAAGGCAGGAGCATTGATAAATATATTGCGAGGGTCAAACTGCACATCGACTGACAGGTGGCAACCCGCGATCTTTCTGATTACGATCCCTCCCGTGTCCCCGATGCCTCGGGGATGAGGTTCGGCATAGTGGTTGCCGACTGGAACAGCGAGGTGACTTATGCCCTGCTGAAGGGAGCGGAGCAAACCCTGATGCGCCACGGCGTTACCGACGAGGATATTATTGTCAGACATGTGCCTGGCACCTTTGAGCTGACCCTCGGGGCACAGTGGATGGCCGAATATGAAGACCTTGACGGCGTCATCTGCCTCGGATGCGTGATCCAGGGTGAAACCCCACACTTTACTTATATCTGCGAGGGGGTCACACAGGGTATCACCCAGCTTAATCTGGAATACAACATACCTTTCATATTCGGGGTACTTTCCACCCTCAATCTTCAGCAGGCTCTTGACCGCTCCGGAGGAAAACATGGCAACAAGGGAGACGAGGCTGCGGTGACGGCAATAAAAATGGCTGCACTGCAGCGGTTAATGGAAAAATAATACTTCCCTGGCCCTCTTTCCTGCCTTCATAACAGTTTCCTCAGGGAAAAGAATTACTTTCTATCTATTTGCTATCTCCGGCATAGGGTACGATAGGGGCAAGAGGTGCAACGCCGCCTGAAAGGAGTCATTGTATAATCTTCGTTCAGGGCAAAAATCCTGTCAAGTGCCAGTCCAAGTTCATGGCGGAATGAATTCATGAAATTACTCCATTCATCTCTGTCGGCATCCGGTCCATCAAGTCCCTTTACGCCGGCATAGGGAGAGAACTCTTCTGATGAGAGCTGCTGTATCCAATATATTGACGGCAAGACGATCCTTCCGGGGTATTTATCCTCAATAAGAGTACTGTAGAGCAGTGCCTGAAGAATGGCATCACTACGTTTCTCTTTCTCCTCATCGAAGAGCCCTTCGGCCGTGAATACCTCCTTCTTGGGCGTTCCTGTCTTGTAATCAACCACCCGTACAGCACTGCCGGTCATATCGATCCTGTCAGCCTTCCCTCCCAGCCTTATCATTATGCCTCCGGCAGTGGTTATTGTGTGGGTACCTGAAAGCTCATCCTCAAGGCCAAGGAGGGTCAGGTCGGGATTTTGACCGTCATACACAAGCAACTCACGGGCATATCTTTCCAGAACGTCAATGATTATCATTCCCCTGCCTGACAGGAGTGTCTCCCTGTCCCACCGCATCTCATCCATCGCTGCTGCAATGATTGTCTCCCTGACCTGATAGCGGTTTCCGGCCATTGCAGCAATGTGAGGCCCTGCTCCCGATTTTCCCTTCAGCGGTTCATAGAGTCTGCGCAGCGCATCATGCATGATGTTGCCAAACCGGCGCTGGTCAATCTCTTTCTCAAGGATCTCCTCCTCGGGCATGCCGCATACGTACCTGTAATAGAACCGCATCCGGCAATTAAGCCAGGTGTTCACGGCGCTGGGCGAGAGGTATTTTCTCTCAACGTTACCCTTTCCGCCTGCCTCCCGTTTTATATCCTTGTCAGCGTCCGGTTCTCTCTCTCCATACAGAGAAACAAGGATACTGTGGTGGGCTAAGGTTTTCTGCAGTACTTCAGATATCATCGGGCTCCGGCCTACGCTTATGTGAACTGACCTGTGACGGGGTGCAAACTCAGGGCTGTAGCTCATTCTCACCAGGTAGCGGCTCATCTCACCGCTGTTAAGACCCTGTGCAGATGAGTTGTACAGGAACCATCCCTTTTCCGGCTTTCTCAACAACCTGAAGAAGTAATATGACCAGATCGATTCATGCTCGTTCACAGTCGGGAGTCCGAAGGCACGCCTGATATTATAGGGAATGTAAGTGTTATCGTAGGAAATGCCGGGGAATATTCCCTCATTAAGGGAAAGGAAAATGATTCTTTTGAACTCCAGGGCACGTGTTTCCAGTGCACCCATCACCTGGATGCCTCGAAGGGGTTCACCCGAAAACGGCACAATCATCTTCCTGAAGACACGGTCAAGAAGTCTGAGGCCTGTTTCGGGCTTCATACCCGGATTGTAGTTCCTGATCAGGTTTGCCAGTCTGGTGGTGCTGTTCATTGCGGCCCTGAGGTACTCACGGTCAGCGCTTAGTTTCAATCCATGATCCTCTGCAGCAAAAGTGGCTTCCTCAAGTTTTCCCATAACCGTGGCAAGATGCTCCGGAATGGCTGAACCATCCGTGGGAACAAAAAACAATTCCTTCATCCGGAACCGGTCGGTAAGAACAGTCTCCGGCACCCTTATCATATTTCCCCTTATGATCTCCCTGATTACGGTTTCACCATCGCTGCCTGCAAGGAGCCTGAAATACTGGTGACTCAGGAGAGCTATGACATCATCACTGCGAAAAGAAATTCCTCCGCTGCCTGAGCGGGCAGAGCGTATCAGTGACATTATCTGCCTCAGGAAAGAATAGAGCGGTGTAAAGCGAAACGGGTGACCCATTGTTACATTCACATCTTCAACCGAAGAGGGGATGGATCCCAGCACTGGCATCAGGAGCTTCTCATCGGCAAGAATGACAGCCGTGGAAGTAAGATCTTCACCGGTTTCCGCAATCTCATTGGCGAGCAGCTGGGAAACCATACCTGCCTGTGCGGTGTCTGACGGGGTATCAATTATCTGCCATTCACCACGAGGCAGCACATTTCTGGCTCCTTCTGCATTTCCGGTCTCATTTCCGAAAATGCGAATGTTTTCCCTGATGAACACCGATGCCTTATGCTCAGGGTCATCCATGAAGAAATGGTCATCATCCCAGTAAAAATCAGCCACGCCCAGTTTCCTGAGGTGGGTAAAAAGTACTTTCTCGCAGGTGTTGAGTGCGTTGAGGCCGGCTATGTGCCACCGTATTCCTTCCGGAACCTTCAGTGTGCCGTTGAGTGCCATTTCAGCCACCTCACGGCACAGCATGCCGTCACCGGCAACTCCATGGTCAAGCATTGCCTCCCTGTACAGTGAATAGAGCGGCCCCAGTTTCTGCCATACAGACCGGAACCTTGTACGGGCATCACCGGTGGAAGCAACGGGATTGAACGACTTCCAGAAACCGCGGATTATTTCAACCTGCTCATCGGTCAGGCCTCCGAAGCGGTCATCTATCTCCTTCAGGTCGGAGATGTTGCTGTATAGCTTTGCAGCATCGGCCATGTAGAGGTCTATATCATTGAAGTCATTGATTATCACCTCACCCCAGGGCCAGAAATCATCAAAGCTCATATCCTCGCCAAACTGCTTACGGTATACGCTCCAGAGCCCGAATATCTGGGTATCGCTATCGGCAGGTGTCAATGTGGTGAAGGAGCGGAACAGGTCGCTCACGGTAAGCATGGCAGGTGCCCATAAGGGTTTGTCATTCAGCCTGGCAAGAGCCCTTGCAAGCCACAGACCTGCCCTCCGGCTGGGGAGCACCACTGTCTGCCTCTCCATCTCACCACCGTGTCGCTCACGGAGCCTGTTTGCCACTTTCTCAAGAAAATCCATTGTCAGCTTGTTTTACAGAGCCTTCCCTGCCATGTGTTCCGCTCATCGAGCCTCTGTTCAAAGAGGCTGAATATCTCGTTGCTTCTCAAGTGCCAGTTACGCGGGTCATCCAGAAGCCGAGGTGGCGCCTCACCGCTTATCCGGTCAATCATTATTCCCGGGGAAAGCCTCTCTGCAAAGGAGATCACCAGGTCAAGGTATTCGTCGAGGGAATAAAGATCAAAGGCATCAGGGTTCTGCCTGTATTCGTTTGCCATAATCGTTCCCTTCACCAGCTGCAGTTGCCTGATCTTCAGTGAAGTAATGGGCATGGATGAGATGATGTCAGCGCTTTCCGTGATGCCGGATCGTGTGTCGCCAGGCAGGCCGAAGATGAGGTGTGCCCCGGCGTTCAGGCCGCGTGATGCAGTCTCCTCCACCGCTTTGGCAGCTGAGGCAAAGTCATGCCCCCTGTTGATGCGCATGAGTGTATCATCGTTCACCGATTCTATCCCATATTCAACCGATATAAAATAGTCTCGTGCCATCACCGCCAGCCTGTCGAGCAGTTCACCGGTGACACAGTCAGGCCGGGTGCCTATCACCAGGCCTGTAACTGCCGGGTGGTTAAGCGCCTCATTATATAATCCTGCCAGTTTGTCAAGACCGGCATAGGTATTGGTATATGCCTGGAAATATGCAATATAACCTGTGGCACGCCGATACCTCCTTCGATGGAATTCTATTCCCTGCTCAATCTGTTCCGTTACGCTTTTGTCAGGGGTGCAGTAACCGGGTATGAATGCCTCGTTGTTGCAGTATGTACATCCGCCGTATCCGAGTGTCCCGTCCCTGTTCGGGCAGGTGAATCCCGCGTTGATGCTCACCTTCTGAACTCTTCCGCCGAAGAAGCCGGAAAACCAGTCTGCATATGAGTTATATCTTCTTGCAGTACCCCACCGGTATTGTTCTGCGTTCATCATGCCTCCTCAATTATATCCTTTTCGACATACCAGAGCCATGATTTCACGTTACTGTATCCCATGGCCGTCAACAACTCCCGATAATCTGCAGCCTGCTTTAAATGGCGTGGCGACGGTTCCCCGAACTTAAAGTCAACAACCGTCACTGCATCATCGTTTATCATAACCCTGTCAGGGCGGCGGGCGGCGCCCGTGGGGAGGAGGATTGTAGCTTCTGTCATTACCTGGCTGCTGCCGTCAAACCATTGTTTTACCCTGTCAGATGTGAGCATTTCAGAGAGACGGCTGACGGTGGCATCAAGGCCTGACAGCGGCAGCAGCCCGCCGGCGCACGCCTGGCCAACGGCATGTCGGATATCCTCAACTGTGGTGACGCGGCTCAGTATTTCATGCATCATAATGCCATAGGTTCTGCCGCCGGGCTCTGCAAGCTTAATCTCATCCTGTGGCAGGGCGCCGCCCGTTCTCAGCCTGAGTGATCCGCGCGGCTCACTGAAATCGTACCTCGATATCTCCGGCTGCGGCTCCCTCTCCTGTTTCTCCAAAGGGGGCAACTGACCACATTCAATGTACCGGATGCCCTCCTCATCATGAGCCTTAAAGTCTTCAGGCAGCCTTACCAGTGCTTCGTTGATAAGACCGGCTGTACCGGCGCTGCCGGAAGAGGGTCTGGTTATCTCGGGAACCATCACCCATAGTGCATCAACAGCCCTTGTGAATGCCACGTAAAGCAGGTTGACGCCGTCGAGCCAGTCGGATGCTTTTTCCATCCTTGCATCTTCGGAAAAGAGTGACTCCTCAAGCTTGCTGCTGACTTCAGGCAAAACAACAGGCATGGGTTCAAACGGAGCAGGCACATCAGTGACCCACAGCAGTGGCCTGCTGAAACCCGGCTTTGAAAAATCCCATGCGGCAAAAGGAACTATAACAACCTTACTCTGAAGCCCTTTTGCCTTGTGAATGGTCATTACCCGCATGGCCTGCTGCCTGTCAGACTGGCTGAGAGTGCTTTTATAACCCTCCTCGTCCCACCACCTCACAAAGGCAGATATGTCAGAACTGTGACGCCCTGACCATGCCAGCACGACGTCCTGGAAGGAGCTGATATATGCTATGTTGGCGCTTTGTTCTCCAAGCCCGAAACACCGTATCATGCTTTCGGTGGCACTGTAGAGTGATGTATTGCGGAACGATTCCAGGGTCTGTTTCCATCCCTCGGGCAGCGGGTACCCGGTTCCCTCTGCCACATCACCTCCGTATACAAGGCTTTCATCCCTTCCGGTGGCCAGAACGAATGACCTGACCATCTGGCTCATGTTGATCCGGCTGTCGGGGTCAGACAGGTGACGCAGGCAGGCAATCATAAAGGTTACGGCCGGATTACGCTCAAGGAGCAACGACTCGCCGGAAGTGATTTCATAGTTATACCGCAGCCGCTGTTCCGTCGGGCAGGAAGCACTGTACTCCAGGATGCGGCTGATGATGCTCTTCCCCTCCTCATTTGTGCGACATAGAAAAAGTATATCATCAGCAGTGTAGCCGTGATCCTGTAACATTTCAATAACTACGGGCAAGTCTTGCAGAACACGCTCCTTCCATCCCTCATCCTCACTTTTCCTGTAGAGGGTGAGTTTAACGTATCCCCCATCCTTTTCGGGCGTTCCCTGTTGTTCTGACCCGGAATATACATCACTGATTCTCAGTCCGTCAAATTGAAGCTTCTCATCGCAGAGCGAAGGTATTGAACCCGGAGCGAAGAGCGAGTTGTTAAACCTGATGATATTGAACCGGCTGCGAAAGTTTGTATTCAGGTGTATTGTGCGCAGAGCTTCTTCACCGAAGGCCTCTGCCGCTTCTGTATGTATTATGCGCCAGTCGCTGTTGCGCCACCTGTAGATCGACTGCTTGACATCGCCCACAACGAGGTTGTCACTCCCCCTTGAGAGGGCCTCCGAGATAAGCGGCCTGAAGTTGTTCCACTGAATCCGTGAGGTGTCCTGAAACTCATCAATGATATAATGGTCATAGGTGGCCCCGATCTTCTCATAAATGAAAGGGGTGTCATCATCAGCTATCAGTTTGCTTATCAGTTCACCTGAGTCAGAAAGGAGGAAGAGGTTCTGTTCATGTGCCTGTTCACGTACCCTCTCACTAATTGCCCCGAGTATCCCTATCACGTGAATGGTGCGTACCTGTGCCAGGGCAGACACATATAGTCGCCAGCGCTTTTCAAACAGCTCAGAAATGGCCTTTATCACATCAGCGAGTCCTCTTCTCATGGCCTCCCCGAATGCATCCGCGACGGCAGGTCCGGCGCTGCCAGCAAAGTACTTCCCCTCTTCTGCCGCCTTTATCCATGCGCTGTTCGGTTTGTGCGTATCACCCTGCGCATATCTTTTCAGGGTCTCCCCAACCCCCCCCCGGCTCTTCGAAAGAAAATCGTCAGGAGTAAGTCCGCACGCGGTATAAATGGTAACCCCCTCAGCCGCCAGCCGCTTCAGCTCTGATTCAAAACCGTTCCGTATGGAAAATACCCTGGCTGCATATTCTGCCATCACCCCGTAATCACCAATCTTCCTGCGGTCATCAGCGCTCAGTTGCCTGAAGTCTTCCCTGAATATCTGGGCGGCCACCTCCATAATCTCCTTCCTGATATCCCATCCCTTGCTGTCATCCAGCCGCGAAGCCACATAAGATGAGATCCAGTCAAGCAGTTTCCTGTCAGTGGCAACATCGGCCAGGAGACTGTCAACGGCATCGGAGAGAACTGCCTCATGCTCGAGTTCAATCTCATACCCGGCAGGGATATCCATCTCCCGTGCAAAAGCCCGGATAACCCTTTGGAAGAAGGAATCGATCGTCCCCACAGTAAACCGGGAGTAATCCTGCAGTATGTTTTTAAGCGCCAGGGGAGCATTTCTGAGGACAGTCACGATGGCGGCTTCACGGTCAGGCCAGAGGTCAGGAAAGAAACTGCACAGGTAATCAGCAAATTCTCTCCGCTCCCTGTCTCCCTTATTCCCCTCAGCTCCAAGAATCGCGAGCCTCCTGAGAATACGGCTCTTCATTTCCGCAGAGGCTGAGTTGGTGAATGTGACTGCAAGTATGCGACGGTAAGTCGCCGGGTCATGAAGCACCCGCGACAGGTAGAAGGCAGTCAGGGCATGAGTCTTGCCTGACCCTGCCGATGCACTGTATTTCAATAACTTACCTGGCATATTCATCTTCTGAAAAATAGTAAAAAAAGAGTCATGTAAAGGAAGGCGGCGGAAGTAGTTTTCAACATATTGAGTTAAGAGCTACCTTTGCTGCGTGAAAAAGAAGGTAACTGTAGGGTTGTCAGGAGGCGTTGACTCAAGTGTTGCCGCATGGCTGCTGAAGGAACAGGGCTATGAGGTTGAAGGGCTCTTCATGATCAACTGGCATGACAACCGCGGGCTTCTGAAAGGCAACTGTCCGTTTGATGAGGACATCACCTTTGCTGAGATGGTTGCCCGTAAGCTGAGGATAAAGCTTCGAACGATAGACCTGAGTGATGAGTATCGGAAAAGGGTGGTTGACTATATGTTCAGCGAATACGGTGCCGGACGCACTCCCAATCCGGATGTGCTCTGCAACCGGGAGATCAAGTTTGACTCCTTCGTAAGGGAAGCACATAAGCATGGGGCAGATTATGTGGCCACCGGACATTACTGCAGGAATGAGCAGGCTGATTCAGCCGCTGGAAGGATTAACCGCCTGCTTTCAGGTGTTGACCATAACAAGGATCAGAGCTATTTTCTGTGCCAGGTAAGTCAGCAACAGCTTGATAATGTGATTTTTCCAATAGGCTCCCTCTCAAAACCGGAGGTAAGGCAGATAGCCACCGATCTTGGGTTGGCCACGGCAGTCAGGAAGGACTCTCAGGGTATATGTTTTGTAGGCAAGGTTGATCTTCCGGTTTTCCTTCAGCAGAAGCTGGAGGCAAGAAAGGGAAGAATCATCTATGTACCTGACTCCGAAGAATTCAGGAGATGGCCGGATGGACTTCCGGCAGACAGGTTGGCTGAAGATGACCTGAAAAGGATGACAAGTCCGCACTCTCTCAACCCGGGTGACGGCGTTACGGCCGGGGTGCACGACGGAGCACATTTCTACACTGTGGGCCAGCGCAAGGGGCTGAATCTTGGCGGATACAGGGAACCGCTCTTTGTGATTGGCACAGACACTGCCGGCAATATCATCTACGTGGGTGAAGGGCAGATGCACGGCGGCCTGTACCGGAAGGGACTCTTCATACGGAACAGTGATATCCACTGGATCAGGGAGGACCTTTCCATGAAGCCTGGTGATAACCGTGACTACCAGGTTCGGATCCGCTACCGCCAGCCGCTGCAGAATGCACGCATACACGCAAGAGCAGAAGGGTATTATATTATTTTCGAAAAGGAACAGCGGGGTATCACCCCCGGGCAGTTTGCAGCATGGTATGAAGGAGAGGAGCTTCTCGGGTCAGGTGCAATAAATGAATGAGAGAACATCTGATTTTATCGAAATCTTGAAACTTCATTAAACAATATTTGTTATAACTTTATAGTTGTTATTGACAAGGACCAAAAATTTAAACGAAATGAAAAAACTAATTCTTTCCTTAGCCTTTGTTGCAATGGCATTTGGCCTTAGTGCCCAAAGCAATGTAATCAAGACAAATCCTCTCAGCCTGGCATTCGGAAACTTCAATGCAACCTATGAAAGAGTGTTGGGAACAAGCTCATCAATCTTAATCAAGGGACAGTACATGTACAAGCTGTTCGGTGCAGAAGTCAATCTGGCAGGAGGTGGTCTTGGCTTCCGTTACTACTTTACCAATGCCAAGAAGCCTGTTCCGGGCGGCTTTTACATCAACCCTCAGGCGACATTTGCTTTCGGCAGTGTTACTGATGATGATGATGAAACCTACAGTGCAAAGTCAATAGCTTTCGGTGCCGAGATAGGATACCAGTGGGTTTGGGAAAGCGGTTTCGCACTTGACCTCGGGATAGGACCGATGTACACCAATGTATCAGGTGACGGAGATGGTGAGGGTCTGAAGGGGATTATGCCCAGCGCCACCCTGGCAATCGGTTACGCATTTTAAAAGAAACACATTTCACAATATTGTCAGACAGGCGGGTCAGTCCCGCCTGTTTTGTTATTTACCGGTAGAAGGATAACCTTCATGAAACAATCTGAAAAGCAACTGCCAACTGAGCTCCTGTGTGATCCGGCTCAGGCGGTGATTATCCGATGAATATGACTTTCTGCACTTACCCAGGGCATACATTGGCAGCAGATTGCGAAGCAGTCACGGTGCCAGGTTACGACAACCTGTTACGGTAATCCTCATATTCAAACTCCCTGACCAGCCTGAATTTCTGGTCTGCAGTCCAGATGCCGATATGGGGATGAGGCACCCCGTTGAATGTAGTGGTTTTGACCATGGTATAATGGATCATATCCCAGAAGACAATTCTGTCGCCGGGCTTGAGTTCCCGGTGAAATGACCAGTCGCCCATGAAGTCGCCTGACAGGCATGAATTGCCACCCATACGATAGGTTGGTTTTCCAGGCACCGGGTCAAACGCCCCGATAATAACCGGCTTGTAAGGCATCTCGAGGCAGTCAGGCATATGGGCTGTAAATGAGACATCAAGAAGGGCTGTGCGTATTCCGTCACGTTCAATTATATCCTCCACGGTTGCAACCAGTTCACCTGTCTCCCAGGCGAAGGCGCTGCCCGGTTCGAGTATGATATGAATATTATGCTTCTCCATGAATCCCTTCAGCAGGCTGATAAGGTGGTCAGTATCATAATCTTTCCTGGTTATCAGGTGGCCTCCGCCCATGTTGAGCCATTTGAGTTCCGGCAGGAGATGCCCGAATTTTTTTTCCACAACTTCAAGCACCTTTTCCAGGGTGTATGAGTCTGACTCGAACAATACATGAAAATGAAGCCCTTCCACACCTTCCGGCAGCCCTTCGGCAAGTTCATCAGCTGTCACACCCAGTCGGGACCCTGGTGAACACGGATTATAAATTCCGTGGGCTATCTCTGAATATTCAGGGTTTATGCGCAGCCCTGGGGAAATATGCTTTCCTTCATGCTTTAGAACCGGTGCAAATTTCCTGTACTGTGCCAGGGAGTTGAAGGTGATATGTGAGCTGTAACGGAGTATCATACCGAACTCCTCGCGACGGAATGCCGGTGCATAAGTGTGAGCCGGGGTTCCCATCTCTTCGAAGCAGAGCCTGGCCTCATGTATTGAGCTGGCGGCAGCGCCGGAGACATATTCGCGCACCACAGGGAAGACAGACCACATGGCAAATCCCTTGAATGCCAGTATGATTTCGGCACCGGATTCATCAGCCACATGTTTTATAAGACGCAGGTTTTTCCTGAGTCTCTCTTCCTCTATCACGTAACACGGGGAAGGGACCCTGCTGTAATCGATCATATCAGAGTTCGAGATCTATGTCAAACTTCTCATGCCATGGCAGGCCAAGGCGTGCCAGCTCAGTCAGGAACGGGTCAGGATCAAACTGTTCAACGTTCCATACTCCCGGCTTCTTCCAGAGGCCTTTCATGTACATCATTGCGCCGGTGGCTGCAGGGACTCCCGTGGTATAACTCACGGCCTGTGTCCCGGTCTCGCGGTATGCCTCCTCGTGGCTGCAGTTGTTCCAGATATAGTATGTACGCTCTTTACCCTTCTTGTCAAGCCCCTTTATCCGGCAGCCGATTGA
The DNA here is from genome assembly GCA_964470815.1 of uncultured Rikenella sp. GTDB lineage: Bacteria > Bacteroidota > Bacteroidia > Bacteroidales > VadinHA17 > SR-FBR-E99. The sequence goes on from CAYYEH010000011.1 coordinate 35,539, forward strand.
GGTCCACCCCTTATAGTTCTCTCCCAGTTCACCCGGGTCCGGCAGGACAGCCTTAAGAAACTGTATAGGAATGATTTCCACTCCGTTGTACAGTACCGGGTCAATCCGGGCCATCCCTATGTTCTGTATCACCCTGAGATGAGTGAGGTACTCCTGCCCGAAAGTCATCCAAAAGCGTGCCCGCTTGATTGTCGGGAAGTTCTTTACAAGCGATTCCAGTTCCTCGTGGTAGATGAGATAAGATTCCCTGGGGCCTATTCCCGGGTATGTAAGGGGCTTGTGTATCTCGTGGGGCTCGGTATATACCCATTTGCCATTCTCCCAGTACTTACCCTTCTGGGTCACCTCGCGGATGTTAATCTCAGGATTGAAGTTTGTGGCAAAGGGCTTGCCATGGTCACCGGCATTGCAGTCGACTATGTCAAGGTAATGTATTTCGCTGAAGTGATGTTTCGCGGCATGCGCTGTAAAGACACCGGTAACGCCGGGGTCGAAACCGCATCCCAGTATGGCTGTCAGTCCGGCTTCGCGGTAACGGTCATGGTAAGCCCACTGCCATGAATACTCAAATTTTGCCTCTTCCGGTGGTTCATAGTTGGCAGTATCGAGGTAAGCAACTCCCGTGGCCAGACACGCGTTCATTATATGGAGATCCTGGTAGGGAAGTGCCAGGTTGACTACCAGGTCAGGCTTGAATGAGCGTATCAGGGCGGTCATCTCCTCCACATTATCGGCATCGACCCTGGCGGTCTGCACCCTGTTCCCTCCTATCCGTTCAGCCACGGCATCACATTTCGCCTTTGTGCGGCTGGCAAGCAGTATCTCACTGAAAACGTCAGTCATCTGTGCCATTTTTATCACTGCAACGGTGCCGACACCACCGGCGCCCACAACAAGTACCTTTCCCATTACGTTTTATTTAGGTTCTGTGCAAAGTTAATTTTTTTGGACATTTTTTGCGGCCCCGGGATGCGGTTACTATAAAAGTTATATTTTTGCACACGTATCAATAGAGTTGTCTTTTATGGACGATTATCACGCGAGCCGTTATATTAATTTAGTTCTGCAGGGGTAAGCCGGAAACGGTACCTCCGCGGAACGGAAAATAGGAGGTACTAGAATGATTACTTACTGGCAGATGATCCCGAACGGTCTCCTTCCGTTAAACGCATTTGAAAAAGGTTGTATCGTCAACGTCACTGACCCCACCCCTTCGGAACTGGGTATCCTGAAAACAACCCTCAAGGTTCCTGAAGACTTTCTTGCTGACATTCTTGACGTTGATGAGCGATCTCGCATGGAGGTTGAGGAAGACACGCTTCTGATGATCTCCCGTATTCCCTACCAGAACCAGTCTAACGGCATTCCCTTTACAACCATCCCTCTCGGACTGGTTCTGGACAAGAACAGCCTTGTAATCATCTGCCACCGTAATAACGAAGTACTTGATGACTTCTTCAGCCGCAGCGGCAAGGGAATCACCATTGAGACCAAGATAGACCTGATCCTGCATCTCTTCCTGAGAACTACAATGTTCTATCACCGTTACCTGAAACAGATCAACAACCAGACTGCCATGATTGAGCAGGACCTGCAGAAATCTACCCGCAATGTTGAGTTGCACCGTTTACTCAAGATGCAGAAGTGCCTGGTCTATTTCACCACTTCGCTGCGTTCAAACGATATAATGATGATCAAACTAAAGAATTCCAAGTGGATACGTGACTATGAGTTTTCATCGGATCTGCTTGAGGAAGCCACCATCGAGAACCGCCAGGCAATTGAAATGGCCAAAATATATACCGATATTCAGAGCAGTATGATGGATGCCTTTGCCGGAGTGATCAGCAATAATCTGAACATAGTAATGAAATCGCTTACGGTATTCACCATCGTTCTGATGATACCAACGCTCATAGCCAGCTTTTATGGTATGAATGTGCCCAACAGGCTTGAGAACAACATGAACGCATTCTGGTTTATCCTGGGAGGTTCAGTAATTCTTGCCGCTGCCGGCGTGATGCTCCTCAGAAGAAAAAAATGGATGTAACGGTTCCCGCTTCTACAGCCCTGTAATGACAAGTATCAATATCAGATCCATTCTGAAGATTACGGGACTGATCATGATGATATCAGGTGGCGGTTTCATTGCCTGCATACCTGTTGCCATCATCTGTTCCGAAAAGCTCAGTCCGTTCCTGTGGCCGGGATTGATAGCCCTTATTCCGGGGGTATTGCTATATCTTACCATGCCTCCCGCCTCAAGGGAAAAAATCAATCTGAAGGATGGTTACCTTAATGTCACCCTTTCATGGGTGTTGCTGGGGCTTTTGGGAACCTTGCCTTATCTATTCAGCGGTTCGGTAACAGGATTTACAAATGCTTTTTTTGAGTCGATGTCAGGGTTTACCACCACAGGCGCTACCGTGATTGCAAACGTTGAAATACTGCCGAAGTCGATCCTTTTCTGGCGAAGCCTTACCCACTGGATAGGCGGCGTAGGGGTGATACTGCTGGTGATAGTTATCCTTCCCAACATGAAGGCCGGAGGTTATCATCTGTTTACCCTTGAGTCATCAATGAAGCAGAAAATACTTCCCAGGACAAGGTCGATAGCCACCACCATTCTTCTTATCTACCTGTCAATGACTGTATTGCAGGTTGTTATGCTGAAGCTGGGTGATATGAGCCTGTTTGACAGCATCTGCCACACTTTTGCCACTGTTGCCACTGCGGGTTTTTCGACAAGGAACACGAGCATCTCGGAGTATTCACCCTACATCCAGTATGTGATTGCGGTGTTCATGTTCCTCGGAGGCATTAGTTACATTGTGTACTATTTCATCGTCAGGGGTGAATTCAGGAAGATTGCCTCCTTTGAGGAGCTCTGGTTCTACATATTCTTTGTTACCGGAGCAACTATACTGGTGACACTTATTTTGTATACCGGCACCGAGCGCAATTTTGCGCTTTCATTCAGGCATGGATTCTTCCAGGTCATTTCGCAGATGACAGGTACCGGTTTTGCCACCACAGACTACATGCTGTGGCCTGAAGGAGGCTGGTTCATAATGATTCTCCTCATGCCTTCGGGCGGATGCACAGGTTCAACCACTGGCGGGATGAAGATGGCGAGACACCTTATCGCCCTGCGCAACCTCAGGGTGGTCTTTCGGCGTTTCCAGCACCATCATGCAGTGATACCCATCAAGATCAACGACAGGATAATACCTGACAACCTCAATATCACCATTCTTTCATTTATCCTTCTTTATCTTGGCATCGCCTTTGCAGGCATGCTTGCAATTCATTTTACGGGAGTGCCCCTGATTGAGGCAGTTGGTGCTAGCACCAGCGCAATCAGCAACGTAGGGCCGGGTCTGGGTGCCTCGGGGAACTTCGGGCATTACAATGCATT
>CAYYEH010000011.1:39056-54161 GCA_964470815.1 uncultured Rikenella sp.
GCAACGTAGGGCCGGGTCTGGGTGCCTCGGGGAACTTCGGGCATTACAATGCATTCACGACCAGTGCCAAGAGCATTATGATCACCCTGATGCTTATCGGACGCCTTGAAATCTTTACCATTTTGGCGCTTTTCACCACTTCATTCTGGAAAAACTGAACCGGAGTTGCAGCATCAGACTGCAAACCATCGTCCAGAAAACACTTACTGCATCGGTGCATGTAAGTGTACGGAACAGGTCCTCCTCCTTCGCAGGTTTCCCGAGCTGGCTACTTCCCGAGATGAGCCCTTACCTTCTCAAGATTTTGCGGGGTGCCGCAATCGAACCAGTAACCTCCGTCGTGGATGAAGGTCATGACTGTATGCTTCCCTGCCAGCATCAGGTAAAGAGAGGTAAGGGAATAGATTCCCTCCTCCATAAGATTAAAAATGGCAGGTGAAATCACATGTATTCCCATAAACGCCAGCTCTTCCAGCCTTCTGTTGCTGTCAACAGTGAGAATCTCCTCCTTCGTGGCATTGTTGCGCCACCCGCGGAGCCGTCCTGACCGGTCGACCAGCAGCATCCTGTTGCCCCTGCTGTGCCTTGATGCCAGGGTGGCAAGCGCACCCGAAGCGAGGTGGTGTCTGTACATGGCCTCAAGGTCTATATCAGTAAATTCATCCACATTGTGGACCAGGAATGGCTCACTGTCAAAAAAGCCCCGTGCCCTGTAGAGGCCGCCGGCTGTATCGAGCAGTTCATCGCTCTCATCTGATATTGTGATGGAGTAGCCTTTCCTGCGAAGCTTTTCTATCTCCTGAATCATCAGGTCAGGGTGATGGTGGATATTGACAACTATGTCATTAAACCCTGCCTCTGACACTCTTTCGGCGATATGTTCAAGCATTGTTCTGCCATTGACATCTGCCAGTGCCTTGGGCCTGGCGGCTGTCATCTCTCCCAGCCTGGTGCCCAGGCCGGCTGCGAATACCATAGCCTTCATTTACCCAGCGCAGAATGTTTGATATTTACCTCCACGCCTGGCATGGCTGAGAGCATCGATGCCACCCTCTCAGCACTCCATACTGACCGGTGCTGACCGCCAACACATCCGAAGGCTGCATGAATATCGAGAATCCCCTTCCGTCTCATCATGGGCAATGAGTTGCGTATGATGTTTGTGCAGTCGCCTGAAAAAGCCACAGCCTCGTCATCGTTGTTGAAAAACTCAATTACTTCCGGGTCAAGTCCGGTAAGGTCACTCAGTTCGGCTACCGTAACTGGATTGCGAAGGCCCCTGCAGTCGAAGACAAAGCCGCTGCCACTGTCATAGTTTATCGTCCTCCCCTTTACATAGGAAAAACTTTCAATATGTATGTGAACCAGGTCCTGGTAGTGTTCAAGAATCCTGTACTTTCTCTGCAGAGGCACCGCAAGTGATGCTTTTTTCAGCTCCGGAAGATCTGTTTTGACAGCTCCGCTCTCAAGGAGTTCATTCATCAATTCCACGGCCGGCACGATGCTCTCGTTGAATGTAGGCTTATTCTCATGCAGTCCCCTGAACCCGAAGGCCCCCAGTGCCTGCATAAGCCTTATAAGAGTGAATGCCCCCTGGTACTGTTCAAGCGACTCTCTGGATTTGCCTGTCGCGGAAGCAAAGAGATCGAGATGCCGGTCAATGGTAATCTTCCTTATACCTGCCGGTATAAAGGCCTTTGCATCATAGGCCAGTGATGCTATGTCATACTGAGGTGCCCCGAGCCTCCCTCCCTGGTAATCTATATACCATGGCTTGCCGTCGCGGATCATGATGTTGGCTGTCTGGAAGTCACGAAAAAGAAAATACTCCTGTCCTGCATCCAGAAGGAACCGGGTCAGTATTTCAAAATCGCGTTCCAGCCTTGTCTCGTTGAAAGGAGCTCCTATCAGTTTGAGGAACATGTACTTGTAATAGTTCATGTCCCAGACAATACTCTGACGGTCAAAGCTGCGGTGCGGGTAGCAGAGTGAGAGATCAAGGCCGCGTATCCCTTCAGTCTGAATCCTGACAAGGTCAGCGGCAATTGTGAGGAATAATGCTTCGGTTTCTGCATTGAACCGTTCCTCGTCCGTACGGCGTGCCAGCCAGGTAAAGAGGTTTATATCTCCCAGGTCCTCAAGAAAATAGACTTTCTCTTCAGGATAATATACATAAATCTCCGGGACTGGTAATTCCTTCGCCCTGAAATGGTTTGAGAAACCTACAAAAGCTTCATTCTCCTCGCGGCTCGGGTTGTATGCCCCAATCACCTGGTCTTCCCTGCAGATGAGCCTGAAGTATACCCTGTCTGACCCTGACTGCGGCAGGCGGGTAATAATCTCCGGGGGTGATCCTTTCCAGCGCCCGAAAGCCTTTTCAACTCTGGTCCTGATATCCATCTCAGAATTTTATGATTATCTTTTTCCTGTAAAGTATGTAGCCAAACGCCCAGACAATCATGACCTGGATTACTGCAAAGAGCAGGCTGGCCAGTTTCTGTTCCTCAAAGAGCGGGCTGCAAATGTTGGTGAATATCCATTTATAAAGGGTTCCTTCCCCTATTTTTATGGCCAGCATGGTTTTGGTCCAGATGCCTGCAAGGAGGTATGTAAAGAGGGCATTTGTGCCAAAAGTATTGAAGAAGCCGGTCCAACCCCTGAGATTCCATATATCAATGATAACATAGAGCAATGCCAGGATAATCATCCCTATCCCGCCAGCATAGAGTACGTAAGAACTTGTCCAGATTGGCTTGTTTATGGGGAAATAGTGTCCCCAGAGAAGCCCGGCCCCGATCAGCAGTGCTCCGGTAAGAGTGAGCCATCCCGGAGTTTTCCATGATGTTCCGCTGCCGCTGATGAGACCGCCTGCCATAAATCCGAGCAGCACTGTTGCTGTTGCCGGCAGTGTACTGAGCAGCCCTTCAGGGTCAAAAGGCATTCCAAAGCCTTTGTAAAGATGGTTTTCTCCCAACACCGCTATGTCAACCGTACGGGCAAAATTGCCCTCCAGGGAATAGGGATCGGCTCCGCCCAGGAAATACATCAGGGCCCAGTAGCCGAAAAGTATCACTGCCGTTGCGAGCCAGATATAATTTCGCTTAATCAGCAGAACCAGTGTAGCGCCGAGTCCCCATGCCAGTGCTATCCTCTGCAAAACCCCCATTATACGGAGCGTGTTGTAGTCGCGGTCAATAAAATGGGGAAAGATATTTAGAAAGAGCCCTGCAGCGAAGATGAGCAATACCCTCCGGAGAATCCTGAAGAGTGATGCCCCGGAGAACCCGAAGTTAAACTTCCGGAGGGAATACCACATTGCCACCCCTGATATAAAGAGGAAGGAAGGGAAGACAAGGTCAGTTGGGGTACAACCATGCCATTGGGCGTGCCGGAGCGGTGCATACACATGACTCCATGTGCCCGGGGTATTGACGATGATCATGAAAGCCACCGTGGCACCCCTGAACACGTCAAGTGACATAAGCCGTGCCGGTTTGCCGGCTGTCCTGGAGGAACTCTTTGATGCTGCCATAGGGTTTATGTTGATCCCGTAAAAATAACAAATTGGAACCAATCATCCGGGAAAAGATTGACAAAGAAAAATGCTAATTTTGGTACTGCTCATAATATAATCAACCGATGAAAAAATCCTTTCTGCCGATCCTTGTTCTTTCCACCCTGTTTATGATCCATGCATCACCCTCCCGCGGTGCCGAAAACAATGTCCCCTGGAAGAATTTTACCGGGGACAGAAGGGTTGACAGCATCCTTAGCACCATGACTGTAAGGGAGATGATTGCCCAGCTCATCTGGATACCTGCATGGGCCGACGCAAAGGGGGGCAACTACATGCAGGTTGAAGAACTGGTTACGAAATACGGCATAGGCGGGGTTATCTTTTTCGAAGGATCACGCGACCTCCAGGTGGATTTTACAAAACGGATAGGCAAGATGTCAAAAATCCCGTTGATCATTGCACAGGATGCCGAATGGGGAACTGGGATGAGACTTAAGGAGATAGAGGATTTTCCGTACCAGATGACACTGGGTGCCCTTCAGAACGATTCACTCATCTACCGGATGGGTGCGGCAGTTGCCTGGCAGTGCCGTGACATAGGGGTAAACATCAACCTCGCTCCGGTTGCAGATGTCAACAATAATCCGCTTAATCCTGTCATTAACTACCGCTCCTTTGGCGAAGACCCGGAAAGAGTTGCTGACAAGGCTGTGATGTATATGAAGGGACTGCAGGATAACGGTATAATTGCCTGTGCGAAGCATTTTCCGGGCCATGGTGACACCGACGTTGACTCACATACGGGGTTGCCTGTCATTAAGGGTGACCGTCAGCGCTTTGAAGAGGTAGAGCTTGTTCCTTTCAGGCGGCTTGCGGAAGAGGGGATCGGGGCAGTCATGACGGCCCACATAAGCGTACCCGGACTGGAAAAGAGCGGCCTGCCGGCGACTTTCTCGAAGAAAGTGATCACAACTCTCCTGAGGCAGGATACCCGTTTCAGGGGCCTGATCCTCACTGATGCCATGAACATGGCCGGTGCAACCCTCACCTACCCTTCAGGCATCGCCGAGGCTGAGGCATTCCTGGCAGGGAATGACATTATAGAATATTCAACTGACCCTGTCCGTGCCATCGACGAGATTGCACGCCGGGTGGAAAAGGGAGAGATAGCTGTCAGTGAAGTCATCTCCAGGTGCAGGAAGCTCCTTGCGGCTAAACTGTGGCTTGAAAACCTGAAAACCGGAAACGGAGACACCGGCGTAACGCCTGACGGCAGACAGGGCACAGGCATCCCGGGATCTGAACACCCTGCACTTATACGAGACCTTTACAACGGAGCCATGACACTGATCGAAAACAATGATAATCTCATTCCGCTTGGTCGTCTTGACAGGATAAGGATCGCCACCGTTTCTGTCAACCGCCTGGCAATGACAGAATTTCAGAGGATGACTGACCGGTATACCAATGCTGATCATTATTTCATTGACCCTTCCAATGAGCAGGGAGCCCGGTTTGTAATGTCAAAGCTTAAGGATTACGACGTGGTCATTGCCGGATTCTGCTCCCTGGAACAGAAACCTGCAGGGCAATATGGCGTTACTCCATCGCTTAACAACCTCTTCAGGCAGATAACCTCACTTGACAGGGCTGCAGTCATCTGGTTCGGTAATCCCTATGGTATTGCCCGCCTTGACATGACAGAAAAACCTTCAGCCTTTCTGGTTGCATACCAGGACAACCAATACAGTCACCAGGCTGCAGTGCAGGTGCTATTCGGTGCCATCGGGGCTTCAGGCAGGCTTCCTGTAACGGTCAGTGAAGCATACCCGCTGGGAACCGGAATATTGACACCCGGAAACATAAGACTGCAGTACGGATTTCCTGAGAACGCCGGCCTCTCGTCGGAAAGGCTGATAGGCAAAGTGGACTCCATAGTAAAGGAAGGAATTGATTCCCTGGCCTTTCCGGGCTGCCAGGTGCTCATTGCCCGCAAAGGGATTGTGGTCATGAACAAATGTTACGGATTCCACCTTTATGACAGTACCGAGGCAGTAAGTGAAAGCGACCTCTGGGACCTTGCCTCTGTGACAAAGGTTACAGCTGCCACACCATCACTCATGCTCCTTCATGACCGGGGTTTGTTTGACCCTGACAAAACACTCGGCTACTACCTGCCATGGTTTCGTTTTTCCGACAAGGGAGACCTGGTACTCCGTGAAATGTTAGCACACCAGTCGGGTTTAAGATCGTGGATCCCCTTCTGGAGAAACACGCTGGATAATGACAGCACCTTCAGGCGTGGCATCTTCAGTGACTATACCAACAGGAAATTCGCACTTGCGGTCACTGACTCAATGTATATGAACAGGCACTACCTGAGGGATATGTTCAGGGAGATACGTGACAGCCCTCTTGGACAGAAGAAATATGTCTATTCAGATCTCACCTTCATCCTCGCTGCGGAGATAATCGAGAGCCTGACAGACAGTACGATTGACAAGTTTGCTCCGGTAAACATATACCGCCCGATCGGTGCATTCAACATCACCTACAAACCGCTTGAGAAGTATCCGCGCGAGCGGGTTGTGCCAACGGAATTTGACTCCCTTTTCAGGAAACAGTTGCTGCGCGGCACGGTCCATGACGAAGGGACCGCCATGCTGGGAGGGGTGTCAGGCCATGCGGGGCTCTTTGCAACCGGAAATGACCTCCTGAAGGTTGTTGAGATGTACCGTAGGGGTGGTGAGTATGGCGGTGTCAGGGTTCTCAGCAGTGACGTACTCAGGGAATATACCAGGGTACAGTACCCGGAAAATGAGAACCGCAGGGGTCTGGGTTTTGACAAACCGCTTCCGGGCAATGACACCATCCCGCCGGAAGAGGCTTACCCGTGCCACTCAGCGTCACCATCCAGTTTTGGCCACTCGGGATTCACCGGCACATTTATCTGGGTTGACCCCGAGGAGGAGATCTCATATGTCTTCGTCAGCAACAGGGTCTACCCTACCCGAAATAATAACCAGCTCTCAAACCTCTCCATAAGGGGAAGAATACTTCAGGCTGTCTATGATTCAAGAATCTACTGATTTGCAGGTTGAGATTTGAGGGTTGCGATGACCGAAGTAAACCGGCAATCGCAGACCGGCAATCGTAAAAAAAAAGCTGCTCTCCGCAGCTCTTTTCATTGTGTGCCCAGGACAAGACTCGAACTTGCACACCGTAACCGGCACCAGCCCCTCAAGCTGGCGTGTCTACCAATTTCACCACCTGGGCGTGGTTGGTGGTGCCCAGAACAGGACTCGAACCTGCACATCATTGCTGACACTAGTCCCTGAAACTAGCGCGTCTACCAATTTCGCCATCTGGGCGGATCCGGGATCATACACAATAATTATCCCGTAACGCGGGCACAAAAATAAAGATTTTTTTTAAACCTCAATCATTATTTCAAAAAAGAGATTACAAAAATTACCTTCCTGTCGGATCAAGGCTTACCCTGTTTGTCTCCTCGAAATATTTAAAATAATAAAACAAACGACGTTCAAATTCAAGTCCGTAGTTTCTGGCCGGTTCATAATCTATATAACTTTCATACCGGCCCTTGTACCACCTTGGATTCATATATCTGTGGTTCCACTCACCCACATAAATGCTGTTTCTGCTTTTATAATACTCAAGGGAGTGTTCCATTGATGGCTTCATCAACAGCCATGTTTCGAATCCCGGATCGAAAACAACCAGTTCATATTCAGTGCTGTCAGATGCAGCATCAGCTTTTATTTCTGCACTGCCGGAACTCTTTCCCGGTGAAAAAAGAGCACATCCGCCGGCAACAGCTGAAAACATCAGAACAAAGATCATTTTTTTCATATCAACCTCCTTTTTCTGCTACATACAATTTTCCCTGAAAATAGTACCATTGAATATCAAAAGTTTCTCTTTTATCTATCTTTGACAGCTTGAAAATACAAGCATTGTGCCAAAGGAACATGGTAAAACAGAAATATCATGTCAGCCGGCGATGCTAAATTTGTTTGACTGACTGAATTGTAACAATGTTTTGTCTTTCCTTATAGGGAGAGGAGAAAATTTACCGGGAAATGAAAGTATTCAAATTCGGTGGCACCTCTGTGGGTAGTCCTGACCGGTTCAGGGCTCTGATTCCGCTTATCAGCGACGGCGAGCTGAAAATAGTCGTACTGTCGGCAATGGCAGGAACGACAAACGCCCTGGTGGAGATATCCCGGCTCTTTTCTGCCGGAGACAGGGTGTCGGCGTCGGGAATTGCTGAGCAGCTTCGCGGAAGGTATCATGATGTAGCTGACGAGCTTTACTCAGGGGCTGACTGGTCTGAGAAGGCTCATGCTCTTATTGATGACCATTTCAGCTTCATTGCAGCGATGGTTTCCGGGAAGTTCAGCAATCATAACGAAAGACGAATACTTGCACGGGGTGAACTTATATCCACTGCAATGCTTCATTTCCTTCTTTCCGAGAGAGGTATTCCGTCCCTTCTGGTTCCCGCCCTCAACTTCATGAGGATAGACAAGGATGGAGAGCCTGATTATTTCTATATCAGGGAGAACCTTAAGCGCGAGCTGTCAGTGCTGAAGGATGAAAAGATAATTATCACCCAGGGATTCATTTGCCGTAACGTGAACGGTGAAACTGATAACCTGAGGCGTGGTGGCAGCGACTACAGTGCGACAATCATCGGGGCGGCGCTGGGGCCTAAGGAGGTGCAGGAGGTGCAGATATGGACCGATATCAGCGGCCTGCATAACAATGATCCGAGGTACGTCGAAAACACCCGTGTAGTCAGGGATCTCTCCTTCAGCGAAGCAGCAGAGCTGGCTTACTTCGGGGCAAAGATTCTCCACCCCTCCAGCATCAATCCCGCCCGATTGAAAAATATCCCGGTAAGGCTTAAAAACACAATGGAACCCGAAGACGTGGGAACTCTGATATCATCCTCCTCTGCATTGGAAGATTACAAAGCCATTGCAGCCAAAGATGACGTCATTGCGATCAGGATCCGTTCTGACAGGATGCTGATGGCTTATGGTTTCATGCGCAGGATTTTCGAAGCCTTTGAAGCCTTCAGGACGCCCATTGACATGATCACAACATCAGAAGTATCTGTCTCCCTGACTATTGATGACGGAACTTATGTTGAAGAAATACTCAGGAGCCTTGCCTCGATCGGACATGTTGAAGTTGAGAGGAATCAGACAATTATCTGCGTGGTTGGCGACTTCCGCCCTGACCGGATCGGTTCCGCACCTGAAATTTTCGAAGCCCTGAATGAGATTCCTGTTAAAATGATCTCTTATGGCGGGAGCGAGAACAGTGTTTCAATACTCATCAACACAACCGACAAGATAACAGCCCTCAGGGAACTAAGCAAAAAACTATTTCCGGAAACATAATGATCACCAAAGAGATAACCGAAAAACTGAACAGGTATGAGACCCCGTTCTACTATTATGATAATGATATGCTTAAGGAAACTCTCTCAGTGGTATCCGGAGAAGCATCAAACCGGGGTTTCCAGGTTCATTATGCCGTTAAGGCAAACTTCAACCCGGTGATCATGAGGATCATTGCCGGTTACGGATTTGGTGCCGACTGTGTCAGCGGCAATGAGGTTGAGCATGCGGTTGCCTGCGGTTTTAAGGCCGGTGAAATCGTTTTTGCGGGGGTAGGAAAAAGCGACAGGGAAATTGAAAAGGCACTTAATACCGGGATCAGGTGCTTCAACGTGGAATCGGCCGCAGAACTGGAGGTCATCAGCGAACTGGCCGGCAGGTTGGGTAAGGTTGCATCAGTGGCGTTGAGAATCAACCCCAATGTGGAGGCACACACCCTGAGGCATATCACCACAGGAACTGAGGAGAACAAGTTCGGTATCAGGATGGCTGATCTTGAAAAGGTAACTGAACTCCTTCGGGAACTGGAAAATATACACTACAAGGGGATTCACTTTCATATCGGGTCACAGATCACAGACCTTTCGGTTTACCGGAACCTGTGCAAAAGAATCAACGAACTATGGAAATGGCTGTCTGACAAAAATATGGAGCCGGAAGACATCAATGTCGGCGGAGGCCTGGGAGTCAGCTATGACAACCCCGACCGCTTCCCCCAATTTGCCGAATATTTTGAAACAATCAGGAATAACCTTGATAAAAGGATTGAAAGCACAATCTCATTTGAGCTTGGCAGGTCATTGACCGCCAACTGTGGTTCACTCATTTCAAGGGTGCTGTACGTCAAGCCGGGTGCGTCGGAGACATTTGTGATTCTTGACGCGGGGATGACCGAACTCCTGAGGCCGGCTCTTTATCATGCAAGCCACAGGATAGAAAATCTCACTTCTGACGGTCGTGAAAAGAGATATACTGTTGTAGGCCCGGTATGCGAGACGACTGATACTTTCGGGAAGCACATACCTCTGCCGGAGACGCGGCGCGGCGACCTTTTGGCCATACGCTCTGCAGGAGCCTACGGCGAGGTGATGGCATCAAGGTACAATATGAGGTCATTGCGGCCGGCAGTTTTTTCAGATGATTTATAGCATATCGCAATTCCCGAATCCCAAACAAAAGAGCCGCACCCGGTGCGGCTCTTTTTTTGTCCCTTACCTCTTCCGTTTTCTAACCGGATCCGATAATAGCAACATTATCAGGCCAAAGGCGAGAGTGCCCAGGCCTGAAAACAGGTTTACATTCACGTTAAGCGACTTGATATACATGGCATCCTGCCCTATTGTGGCAAGTCCGTAAATCGTAATGATGAGTCCTACTATCGAGAACATCAATCCTATGGGAAATCTTATATCCAGCATGATTTTGTATTTTTTTTTACCAGAATATTATTGACAGCACGATCATTATGATGCCAACGATAAGCGCCAGGAACCAGGGTCTCTGGTACCATACCACACCGCTGTCATCCAGCCTTGGGGTCATGGAGTAGACCAGTCCGTTGAGCTCATCATCGCTCTTTTCCCGTTTAGAGAGCAGTGAGATGATGACAGTAAGGAGCGCTGCTGTTGAGAATGCGAATATGGCTGTCCAGAAGTTCTGAGCCATTTCCACCGGGTAAGTATGAACCACACCGAGCCATCCTCCCTTGACGAGGGTGGTTGCACCCGCTGGCATGGTGAGGCCGTGGTGAAGAAGTGCAATGAGGAAACCCATCAGCAGGCCAGTAAAGGCAGCGTTGCCGGTGGAGCGCTTCCAGAACATCCCGAGGAAGATCACGGCGAAGAGCGGTGCATTGATCATTGAGAAGACCGTCTGGAGGAAGTCCATTATGTTTCCGAACTTGCTGGCTATATAAGCTGCTGCAATGCTGACCAGTACACCTACAATGGTTGCCATCCTTCCCACCTTGAGATAATGGCGGTCATCTGCTTCCTTATCGGCGGTGGAAGGCCTGATGTACGTCTGGTAAATGTCATAGGTCCATACGGTATTGAATGCAGAAACGTTACCTGCCATCCCTGACATGAATGAGGCCAGCAGGGCAGTTATGCCAAGGCCGAGTACCCCGGCGGGCAGGTACTGCTTGAGAAGCATGATGATGGTATAATCATATATGGGCTGACCTGCGTCATTCAGGGGCAGGGCGAAACCCTTTCCCGGATCATTGAGCAGCACAAGTGCGGCTATACCGGGGATAATGATCAGGAAGGGGATGAACATTTTGGGTATGGCTCCGATGAGTGGCACCTTGCGGGCTGCTGTCATCGAATCTGCAGCCATGGCCCTCTGGACGATAAGGAAGTTGGTGCACCAGTATCCGAAAGAGAGGACGAATCCCAGGCCGGCCAGGATTCCGTACCACTCCACCCCCATCGGGTTGGCGCCGGCAGTGGCTGTATATTTCCAGGTGGTCGTCCAGGTGTCGGCTGCAAAACCTTTGCCTTCAACAATCGGAGCGAGGCTCTCCTGCATGCCACCCCATCCACCGACATCAATCAATATCAGGATTGCCATCGGCAGAAGGCCGATTATTATTATGAAAAACTGGAGGACTTCATTGTAGATTGCGGATGATAGTCCACCGAGGTATGTGTATGCGAGCACTATTGCAGCGGAGGCCAGAAGTGAAACGTTGAAGTTCCAACCCAGAACGTTCTCCAGCAATATTGCAAGGGCATACATGGAAATCCCTGATGCAAGTATCGTCATGAGGGCAAAGAGAAATGCATTGAGTGCACGTGTTTTTTCGTTGAAGCGCAACTTAAGGTATTCGGGCACCGAACGGGCTTTGGAGCCATAGTAGAAACGCATCATGAAAAGGGCCAGGAATACCATTGCCGGGATAGCTCCTATCCAGTAGAAGTGGGTCGTGAGCATTCCGTATTTCAGGCCTGAACCCGTCATACCCATCACCTCAAGCGCACCGAGGTTGGTTGAGATGAAAGCCAGCCCTGCTACCCACGCCGGGATGGATCTCCCGGCCTCAAGAAAGGCAGAGGCATTCTTCATGTATTTCCTGAGCGCCCAGCCTATACCCAGCACAAAAACGAAATAGACTGCCATTATCAGGTAGTCTATTCCATGTAGCGCGAATTTTGTCTCCATGAGTTTTTTCCTGTTTAGGTTTGTGAAAACACAAACTTAAGGAAATTTATCTAATGGTGAGGTTCGCCATTTTATTTTTCCTTTATCACTATTTCTTGCCGGCTGGAGCTTTGGCGCTTCTTGACTTTATGATGAGCACCTGGCTCCTGTCGCGCGTTGCAGCGCTCTTGGTACCTGTGTAATCGACCCATGCAATGAACTGGTTCAGCTCGTTTTTGAGAAGCGGGTCGGTCATTAGGTACTGGAGTCCATTCGGCTCATTCCTGAAGGCAAAGTTGTTATGGTTGAGTTGCCACACATCCAAGTAATATACTCGGGGTTGCAGGTTATTGAATATTACCTTGCCGGAAGAGTTTGTAAAACCCTCAACGACAAGGTTTGTTTCATTGTCCCAGTCACTCAATGTTCGATAGAGTCTCACACTGGCGTTTGCAACAGGATACTCCTGATTCCATTCAAGCACCTCCACCTCAAGCATTGTAGGTGAGAGCACCTCAATGTCAAGATATGACCTGTCGACGTTGCCGTTCTCTGAATAGGCGCTCAGGATGACGGTGAACACACCTGATGCATTGTAACTGTGAACGGGCTCATAGGCGTCAGACCAGGTGCCGTCGCCAAAATCCCATTCATAGAAGGTTGCGTTATGTGACCCGTTGAAGAAGAATACCTCCTCTCCTATCTCAGCCTTTACCTTGTCTGCAAAGAAATAGGCTTCAGGCTGAAAGTCACATGAGCTCAGCATTATCATTGCTGCTGCTGCCGTTGAGATTAAAATTCTTTTCATGACTGCCGTTTTTGGTGCTGAATTGTTAAATCCAAAATCTGTGCCAATTAACAATTTCAAGAAAAACCGGACTTCGGGAACACTGAAACTGCCTGCATATTGAAGCGTAAAAAATATTATCTTTGCAAACTATTTAACAGTATGGAATCCATGATCAAAATAACCTTCCCTGACGGATCCGTGAGGGAGTACAATAAGGGAATAAGCAGTTATGAAATTGCCATGTCAATCAGCCCCGGACTTGCGGCAGATGTATTTGCTGCAACAGTTAACGGTGAACTGTGGGATCTTTCAAGGCCCATACAGGGTGATGCAACGCTGAGGCTGCATAAGTGGGATGATCCTGAGGCAAAGCATGCATTCTGGCACTCATCGGCGCACCTCATGGCCGAGGCCCTGGAGGCCCTCTGGCCCGGTACGAAGTTCGGTATAGGTCCCGCTGTTGAAAACGGCTTCTACTATGATGTTGACCCCGGTAACGGCAAGGTGATCACTGACGCTGACCTTCCCCTGATTGAAGACAAGATGAAGGAGTTGGCAGCAAAGGCCAGCCCCATTTTACGCTCCGAAGTAAGCAAGAAGGAGGCGATGGACCTCTTTACCGCAAAGGGTGATGAATACAAGACCGAACTCATCTCCGAACTTGAGGACGGTACGATAACTCTTTACCGCCAGGGCAATTTCACCGATCTGTGCCGGGGGCCGCACCTTCCTGATACGTCATCGATAAAGGCAATTAAGGTTCTCAGCCTTGCCGGTGCATACTGGCGCGGCGACGAGAAACGGAAGATGATGACCCGCATCTACGGCATAACCTTCCCGAAGCAGAAACTGCTCGATGAATACATGGTTATGATCGAGGAGGCCCGTAAGCGTGACCACAGGCGCATAGGCAAAGACCTTGAACTCTTCGCCTTCTCCCAGAAAGTGGGTATGGGACTTCCCCTCTGGCTGCCAAAGGGTGCAGACATGAAGCAGAGACTCATCGACTTCATGACCATGGTACTGAAGGAGAGAGGTTATTCCATGGTCTCAACACCACATATCGGCAACGTTGAACTATACAAGACCTCCGGTCACTATGAAAAGTACGGAGCTGATTCATTCAGGCCCATCACCACCCCCCAGGAGGGCGAGGTGTTCATGCTCAAGCCTATGAACTGTCCCCATCACTGTGAGATATTCAATGCCACACCCCACTCCTACCGTGAGCTTCCGGTAAGGATGGCCGAGTTCGGCACCGTATATCGCTATGAGCAGAGCGGTGAGCTCCACGGACTTACCCGCGTACGCAGCTTCACCCAGGATGATGCACACCACTTCTGCCGCCCTGACCAGCTTAAGGAGGAATTCAAGAGCATCATTGATCTGGTGCAGTATATATTCAGGATTGCCGGATTCAGTGAGTTCACGGCCCAGATTTCACTCCGTGACCCGAATAATCATGAAAAGTACATAGGCTCCGACGAAAACTGGGAAAAGGCTCAGCAGGCAATCATAGAAGCTGCGGGCGAAAAGAACCTGGCCACAACCATTGCCGTTGGCGAAGCAGCATTTTACGGTCCCAAACTCGACTTTATGGTGAGAGACGCCATCGGACGCAAATGGCAGCTCGGAACCATCCAGGTTGATTATAACCTGCCGGAGAGGTTCGGACTTGAATACAACGGAAGTGACAACCAGAAGCATCAGCCTGTCATGATCCACAGGGCAATTTTCGGATCGATGGAACGTTTCGTTGCAGTACTCATTGAAAACACCGCCGGAAAATTCCCTGTCTGGCTGACCCCAGACCAGGCCATAATTCTGCCAATCAGCGAAAAATTCAATGATTATGCAAAAACTGTTTTAAATATTCTGAATAATTCCGATATTCGCACCCTGATTGACGACAGGAACGAAAAGATAGGTAAGAAGATAAGAGATAACGAGTTAAAGAGGATACCCTACCTTCTGGTGATCGGAGAAAAAGAGGCTGCAGCCGGAACGGTTTCTGTCAGGAGGCAGGGAGAGGGTGACAGGGGAGTCATGAAACCCGAAGAGTTCATCACCCTTGTGAAGGAGGAGATAGCAAGTGAAATTGGCAATTAAGAGACTGATTTAAAAGATATTATTAACTTAACTGGAGGACAAGACAATAGCAGGACCAATCTTTTCCAGGCCCAGGCCGGGAAGAAAACCCGAACCGGAACACCGGATTAACA
>CAYYEH010000012.1:0-53209 GCA_964470815.1 uncultured Rikenella sp.
TAAAGGGTGATACAATAATTCCTGCCGAAAATTGTTTGCATATTTGCATGCGAAAAAATTATGGCAAGGATAAGGAAATATTTCTGGTGGCGAAGGTTCTTCCCTGACAGGGGATAGATCAGCCGGCAGCCGGCAGTCAGCAATTTGAGACTCTTACGAAGTCTGAGAATCAACCCCGTATCCGCCGGCTGGCAGATCGGGGCGGCAGGAATAAATCCAGCCTGATACTATATGATAAAATGAAAACCGGCCCCCGCAGGGACCGGTTTTTTTACTCCGGAAAAATGTGTTAAACAGAATCTCTACCTGAAAGATTATTGGATGTAAAAAACATATTCGTAGGACAAACCTTTTTCACGCAACCACCTGCGAAGTGCTTTGGCAATCTTTCTTTTCCGGAGCAGTACGATACCTATTTCTTCCGCTGTTATCTGATAGTATGTTTTCATCGTTTCCGGTGATGAATTCCCAACTAATATACGTTCGGAAACGGCTTTCAGCCAGCCTCTTTTGACAGACATATGCCAGATGTTGACCAATACGGGCAATGGCAGGACAATGCCGTCATGCCTGACCCGTCAGAGACCCTTGTTGAAATCGGTCAGGTATTTGTAAAGTTCACTGTCGGTTGACAGTATTATAGTTGTTGATGAATCAAACGTAACCCTGAAAGTTTCCATTGACTTCATGAATCCGTACAGATTCCGTGATGCGGCCGACTGGTCATATGCTCCTGCATAGATTGCTGCGGCACGTGCATCGGCCCGCCCGCGGATCTCTTCCGCTGTACGGAACGCTTCCGACTGTATTGTCTTCAGGTCACGCTCCTTTTCCCCGTTAATCTTTGAAGCCTCGCCCTGTCCCTCTGACCGGAATCGCTCAGCAATGCGGTAACGTTCGCTCTTCATGCGCTCATAAATCTGCGCCCTTACCTCCTCCACATAATTGAGCCGCTTGATACGCACATCAAGGATGACTATTCCCAGATCCTTTGCCTTGTCATTGGCCGAGATCAGTATCATATCCTCAATCTTCTGCCTGCCGGTGATTATGTTGTTCAGGGTATCACCGGTCTCTTCACCTATCAGCCCCGAGGAAACAGGTGTACGGTTTACTGATCTGACCACCTCCTCCAGGTTGTGACCGGCGATATGGTCACGGGTCTCCCCGTCAAGAATATCTGCGAGTCTTGACTGTGCTCCGCGTTCATCGGTCAGCCTCTTGAAGAACTGAAGGGGGTCGGTTATCTGCCACCTTGCATAAGTGTCAACAAAGATGAACTTCTTGTCCTTGGTCGGCACCTGGTTCGGGTCTCCGTCCCACTCCATGTACCTCTTTTCAAAATAGTTGGTCCGTTGAATAAACGGCAGTTTCAGTTTCAGTCCGGGTGTGGTTTTCGCCTCACCCACGGGTTTGCCGAACTGTGTCACCACCACCTGCTCTGTCTCCTTCACCTTGTAGACGCATTCAAGGATCAGCAGCAGTGAAACCAGCATCACCGAGAGGGTCACTATTAATTTTGTTGTATTTGCCTTCATGGTTTACTGTTTTGGGGTGAGCTGCATCTGAAGCAGAGGCAGCAGGTTTCTGCCGCTCTCATCGGTGAGTATCTTGTTACCTGCCTTGGGAAGTATTTCCTCCATCGTTTCGAGGTATATTCTCCTTTTCGTTACCTCGGGAGCTTTAATATACTCCCGGTAGAGGGCATTGAAGCGGGCTGTTTCGCCGAGGGCGTTATTCACACGTTCGGTGGCATACCCTTCAGCTCTCTGTATGGTCTCTTCAGCCTGGCCCCTGGCGCGGGGGATAACCTTATTGTATTCTGACCTTGCCTGGTTGATGAGTGTCTCCCTCTCCTGCTGGGCCTGGTTGACATCATTGAATGCATCCTTTACGGGATCGGGCGGGTTTACATCCTGGAGAACCACCTGCTCTATCCTGATGCCGAGTGAATATTCAGTGCAGAGCTGCTGGATCTTCTGCTGAACGCTGGAGGCTATCTCTGCCCTGCCTACCGTAAGTACCTCATTGACGGTGCGGTCACCGACGATCTCACGCATAGAGGCTTCGGAGATGTCACGTAGCGCCACCACCGGTTCCCTCACCCTGAAGAGAAAGCTGTACGGATCTTCGATGCGGTACTGAACCACCCATTCCACATCGGCAAGGTTGAGATCACCCGTAAGCATCAGCGATTCATCGGCTGTGCCTTCTTTGGTATATTCCGAGCGGATACCGGGCGCGGTGGTCCGGAATCCGAACTCCTCCTTCTGCTGCCGCTCAACGGCAACCTTGTATAGTCTCTCAATTACCGGGACCTTCAGATTGAGGCCCGGTTCCACCTTGCGGACATACTTCCCGAATCGGGTGATGATCCCTACCTCTTCAGGCTGAATCTGAAAGAGGGTGCTGATCAGCAGGAAGAGAACCAAAAGGGCAATCAGACCATATTTCAGGTACAGCCCGTTTTTGTCCATCCAGGTACCGTAGCCTGGTTTTCTGAATGTCTGTTCTGCCAATTTATGTATGGTTTTATGGTATGATATAATATGATTCCATGACCGTCAGGTTATTCTGATACAATCTTTATTGATTTTCCTGCCGGAACCGGATCATTAAGTTCCATATTGTTAAGGAGTGCAAGCTCTTCCATCATAGCCTGCGGCATGTTGTAATAGCTCAGGGTGCTTGCCAGCGTACCGGCGCGCGGTGCCTTTTTAACATAAACCCTTTTGGGTTTGACATTGATCCTGGAGGGATCGGTGAGCTGTGCGAATGTCTTCATTGAAGCCTCCATTGTCGGTGAATAGGTGGTAAAGTCAGCCTCGGTTGATACTCCGTGGAATACGTAGATCAGTCCTCCGTATTGCAGGAAGTAGGAGAGAACCGCGTTTGAGCTTACCTGTCCGGTTGACTGGTCCTGCGCCTGTTGTTTTGAAAGGGTGATTATTGCAGGTATTCCGTTTACGGTTTTCTTCTCAGCGCGCTGAAGCTGCAGTCCGTACATGGCGAGGGTGCTGTCAGCGGCTGACTCAAGAGTTTTCTGGTTTGCGAGTGTGAAGAGCATCAGTGCCTTTCCGTCAGCAGGCTGTATTGTAACCTGGGTGGGTGCGTTGGTGAGCTTCCAGCCGAGGGGATAGGTAAACCTGAATTTAAGTTCCGGATGATAAAAATTGTTGTCCATGGTGTATCCCTGCTTCGGGTCTTCACCGTATATCATGCCGTCGATAAGCCGGAGGTAAGAATCGGCATTTACCTTGTATGACGGAAGCTTAAGGCTGTCCTGCCATGTTTTTGCATGCCTCAGCACATCATTGTAGCGGTCACCCGGATCAGGGTGGGTGGAGAGGAATGTGGGTACTCCCCCTTCGGCTTCCGAGAGGTTCATCTTTATCAGGACCTTATAGAAATCGGCCATTTTAGCTCCGTCATATCCCATCCTGGAGGAATATTCGACTCCAAGGGCATCAGCCTGCCGTTCATCATCACGACTGAAGCTGAGGAAGAGAAGCTCCATCCCCTGCATGGCATACTGGGCATAATTGGCAAATTTTTCCGAGGCCAGCATTCCCCCGATCAGCAGGAGAGTCCCCAGTTGCTGTTTGGTCTGCTGACTGACCGAGTGACGGGCAGTGATATGTCCCATCTCATGTCCCAGAACACCCATGAATTCAGCTTCGTTATTCAGGTTTGCCATTATGCCTCTTGTGAAATAGATATACCCTCCGGGTACTGCAAAGGCATTAATTACCGGTGAGTCAACCACTTTCACATGGTACCCGAGGCCAGGCCTGTGTGACAGTTTCCCCATATCAGTCCCTTTTGCCTGAACAAATGCCTGCAGTTCAGGGTCTGCATATTCCCCGAATGTGGCCATCACCTGGGGGTGGTATGAGAGCCCCAGCTGCACCTCCTGTGCTTCTGACATCAGCATAATCTGCTTCTTGCCCGTAACGGGATTTACGGCGCATGATATTACCGCAACCAGCGCTGCAGCAATCATCGTCGCAAAGATTAAAGTTCTTTTCCTTTTCATTTCGACTATTGGTTAATTCCTGACATGGTGTCCAGGTGATCACCGTTTCCCCTGCCGTAATATCCAAATTTAGGGATAAATTATTCAAAAACAAAAGCCGTACCCGGCGGGCACGGCTTATATCTCAGCCATATAATAGTCTTACAGGCCTTTACTTTTTGGTCAGTATAAAATTCTGTACGGTTTTATTTCCTGCCATGACTATGACTCCGTCATATCGGACGGTATCATAGCCCTCTTTGGTGGCTGAAACTGACCATTCGCCAGCCGGCACACCGATGATTGCATAGTATCCCAGAGTATCGGTGAATGCAGTTGCAAGAACTGTATCCTTTTCCACCCATACCGTGGCTTCCTTAACCTTGACGCCTGCAGTGTCAGTGACCATTCCCCTGATACATCCTGCTTTTGCCATGTTGGCGGCCCTGATAACCGGTTTAAAGATGAATCCGTTGTTGTGCGCCGGGTTGCCCCTGAGTATGAATGACCTTGAGAGATCGATGTCAAGCAGCACCTCTTCAAGGTTACCCTCTGACACCTCAAGTGCAGGGCGGAGGAATATCTTTATTCCTGTCTGGCCTCCGCCGGGTACCTTCACCCTGTGAATCACTTCGGAATCCTTCAGCTTCAGGCCTGCCTCATCCACATATAACCTTACAAGGTCGTAGGTGCCTGTTGGTATCTCCATGTCAAGAAGAGTCTCGGTGACACCGTTTCTCAGGTCAATCAGGTCAAGGGTAACCGTGTCCTCAGACAGGGTGATGAACGGGTTGCCGTCGCTGATGCCGTCGCCGGCCTTTCTTAACTCAACTTTTGTAATGGTAACAAGGGCAGACTCAATGTTGCTGATATCAAACGGGGCATCAGTGACTTTCAGTACCACCCTTCCCATTCCATCATCGGTTCCGGTTTTGTTGCATGCTCCGGTCACAAGGACCAATGCAGCCGTTATGAGAATGATCGCTCTTTTTTTCATATGGATTTTGCTTTTACGGTTTACACTATTACCGTCAAAAGTAGGATCTGCTTCATGAAGTTTTGATGAATTTCAGATCCTGAAGATGCGTCCCCGTATGATCCGTTTTCGCCTGGTGGCTTTATCATAGTCTATCTGCTTCTCCTTAAACATGTCAAAGATCCTGTCAAAGAAGCTCTTTTCCCGGAAGTCGGGGCAGTCAAGCGCCATTGCCAGTTCAGGCGGCAGCGGAGGGAAGGGTATGCTGATCCGGTCCATCAGTGATTTCTCGTTTTCTGTTTTTTTCAGGGTCATTGCCACCAGGGGCAGTGCCAGGGCGCTGCCCGATCCGTAGCGGCTGTTGTTGAAGTGAACGGATGGTGTAGAGGCGCCCACCCTGCTTACCATAACCAGCCCAGGGTTAAAGGCTGCGAACCAGGCATCAGCATAGTTTTGTGATGTTCCCGTTTTACCTGCCAGCGGCAGCTTCACCCCATAAACGCCGTGCACCGCGGCTCCGGTTCCCTCCCTTATTGCCTTCTGCAGCATTGCGTTCATGAGTATGGCTGATCGTTCCGACAGTATCCTTTCACCCTCCTCCGGTTTTTCATGCTGCCAGAGGACCCGTCCGTCTGGCGCTTTCACAGATTCAATAAGATAGGGAGTGACCCTGGTTCCGCCGTTGGCGAAGACGGCATAGGCCTGCGCAACTTCAAGGATGCTTGCTTCTGCAGTACCCATGGCGAGTGACGGCATGTTTACCAGTGGCCAGGAAAAGCCCATATCACGCCAGAGCCTTTCAACCCTGTCAAAGCCGATCATGAGGAAGAGGCTGAATGTGGGAATGTTCATGCTCTGTGCCAGTGCACCGGCAAGAGAGTATTTGCCACCGTAAGAGTGATTGTAGTTCTCCGGGCTCCAGTCGTTGAATCCTGACAGTGTAACGGAGTCATTGTCGAGATAACGGCATGGCTCTATCCCGTCTTCGAGTGCAGCAGCAAAGATGAAGGGTTTGAAGACGGATGCCAGCTGGCGCCTGGCAAGCACCTGGTCATAGGGCTGGGTCCGGAAATCTATTCCTCCGACCCATGACATGACGGCGCCGGTAACCGGGTCAAGGGCAAGGAGGCCCGCATGAAGTGTGGTCATCATCTTACGGAGGCTGTCGGGTATCCCCTTCAGAGCCCTTCGCCCTGAAGAGGTGCTGTATTGATCGTCAAGCCTCTTCTGCATCCTGGAGAGATGGTCAGCGAAAGCCTCCCCGGCTGCCTGTTGCAGTGGCAGGCTGAGTGTGGTAGTGATAGTCAGCCCGTCACGCTCAATGTCCCATGCGCTGCCCCGGAATGAGGATATCTCCCTTATGATCTGTTCAGCCTCCATCCTTACCCTGACAAGGAAATAGTCTGCCGGACCTGAGATATCGGTCTTGTTATACTTCAGTTCAAGAGGCAGGGCGCTGAGCGAATCGGTAACCCTGCTGTCAAGATACCCGTATTTCTCCATCTGCCCCAGGACCACGTTCCTTCTCCTGACGGCGTTGTCAGGATAGAGACGCGGGTTGAATGAGGTGTTTGCCTTGAGCATGCCTGTCAGAACCGCTGCCTCTTCAGGTTTGAGGTCTGAAGCCGTGCAACTGAAATACCTCTGCGAGGCAGCTTCAATGCCATACAGGTTTTCTCCAAAGGAGACAGTATTAAGGTAAAGTGTCAGTATCTCATCCTTGGGAAAGACTTTTTCTATCCGGCGGGCAAGGATTGCTTCCCTGGTTTTGTTAAGGATGACTGAAAAAATCAGGTAGTCTTTCCGGCCGTACATGTTCTTGGCAAGCTGCTGGGTGATGGTGCTTCCACCGCCCGAACTGCGGTCATTAAAAAGTATAGTTTTGAATATCACCCTTATAAGGCTTCTTGAGTCGACCCCGGAGTGTTCGTAGAAGCGTGCATCCTCCGTTGCCACCAAAGCGTTGATGAGGTGTGGCGGCAGCTGATCGCGGGTGATGGTGATCCTGTTTTCGGAATAGAACCTGCCAATTGTTTCACCTTCCGAGGAGAGAACCACTGAGGCTGTGGCATTCCGGTAGTTCCTGAGTTCCTTTTTTCCGGGCATCCGCCCGAATATCCCGGCATTGACCGAACCGATAAAAAAGAGCGGGACAAACAGGATCACGGCTGATGCCACTGTCGCTATTTTCCATCCCCTCTTCATCCCGGTTTATATCCTTCCTTTTTAAAACGAATCTTCATAAAAATTGTTTGTACCTGACACAGCAAAGGAACAAAAGAGGGCTGGAAATTGCATAAATTTTTATTAAATTGTGAAGTAAAACTGATTAATGCTCTCATTCTTTTCCTTCAGGAAAAAAGTAAGGCAGGTGGATGACAGGACTCTTTACCGGATACATGTCACCGGGCTGGTCCAGGGTGTAGGCTTCCGGTGGAGTGCTGCACGCGAAGCCTGGAAACTGGGAATAACAGGGTATGTGAAGAACATGCCTGACGGCAGCGTTTACCTTGAGGCGGAGGGGAGCAGGGAGCAACTGGATGAGTTCGCAGGATGGTGCAGGAAAGGGCCGGGCATAGGTTTCGTTGACCACACCGAGGTAACCGAAACGGCACCGGCGGGATACAGGGAGTTCCGGATTGAACGGTGAAAAATGTCTCGTTCATGACCTGGAGACTGACTGACCATTTTTGATCATCAACTGTTTCCTTCCATTGGTCAAAGATGAACGGTTGAACATCAAAATAGTTTGTTTGTTATGATGAAGAGTCAATATCTTCGGTATGAAAATCGCCCCGGTAGGGGACTGTTCAGGCCAACTGGCACAGTAATTGTTTGAAAGAAGGCATCTGACGTAGTAATGGAAAAAGGAACCATCGGGTTGAATAAGGAAACTGTAAGGGACCAGGCCGTAGTCAGGGTGAGTCCGCGCAGGCTGTCATTGAGGGACAGCGGCCTTATCCACCTGTTCAACGAGCTTGATCTCGAGGTTCGCCAGAGCCTGATAGATTACCTTGACAGGATGGACCTGATAAAGGAACCAGGCATGCTGGTAATTCCTTCATCACGCCACTATTTTTATGATGCAGAGGATATGAAGGGGATCAGGACGGTCATCACCCTCAGGCAGCTGAATTATATCAGGGAAATCAGGGATTTTCTCCGGCAGATCACCATCCTCCTCCC
The DNA here is from genome assembly GCA_964470815.1 of uncultured Rikenella sp. Taxonomy (GTDB): domain Bacteria; phylum Bacteroidota; class Bacteroidia; order Bacteroidales; family VadinHA17; genus SR-FBR-E99. The sequence goes on from CAYYEH010000012.1 coordinate 8,178, forward strand.
CGTCAACAGTAACTTTATCGGCTGTTTTGTTGACAACAGGTCACAGAGCGGCATGCCTGACAAACCAGGCAGCCAGCCAAAGCAGCAACAGGAGAAGGCCGAAGCCTATGAGAACGGTATTGAATCAAGGATTCCCTTCATCAACAGGATGTACAGCATAATCGACTTCCGCACCAACAGGTATCTTACGAAAAGAGCTGTGACAAACCTCTTGAAGGAGGCCGGCCTTGAGCTTGTGGGCATGACAGAGCTGAACGGCCTCACTTATTTCCATACAAGAAAGAACAAGCCTGCGGCATAATTCCCGGTCTGGATTCCTGCAACCTTTACTGGCTGTTTAAACGTTCGGTATAATACCCGGGTATCTCAATATGACGGTAAAAAAGAGGCGTCGTATAATGCATCACCCCTGACAGAAAACAGGAGCTGAATGACCATCATCCGTATTCAGGAAAGATTAAAATGATCGGCAGGAAATGACAGTGTTATGGTAGTACCCTCCCCTGGACGTGAGTATACAGTGATTTCACCATGGTGAATATCGATTATCTGCTTTGCCAGTGAGAGTCCTATTCCGTGTCCCCTGACCGCAGCAGTAACCTTGCTGCGATAAAATGACTCAAAGATGCGTTCAATTTCATCTTCTGCAATACCGGGTCCGTTGTCAGTGAAACCCACAGAAATATGTTTGGTGTCATTTGACAGGAAGACCCTTACAGATCTGTCAGGCGAGTATTTACAGCCGTTCTCCATGATGTTGGTGACTGCTGACATCAGCAGTTGCTCGTCACCCCTGATAATAAGGTTTTCAATATCGGAGATCTTTTCATCGAGAGCTATTGTAACAGAGTAACTTCTTTCATATTTCAGGAGTTCTTCGCGGGCCTGCCACAGTATTTCATCAATCCTGACCTCCCTGAATCCGGCCCTGGCTCCTTCTGAACTTGCGTGAGCCATAAGGAGAAGCCTGTCGAGAAGCCGGTTCAGTTTCCTGATATCTTCAAGTACCGCTTCGGTGGTCTCCCTGTAGTCACCTGCAGGGCGTTCCTTCATAAGCAGCACCTCAAGCTGCCCCCTGATGGCGGTGAGTGGTGTCCTCAGTTCATGCGATGCATTCGAGATAAAATCCTTCTGTACATCAAATGCTGTCTCGAGCCTGTCAAGCATTCTGTTGAAGGTATGGGCCAGGTGTGCCAGTTCATCCTTTCCGTTGCCTTCATCAAGCCTGAGGTCAAGGCTGGCAATGGAGATCTCCTCAACCCTTTCGATAACCCTTGAGATGGGGGAAAAGGCCCGGGCGGCGAACAGCCAACCGGCGGGATAATACAGTATCAGGAAGATGCCGTTTATCAGCAACAGGATCATCCTCAGGTTCTTGAGCTTGTCAAATCCGTAAATGTCACGTGCGGCACTCAGGACTACAAATCGATTGTACTCCTCGGGAAAAAGGATTCCCATCAGCTCGTATCTCCCGCTCTTTGTCCTGACTTCACCTGAAGTCCGGATACGTGTCAGCAGGTCTTCATCATAAATAATAACATTCCTGGTGTCAGTGGAGTAAAGTATCTCGTTCTTGTAATTCAGTATTATGATCTTTTCATCTGGAAGTGAAATGGGGTTATCCTCCTCTATCTTGTTAAGAAGATCAGTATCAATCTCATCAACCTCAATCAGAAGCCTGGCTGTACTGTAGGCCCTGCTCTCCAGCCTCTGGTAGAAATCGTCTCGTCGGTAGGTGGCTGAAGCAAAGTAAACCGTCAGTGAAAACAAAAGCATTATCACACCTGCCATCAGGGAGAACTGAAGTGTAAGCTTTTGCCTGATCTTCATTTACAGGTCGGTAAAAATATATCCCAAACCAATCCGCGTATGTATGAGCTTCGTCTCGAAGTCCCTGTCGATCTTCTTCCTCAGGATATTTACATATACTTCTACAATGTTCGTTCCCGTATCATAGGTGATATCCCATACCTTTTCAGAGATATCAGCCCGTGACACCACCCTTCCGGTGTTGCGCATAAAGTATTCCAGCAGGGCGAATTCCTTGGCTGTCAGCTCAATGACCTTTCCCCCGCGTATAGCCACCTTCCTCATAAGATCCAGCTCCAGGTCAGCCACCCGCAGCGACTCCGGCTGATGGGATGCTGATCTGCTTCGCTTGAGCAATGACTTGATTCTTGCCAGCAGTTCCGGGAAGTCAAAAGGTTTAACCAGGTAGTCATCAGCTCCGGCGTCAAACCCGGCAACCTTATCGAGGGTGGTGCTCAATGCTGTCAGCATCAGTACGGGAATATCCGGCCTGGCGGCTTTGACTGACCTGCAGACCTCTATTCCCCCTTTGCCGGGGAGGATCAGATCAAGGACTATAAGGTCAAAGGCTTCCTCAAGAGCGGCTTTCTCACCGGTTATCCCGTCGTATGCCACAAAGGTTTCATAATCCTTCTCCTCGAGCCCCTCCCTTATGAATGAGGCTACCCTCGGCTCGTCTTCTATGATGAGGATCTTCATCCTGTGTCGTTTTTTGTTCCTTGTTTCTGTCTGCGGTTTTGGGCAACCCGCGGGCAATCCAAAATTAATAAAACTATTTCAGGCAGAAAGTAGGAAAGAGTCTCTTCGGTTATCATTCCCCGGATTATCTTTACCGCAATTTTATAACAGGCAGCCCGGCAACTTACATCACAGATACTTTTATGACCTCCGCCATAATTATCAGACAGATATTGATACTGGCAACCATAGTCGTGATCGGGCTTATCGCATGCCGGGCAAAAGTGATCACGGCAGGTACCAGGGATTTCCTGGCAAAACTGATATTTTACGTCACCTTGCCCTCAATGCTTTTTACCAGTTTCAGTGCCATTGAAGTCACTCCCAGGCTTCTTGCCAACAGCCTCCAGGCTCTTCTTCTGGCAGCCATTATTATGCTCTTCATGCTTTTCGCCGGATGGCTTGCAACGCTGGTTTACCGAATCAGGGACGGGCACGCTTCAATATTCAGGCTTCACAGCATGCTGGGTAATATAATCTACCTTGGTTTGCCGGTCATCTCCGCTCAGTTCGGGCAGGAGGGTCTGCTTTACGGGAGTATTTTCGTATTGGTGTCGAATATCCTGATGTGGACGGCGGGAGTGGCAATTATTTCTCCAGGAAAAGGTTTCAGCCTGAAAACCGGACTTGGAAAGATATTTAATATCAACACAATAGCGATAATTACCGGCTTTCTTCTTTTCCTGCTGCAGATTAAGCTGCCGAAGTTCATTCTTGATACCGTGGGGGCCCTCGGAAAGACCAACACATACCTTTCAATGATTTTTATTGCCGCTGTGATCTATTTTGCTGACGGCCGGAAGATGCTGGGTAACAGGAATGCCTACCTGCTCTCCTTCAACAGGCTGCTGCTGGTACCTTATGTCCTGCTTGGCCTGTTCATTCTATTCAGCCATCTCTTTCCCGGCATTTTACAGAAGGAGGTGGTTTCCGTCATGCTGATGCAGGCAGCCATGCCGTGCATGGTAAACGTGGTGATCATGGTCAATATACTGGGGGAGGACGACGGCACTGCCACGGCCAATGTATTTATATCGACCATTCTGAGTATCATCACGCTTCCGCTGATACTGCTGAGCCTGAATCTGCTGTGATGATCAGGAGCGGCGGTTGCCGTCAATCTCCTCAAAACAGACTTTGCGGATTGATCCGTCACCCAGGATGATCTCTGCCCCAAAGGGGGAAAAGCAGGGATGTGACATTCCTGCAGGGGCAGAAGCCCTGGTCAATGTAATGCCTGCCGGAATGAAGTGATCAGGCATGGTATTTGAGGCTTTATCCGGGTACAATTAATTAATATCCTGCCATGAAAAGTTTTCTGATCACCGGACTGATTATTCTTGCCGGTCTTACTTCATGCGAAAAATACAACAGGGACGTCATTTTTGCCATAAATGACATTGAATTCATGGCTGAAGACATCAGCCTGTATGACTCATCAACGCATATACTTTACCTGAAGCGAAGTCACGGTGAGCTTGAGGATGTTGAAACGTCACGGATTGCTTCATTCGGGCCTGGCAGTCACCGCGGATCCTCCGGAAATATCAGGTACGGAGATGTCATTCACCCTGACGGTCACAAACAATGATGAATCGGTTCTTCTCATTCTTGATCCCGCAAAAACAGGGCAGGGGCTTTTCAGGTACTTCAGCAACGGGCTGTATCTCATTGATCCGCTTAACAACAATGAAGTATTTGCAGACAATATTCCTCACACAGCTCCGCAGCCTTTTAACAGCTGGAGCACCAGCTGGCTGACCGGAATTCAGCCTGGCGAATCAATGTCATTCACCTTCAACTACACGCTCACCACGGTTCCGGCTCCGGGTGAATACAGGGTTGTATTTTTATTTCCGGGCCTGTCATACCAGATCTCATCAGATGATCTTTACCAGGGCTCTTCCAGGATATGGCTGGGCCATGTCATGTTCAGCCAGGTTATGTCAATTGAATAATTCCATGGTGGCCCGGAACAGCCATTCATGATTCCGGTTTGGTAATGCAGGGCGCCCGTTATACCTTTGCACGGTTTAACACTGCTCTTTATGGTAATGCGTACAATTCTGGACAATGTCAGGACTTATTTCCTGATGGCGGTTGGCCTTCTGATATTTTCGGTAGGCTGGACCGCATTCCTGCTGCCTCACCAGATCTCCGGCAGCGGGGTCTCCGGCCTTGCAGCCATCATCTTCTATGCCACCGGCATACCGATGGGTTACACCTATTTTGCCATTAACGTGGTACTGGTAATAATCGGGATGAAAATTCTCGGACCAGCTTCAGCTGTAAAAACGATTTACGGAATCCTGGTGGCTGCAACCATGCTGAGTATACTTCAACCCCTTCTGCCCGATGCCATAGTCCAGGAAAAGTTCATGTCGGCACTGATCGGGGGCGGGCTCTGCGGAGTGGGTCTTGCAATCATCTTTACCCAGGGAGGCAGTACAGGCGGAACAGATATAATTGCCCTGATAGTTACGCGACACAGAAATATCAGCCTGGGAAGGGTGATACTATATTGTGACGTGATCATCATAGGTTCATCATATGTTATTCTTACTGACCTGGAACCGATTCAGAGGGTGGAGACGATTGTTTACGGTTTCGTTACGATGGCAATACTGGCTTATACGCTTGACACGATACTTTCCGGCAACCGGCAGTCTGTACAGGTTCTGATCTTCTCGAGGCATTATGACAGGATAGCAGACCAGATAACGGAAAAGCTGCACCGCGGTGTGACTGTCATCGACGGCACCGGGTGGTACAGCAAGGAAAACCAGAAGGTGATCATCACCCTGGTCAGAAAGAATGAAGCAAGTGATCTTTACCGGATAATCCGGAGCATTGATGACAAGGCGTTCATCACGGTGGCAAACGTCATGGGAGTTTTCGGCAGGGGATTCGAGGAGCTGAAAAGGTAAGCAGACGGGTTCCAGGGAAGACGAGCCCTGCAGAAAAATGAAAGCCGGCCTGAAAGGCCGGCAGTGGTTGCTCCGCTAGGGCTCGAACCTAGACTTTCCTGATCCAGAGTCAGGCGTGTTGCCAATTACACCACGGAGCAATGATTTGAGGGTGCAAATATAAAAAATTTTCAACTTATACCGTCCCTGGAGCCATTTTTAAAACATCTGATGCTTAATAAAACAAAGTGCACCGGCCTGAACCGGTGCACTTTTACCCGTAGTTAAAGGATCTGTTATTGCGGCAATGTATAGTAGATTGTCAGCTTTGGCCTCATTCCTGCAACCGGGAAATCGCTCGATGCAAACCGGAAACCGGGCGTCCATTCATCAGGCCAGAGCCTGAAAAACATCCCGTAACCGGGAGTGTCAGCCACATCAGTCGAGGGATCTGATACATACAGGCTGGTCACATCCAGTGTTATCATATTGGTATTGAGGATAAACGGAGAGAGATAAACCTGGCGGCGCTCTGTGGTCGCCGGCTGATTGTCCCATGTGACCTTGTGCTCCTCCCAAGGTTCCGTAATCTTCTGCAGGACAGCCCCGTGCCACCTGTAATCTGACGATCCGGCCGGATAGAAAATTGCGCTGTCCCAGGGAAGGGGAAGATCATACCACAGGGTGAGGTTCACCTTCCTTATGGTTGCCGATTTCGGCAATGCATTCATGTCAAAGGCGATCAGACTTTCGTTTGAACGCATTACAGTCAGTACCGGCTCAGAAATGAAAGTTGCCTCAAAGTGCTTATGGTTTCCGAAGTTTACTGAAGCCTGAAGGTTTGAAACCATGGCGTCCTTGCCCTCTTCAGGGCCGGGCTGTAAAACAAGCACCTTCCACTGCCCGCTGTCCCACGGGATTTTCAGCTTCAACGGATTATCCTTCGTCGTTGCCTTCAGCTCAGATGCTTTTACCGTGAATGTCTGTGACGCATAGCCTTCCTTCTCAAGGAGGAAGGTGTAGTACTCGAACCCTCCCCTTATGACAAGGTGGTTGACTGCAGGCTCAAGTCTGAACCTGTAATGCCATACGTTGCCGGCAAAAACAGTCAGGTCTGCAGATACAGGAGGCTGAACCGGTGACATGCTGAGCGGGTTGTCAATAATGCAGACAACATAAAACGCCAGGGGTTTTATTATCGGGCCACCGAAACTGACATACCCGAAATCACCGGGGGGATGGTCACCCACGGCAAGCAGCTCGGGCTTTACAACCGTGGAAAGGCCTCCGGCAACCCTAAACCCGAGCGGGAGAGGATCATTCACCAGGTAAGCCAGCGGAGAGCCCTCCAGGGGCGTTGCTGCAATGACTTCACCGGAAGGGTCAATCAGCATAAACTCCGTAAGGCGATAGTCTCCTTCTTCCATCTCAAGCTCCTCGCTGATATAGCCGGGGCCGAAAAGATAAACGGGGACAAGCTTCCCGGTAAACACCGGATTGCCGTCAGAGTCTTCCACAGATACCATCAGATGGTATGAAACCAGGTCTCCTTCAGCCCATGCTGACTTCAACCGGTTGGATTCTTCAATCGATGAGATCGAAAATTTGGCGGTTCCCTTGCTTGAGTCGGAGTTTCTTTCACAGGAAGAAAATGCAAACACAACAAGCAGGATCAATGAAAATGATCTGGTAACTGTTTTCATGTTTCTTCGGTTTAAGTTGAAAAAAACCTAAGCAATCAAATTCAATCTACGCAAAAGCTATACCAAATAGTGGCTGATATTCAATTTTTTGACGAATATCTTGTGAATTATGGAACTGTTTTGACAGGTTAGTTGTAGCTTTGATAATTAATCCCTAAATAAATATAAGCCAGTGAAAAGAGTAAGGGTATTATTGATTGTTGCCTGTATCGTTACTGTAATGAAGCCGGCAGCAGCGCAGAATCTTGAGACAGACAATCTTGAAAACCTCGTTTTTCCACGTTTTCAGCAATCTGTTGTTACACTGAAGACCGGACAGTCGTACAGTGCGGTGCTTAACTATGAAAAGACAGAACAGCAGATGGTGTTAATCAGGAACAACCAGCTGTTTCTGTTCAAAGATCATCAGGCTGTGGATACTGTGTATATGGATGACCGGGTCTTTGTTCCGGCTGAGACAGGATTTTACGAGGTGCTGGTCAGCGGCCCGGCAACACTCTTTATGCAGCATAAGGCCAGGCTGGATAATACAGGGGCCACACTTGCCTACGGCACGAAGACAAGTACGGCCGGAGTAACTCATATCTCAAAAATATTTTCGCAGGATGGAGCCATAAACCTGAAGATACCGGAGAATTTCAAGGTGGTTGACGACTCCGATTTTTTCCTGAGAGTGGATGGTCAGATTCTGAAGGTTCTGAACAAAAAACAGTTCCTGAAACTTTTCCCGGGGAAAAGCGATAAGCTTGAGGAGTTTATCAAAGCAAACGATACCGACTTCAAATCAGCAGATGACCTTGCAGGCCTGGTTGAATATTGCAACGGGCTGCAGTAATTATTTGTTGAGTTTCTGCCAGGTATCCTTGAGCTGTACTGTCCGGTTAAAGACGAGGCTGCCGGGGCGACTGTCGTAGTCAACGCAGAAATATCCCACTCTCTGGAACTGAAACCTGTCGAGTGGTTTTGCGTCTGCAAGCGATGGTTCAACCTTGCATCCTCTCATTATGGTCAGCGAATCCGGGTTAAGGAACTCCCTCGGATCAATATCCTTGTGTCCCGAGGGATCTTCGTCGTTGAACAGACGATCATAGAGCCTTATTTCTGCATCCAGGGCATGTGCTGCTGAGACCCAGTGGAGGGTCCCCTTCACCTTGCGGTCAGCCTGCGGCCCGCCGCTGCGGGTTTCGGGGTCATATGTACATTGTATTTCAGTGATACCCCCTGCGTCATTCTTTGCAACGCCTGTGCATTTTATTATGTAGGCTCCCTTCAGGCGAACCTCCTGTCCCGGGGTCAGCCTGAAGAACTTGTGCGGCGGATTCTCCATGAAATCATCCTGTTCAACCAAGATCTCCCTGCTGAACGGAACCAGACGCCTCCCGTGGGTCTCATCCTCCGGGTTGTTTTCAATTTCCATCTGCTCAACCTTGTCAATGGGGTAGTTGGTGATGGTCACCTTCAGAGGCTTTAGCACACCGAATACACGCGGCGCACGCTTATTCAGATCTTCCCTGATTGCGTATTCAAGAAGTGAGACATCATTGATGGCTTCCACTTTTGTGTACCCTATCAGGTCAACAAACCGCCTGATTGATTCAGGAGTATAGCCCCTGCGGCGAAGTCCGCACAATGTTGGCATGCGCGGATCATCCCAGCCGCTTACAACACCGTCCTTCACCAGTTCGAGGAGCTTGCGCTTGCTCATCACGGTGTAGGTCAGGTTGAGCCTGTTGAACTCAATCTGGCGCGGACGGTAATCATCCGTCTTCAACTGGTCAATGAACCAGTCGTACAGTGGTCTGTGCACCTCAAACTCAAGGGTACACAGGGAATGGGTTATACCCTCGAAGTAATCACTCTGCCCGTGGGCGAAATCGTACATGGGATATACCTTCCACTGCGTGCCGGTCCGGTGATGCGGGGTCCTGAGGATTCTGTAGATTATGGGATCACGCATGTGCATGTTTGGGGAGGCCATATCGATTTTGGCCCTCAGTACGCGGCTTCCTTCCTCAAACTCACCCTCATTCATACGGTAAAACAGGTCGAGACTCTCTTCCGCGGGACGGTTACGGAAAGGGCTCACAGCGCCGGGCTGTGTCGGTGTACCCTTCTGCTCCGAGATGGTCTCGGCACTCTGGTCATCCACATAAGCGAGGCCACGCCTGATCAGAGAAACGGCGAAATCCCACAGTTTGCCGAAATAATCCGATGCGTAAAACTCACGGTCTTCCCAGGTGAATCCCAGCCAATGAATGTCTTCCTTTATTGAATCGACATATTCAACATCCTCTTTTGTGGGATTGGTATCATCAAACCGGAGGTTGCACCTGCCGCCATATTTTTCTGCCATTCCGAAGTCAAGGCAGATAGCCTTGGCATGACCAATATGGAGGTATCCGTTCGGTTCGGGCGGGAAGCGGGTATGAATCCGGCCGCCGTTCTTGCCTTCCGCCAGGTCCTTTTCAATTGCCTGCTCAATAAAATGTTGTGAATCAGGTTTGAGTATCTCGTCAGACTCTTTCATTTGCTTTGTAGATGAAACGTACAAAAATATACGGAATAAGGGCACGAAAAGCAGCCCTGAAGCTTTTTTGATGTGTCATTCTATCTCGAAACCTCCACACTGACCCTCCCTATCCTTCCTCCCATCACAGGATTGAGCTTGGCAACCCTGACAGTGGCTTTCTGAATACCGGTCAGCTCAGAATACAGGGCATCGAGGATTCGGGTAGCTATATGTTCCAGGAGGTTGGAGGTCTTCTCCATCTCACGCTTCACAATCAGGTATGCCGTCTGGTAATTCAGGGTGTCACGCAGTTCGTCACTTCTGCCGGCTTTATCCGTATCGGACTCGATAGTCACGTCAACCATGAAATGGCTCCCGACAATCTGTTCCTCGTGGTAGTGCCCGTGAAAGGCATAAAACTCCATATCCTCTATCCTTATCACTCCCATGACTTTTTCCGGTATTATAAATTACAGAATAACAGCAAGATAAAAAAGAAAAGCATTGTTTATCAAAAGTTTGTACAAATAAATTAGGTTTATAATATAAACTAGTTTATATTTGTATCGAACTGTTCATTTAAGCAATGAACGCAAAATTAACAAAAGCCATGGAAAATGAAGAAAAACAGATGACAGGGGAGGAGAGTCTCCGTGTTATCACTGACATGATCAACAAAACGAGGGTGAGTGTTGCGCAGGTAAGCTTTCATCTTCTGTTATGGGGCTGGCTGATTTTTGCATGCAGTCTTTCCGAGTTTCTCCTCTGGAAATATTCAGGTTGGGATAACTCGTGGTACGTATGGTTTGCGGTAATAGCCGGAGTTCTTGTTTCTTTTGTTTACGGTTTTGCGAAGGGAAAAAGGGAGAGGGTTTTTACGTACGGGACAAAGATTTATGTATGGACCTGGATTGCCTTCTTCTGGGCGTCGGTGGTTTTTTTCATAGTATTTCCTCTTGAAACCGGAAGTGCCGGCAAGTACATGTTGCTTATTGCAGGAATACCGTTGCTCATATCAGGTGTGATACTCAGCTTCAGGCCGATGATGTGGGGTGCAGGAGCCTTCTGGGTGCTTGCCCTGGTTGCCCATTTCGGCGGTGAGACAGTGTCAGGACTTGCAATGCCTGCAGCGATGGTGATCGGGTATCTGGTACCTGGGTATTTACTCAGAAAAAGGGGCAGCCATGACACCGTTCAGGGAGCTTGATCCGCTGTTGCACTCTCAGCTCAGGCTGGCGATTATGTCGGTACTTATCAGTGTTGACAGTGCTGATTTCATCTATCTGCGTGAGAAGACCGGGGCGACAGCGGGCAATCTCAGTGTACAGATTGGGAAGCTGAAGGATGCCGGGTACATTGCTGTAAAGAAGAGTTTCGGGGAGAGTTACCCTCAGACGATGTGCCGCATCACTGAACTGGGAAGAAAGAAGTTTGCCGGGTATGTTGCAGCGCTGAAGGATTATCTCGGACCGGAAGCCTGAGGGTTTGCGGTTTGCGAACAGAGACACTGCTGCTTTCCCGATCGCCAGCCGGCGGATACGGGATTGAGTCTCCTCCGGTGTCGGAGACTCAAATTGCCTGATGCCTATTGCCTGGATTTGAATCCCAATCCCGGTTCCGGGCCGATGGTCCAGTAAGGGGCCCTGTAAACCGGTCCACCGCTTACCGGGCATTCGGAGATATCAAATGACGGGTCAAGGTCAATGAATTCAAACCCTCCGACGCCGGCAGCAAAATGGACTGCACATCCCAGTGCCAGGTTGGTCTCTACCATGCAGCCGATCATGAGTTTAAGGTTGGCGCTCCGTGCAACTGCGGCGATATCGAGTGCCTCTATTATGCATGATTTCATCAGCTTGATATTGATTGCATCGGCACAGCCGGTACGCACAATGTTGATTGCGTCTGCCCTGGTGAAGACCGATTCATCTGCACCTACAAGGATTTCGGTATTGTCACGAACATACTTCATCCCTGCCAGGTCATCCCTGTGAACCGGTTGCTCAAACATTACGGGGTAGATTCCCTGGTTCACAACCTCATTTATAAAGCGGAGTGCCGTTTTTGGCGAATAGCCCTGGTTGGCATCAATCAGGATTCCGCAGCCGGGAGCTCCGTCCCTGATGGCGAGAACCCTGTCAACATCCTCCTTAAGGCTTACACCCACCTTGGTCTTTATCACCCTGAATCCGCCGGCAGCGAGCTCTGCTGCTTCCTTTCTGGCCTGTCCGGCGGGTACGATGGCTATGGTATAATCAGTCTCCACCCTGTTTTCCGTTCCGCCCAGAAAGTTGTAGAATGGAATTCCAAGAGTTTTCGTGTAGGCGTCGAGCAGGGCCATTTCAATTGCGCACCTGGCTGTTGCCTGCGCCCAGAAGGCGCTTTTCAGAGTGTATGCAATTGACCTGTAGTTGTTAATATCCTGGCCGACGATAAACTCACGGCAGCTGTTCAGTGTTCCGAGGATGGTCTGCTGGTTCTCGCCGCTGATTGTCATTATCGGTGCAGCTTCACCGTATCCTTCGATTCCATTCTCAAGCACTATCCTTACGAACGCATTATCAAGATGTGTCATCACTCCCAGCGCGATAGGGAACGGATCCATCTCGATGGTGAGGGGTTCAACGTACATCCTGCTGATCTTAATGCCTCCGGCTGACCCGGGTCCGGCATTCCGGAATCCGGCTGACCCGGGTCCGGCTGGCCGGGACGATTCGGAACCGGCCAGCCCGGACGGGAGAACGGTTGCGCCCAGTGTGGTTGCTGCGGCCAGGCCTCCTGCAGTCAGCCCGCCCTGTTTGATGAATGCTCTTCTTGTAGTCATTGCCTGAATCCTTTGCTCCACTAATTTAGGCAATAGAATTCAAATTCTCCGGAATCAGACAATGTTGGGCAGCATACGGTGTATGAGTACCCTTCAGGGTCTCATGCTGTCAAAGGCTCCCAGCAGAAATACAAGAGGGGCATTCCAGTTGATCGCTATCTCATTGGTTGAATAACTGCACTCAACATCCGAGTATGACCTGGCCGGGAAGGTTGATCTTTTAACAGGCGGCTGGCAGTCGTTCATCACTACGGTATTCGGTCCGCCGACAAGGAAGCCGGGCACCGGTTCAGGCACTCCGTCAGCGCCAGAGGGCCGGTGATGGATATGCATCGGAGAAAGGGTTCCGAAACCGGTCACAAAACAGTAACCTGTAGGGTTGGTCCCCAGCAGCCAGTTCAGGTCAGCCTGTGCTGATGACAGGAACCTGTCACTTCCTGTGATCTTCATGGCGATGATCTTCAGCATAGCCTGGTTTGCCACGTCTGAAGTGCTGCCCCAGGCAAAATGGTCAAGGCTTATACGGTAAGGGCAGGCTGCCGATTTTTCAAGCAGTTGATCTGCATATGAAACAATCAGTCCGGAAGCCTTTTCACGGAGGGAGGCAAAGGGTTCACCGGTGCTGAGTGCGAGTGATATGAGCCCCAGTGTGCCTGACTGGTTCCATGTCGGCGTTCCTGCAGTGATTCCTTCAAGAAATCCTTCGGCCGGAACAGTTCCGTGCGCCAGGGCTGTCTCTGCCTGTGCCCAGAAGAGCTCGTCAGAGAGGTTGTCGTCGCCGTAGGCGCCGGTGCTTATATCGGCCGGTTGCCGGTACAGGATGCCAGGATTGGCCTCAGCCCATTTCATTGCCTTGTCTGACGCCTCCAGGCATGTGGCGGCAAGTGTCCTGAGCTCTTCAGAAGAGTCATTGGCAAAGACCCGGGAGGCCATGGCGGTGAAAGCCGCAAAGTCAAGTGTGGCAGCTGTGCTCTTCATGACAACATATCTGGGATCGGTAGCCTCGTGAGGCATTACGAATCCGCAGAAGTTCAGGTTGGTCAGCTTATGGTAAACCCCGCCGTCGTCAGGGTCCTGCATGGTGAGATACCACTTCAGGTTCCAGAGCAGTTCGTCAACGAGGTCAGGAATCTCATTTCTGCTTTCAGGAATATTCAGGTTAAGCGACCTGCAATACTCCGGGAACATCTGGCAGAAAAGCAGAAGCGTGTAGTTGGTGATGCTGCTGTTGACGATGTACTTGTTGTAGTCGCCTGCATCATACCATCCGCCGGGGCAGGAGATGACAGTGCCCGCGGGTCTCCCTTTGGAGGCCGCTGAGGAGTGAACGATTACGGCAGTATCAGGGTGTCCGGCCGGCCGGACCCATTTACCTCCGTATTCCTCACTGATTTCAATGGCGGTACGGTTAAGGTAGTATGATTTCACTGATGCTTTGGTGATCTCATGATATACATCACTGCCAATGCGGAAGGGGGCAGAGCAGATTTCAGAATCTTCAAGGCAGATCCTGTATGTGCCTTCGGTTTTCAGGACTGAGAAATCGGCCGCACGTACCGTGTCGCCCGACAGCTCCCAGTAAAGCGGATCACCGGAGGTACCCTTAAAAACCGGTTTGCCGGTGGCGGCGTCAATGACCTCAAACTTACCGGCATCAGCCCTTATCAGGGCCACCTTTTCTGCCCCCGGAGGATACCCGGCCTGGTTCACGAGGATTGCTTCAGTTTCCGGAGGGGCTTCAAACCTTCCCTTTTTCGATTGAGTGCTTCCGCAGCCTCCGGCTGTCAACGTTGCTGCTGCTCCCAGGATAAGAATAAACTTGCCTGATATCATGACATTACAATTTTATTTTAACATAGTGTTCAGTTCCTTCGGGAAATACCGGCAGAATGCATGAATCGACCTTACGGCCGTCAACCGTGATCTCCCATACCCCCTTGGATTTGCGTTCCGGATTCATCACTTCGATATTGTAGAAGGCTCCTCTGAACCGCCGTCGCACGTTAAAGCTTCCCCATTCGGGCGGGATGCACGGATCGACCAGCAGTCCGTCATAATCAGGCCTGATGCCCAGAATATACCGGGTGACCGCATAGTAGCACCAGGCTGCCGTACCTGTCAGCCAGCTGTTCTTTGCCTCACCGGGACGGAAGGCATCCTTGCCTGCTACCATCTGGGAATATACGTATGGTTCGGTCTTGTGAAGATCACTTATATCCTCAAGGTATGCAGGAGTTATGCGGCTGTAGTAGTCAAACGCCCTGCGGCCGTTGCCGGACATGGTCTCGGCGATGATGATCCACGGGTTGTTGTGGCAGAAGACACCTGCGTTTTCCTTGTATCCCTCGGGGTAGCTGGAGATCTCACCCAGGTGCAGGAGATACTTTGTGAAAGCGGGGTTGTTGAGAACAATCCCATATTCACAGGCCAGATGTCTGTTCACCGAGGTCAGGGCCTTCAGCGCCCTGCCGTCGTCAAGCCCCAGCCCGGCCATGATGCACATTCCCTGCGGCTCAATGAAGATTTTACCCTCTTCATTTTCCCTGCTGCCAACCTTCCTGCCGTAGTAGTCATAAGCCCTGAGGAACCATTCACCATCCCAGCCATGTTCATTGACTGCCCTGATCATGGCACCTGTATGCGCCTCTGCTTCCTCAGCAATTTGCGTCTCACCCCTGCGGCGGGCAATGGTAACAAAGTCGGCACCGTAGAGGATGAACATGGCCGCAATGAAAACAGACTCAGCCACACCTCCCTTCTGGTTCTCCGTTGTCTGGAAACTTTCATCAGGATTGGAGGAGAAGCAGTTCAGGTTGAGGCAGTCGTTCCAGTCGGCCCGGCCTATCAGCGGAAGGCCGTGCGGCCCGAGGTTATTTACCACGTGCATGAATGAGCGTCTCAGGTGCTCGAACAGACTTGCCGCATCATGAGGGTTATTGTTGAAGGGAACCGACTCGTCGAGGATGGACCAGTCACCCGTCTCCTTGAGGTAGGTTGCCACACCGAAGATGAGCCAGAGCGGGTCATCGTTGAAGTTGCCTCCTATTTCCGCATTGCCCCGTTTCGTCAGAGGCTGGTACTGGTGGTATGCACTGCCGTCAGGTAACTGTGTGGAGGCGATGTCAATAATTCTCTCGCGTGCCTGAGGTGCGATCATCTGTACATATCCTGCCAGGTCCTGGTTGGAGTCGCGGAACCCCATCCCCCGCCCTATGCCTGATTCGAAGTAAGAAGCGCTGCGCGAAAAGTTGTATGTCGCCATGCACTGATAGGGATTCCATGTGTTCACCATCCGCTCAAGGCGCGGGTCAGGATGGGTGAGGCTCAAGACCGACAGCTGTTTCTCCCAGTATTCATTCAGTGCTGCAAAGGCTGCATCAACCTTTTCAGCCGAGTCATATCTTCCTATCATCGACTTCGCCCTGGCTTTGTTAATCACCTTCGGGGCGATAAACTTTTCGCTGTCAGGGTTTTCGATGTAGCCAAGCACGAAAACGAACTCCTTCGTCTCGCCAGGTTCAAGGGTTATATCCAGGCAGTGGGAGGCCACCGGTGACCATCCGTGCGCGATACTGTTCTGAGGCCGTCCGGCGAAGACCGTATCTGGCCTGTCAAAGCCGTTATACAGGCCGAGGAACGTCTCCCGGTCGGTGTCGAATCCTGCCACAGGGCTGTTTACCGAATGAAAAGCATAGTGGTTGCGTCGCTCGCGGTACTCCGTCTTGTGGTAAATGACTCCCTCCTCCACCTCCACCTCACCGATGGAATAGTTACGCTGGAAGTTGGTCTGGTCGTCATGGGCGTTCCAGAGGCACCACTCCGCGAATGAGAAGAGAGTGAAGCGCTTCGGCAGCTTCCCTCTGTTGCGCAGGGTTATGCGCTGCACCTCGCAGGTGTCGCCCAGCGGCACAAAAAAGAGCATATCTGCCCGCAGGCCGTTCTTTTCGGAACCGATCTTCGTATAACCCATACCGTGGCGGCAGGAATAATCTTCCACATCGACCTTCACCGGTTTCCACCCGGGAGACCAGACAGTCCCGTTGTCGTTGATATAGAAGTACTTGCCACCGTCATCCGCCGGCACGTTATTGTAACGATATCGGGTAATGCGGCGGAGGCGGGCATCACGGTAGAAGCTGTATCCTCCCGCCGTATTGGAGATAATCGAAAAGAAGTCCCTGTTGCCCAGGTAGTTGATCCAGGGCCATGGAGTCTTATACTGTGTGATCACATATTCCCTTGCTGCGTCGTCAAAGTGTCCGTATTTCATTGTCAGGTCAGTCTGGGAGTTTTTCCGTCTGAGAGAACCGGTCCGGCCGGAGTTCTTCAGAGGAGATTCATTTGTTATCAGTCTTTTAGTTTATTCCACCAGGTGAATTTCAGGATGACCGAAGTCACGATCATCACTGCCAAAGCCACATAGAACTGGTTCCATTCCCTTATTACAAGGAAGACGGGAAATGCCATCAGGGAGAGCTGCCAGATGATTCCAACCGCGATGTTGAACATATCACTCCAGAAATCACGGTTTGGCCTGAAGGCGGGATCTTCGGCGAGGACCATTTTCTCGACCGGTTTCCAGAACCCCCACGGACGTACCTGCCTGTAGAATTTTTTCAGGGTCTCATCGTCCTCCTTTCTGGTAAGCAGTGATCCGAGGATACTTCCGATAAGCGAGATAAGGAATATGACCGGGAAGGCGTTCATGCTGAAGTTCTCGGTGAGCGGCCAGTTCTGCAGCAGTTCGAGATTAAGCGCAGGAAGCAGGAGGGCTGCCGCGATGCCTGAGAGCATACCCCAGAAGTAACCGTAGCCGTTGAACCGCCACCAGTACCATTTCAGGAAGTTGGGAGCTGTATAACCGCCCCATAGTGCGGCGGTGATCCAGAGCACAACGTCGTTGATGGATGTAACGAGGAAGCCTACTGCTATTCCGATCACCACTATCAGCAGCGAGGCGGCGTAGCTCATCCGTACATATGTTTTCTCGCTGGCATGCGGATTGATGTACCGCTTGTAGATATCATTGACAAGGTATGCCGGTGCGGCGTTCACCGTAGCGGCGAAGTTGCTCATGAAGGCTGCTATTAGGCCTGCCAGGAGAAAGCCGAGGAGTCCTACCGGGACATATGTTGCCAGCACTTCGGGCAGGATGCTCTCAAAGTCGGGGTTTGTCAGTGAGCCTGTATATAGTTTGTCGAAGTTGACCAGGGCAAGGATAGTGAGGCCTGCAACCATGAAGTAACGGGTTGGATTGAGGACCACGCTTACCAGTGAGCTCATCTTTGATGCCTCCTTCGGGTTTTTCGTGGCCAGGATACGCTGCATGTCATAATTCGGTGCCGGTCCTGCTGCCGAGACCAGTATCCCCTTGAAGAGCATCATGACAAAGAAGAGTCCGAAGAGCTCATAACCGTCAGTCTTGATCCAGTCGTCGAATGAATGCAGCTTCGGCGAAGCCGCGGAGGAGATGGCATGCCAGTCCAGCCCCGTTGTCCGGCCGAACCACATTGTTTTCCACCCTTCCGGGATTACCCCGTTGAGCGCATCGGGGGAGATCTGGCTGATGGCGATGATTCCTACCGCTATGGATGCTATTGTCAGTATTCCGTATTGTATGACCTCGGTGATGACCACGCTGAACATACCCCCTTTGACCACATAAAAGGTGGTTATAGCCATGAGAATTAGTGCGTAGAGATTGACGTTCACCTGAGGGTGGGCTGCCAGGAACTCAGGGTTGGAGACAAGCGGGGGCAGGAATGCCGAGACGAACTTCCCTATCCCCTTGAACCCGTATGACAGGAACCCGATCACACTCACGATGGCAAAGATCACAACGATGATGTGCGACAGGTTGGATGCCCTGCCGTCGCCGAAGCGTGTCTTGATCCACTCGGCGCCTGTCATGACGTTGGAGCGTCTGAGCCAGGCAGAAAGGAACACCATCAGGACTATCTGGTTGAAGACCGGCCACAACCAGGGTATCCAGAGGCTTTTAAGGCCGTATACCGAGAGCCAGTAGACCAGCAGCATGGTACCGGCAATGTCAAACATACCGGAGGCATTGGAGATGCCCAGGAAGTACCACGGGAGAGTGTTGCCTCCCAGGAAATAGGACTGGATGTTCCTTGAAGCCCTCTTTGACACCCAGTTGCCGATAAAGACAGTGGCCACAAGGTAGAGGATGACTATCCCAAGGTCAATAAAATGCACATTCATGGTTCAGGTTGGTTTGTCGGGTTATTTTTTCAGATAATGAATGAAATGCGTCCTTTTCTGGTTTTATCGTATACCTCCCGGCTGAAAAGATAGTACTGGGCCGGTTTGTGGGGCACACCCTGCTGTTTCTTCTTCAGGGGGATTACATAATGCATCTGTGCAACCTTTTTTCTGAAGTTCCTCTTGTCGAATGAGGTTCCCAATAGTGCCTCATAGAGTTTCTGAAGCTGTGAGAGGGTAAAATTATCAGGTAAAAGTTCAAAGGCAATGGGTTCCACCTTCACCTTGCGCTGGAGCGCTTCCAGGGCTTTGTAAAACAGGAATTTATGATCAAAGGCCATTTCCATCTCCCTGACCTCTGAAACAGGAAACCACGAGACATCACGGTCTTTCAGGGTGAGAGTAACCTTTGTATTATCAATCAGTGCGAGGTATCCAACTGTCACAATTCGGTCGGCAAATCCCTGGTTGATGTAATCAAGCCACATCCTGTCCTTCAGCGCTGACACACGGTCAAGCTGTCCGAATGCCCCGAACTGCTCAAGAAAAATATTGTCAAGTCCGGTGAGTCCCTTGAGTATCCTGGTTGCGGCGCTGTCAAGATCCTCATCATCGAAGATGTGGTAACCTGCAAGGGTATGATCACTGATAAGCAATTCTTCGCTCTTTTCATCCTTCATCTCCCTTTTAACCAGCAAAACATTCAGTTTTTCAAAGTCAAAGCCGAATACCACGCAGTCAACAGAAATGTTGGGAACGATCTTGTGGGATATCATTTTATTATACCTGTCAAGTGATAAAATGACTTAGTGTACAATGTAAGAATTCAAAGATATCTTAAATAAATAGCATAATCAACAGGGGGGAATAAAAAAAGAGTGAGAAGGGATCATGCACGCATTGAATCCGGAATGCCTTATTTATTATATAGTGTATATTCAGGAATTTAGCATTTCTGTTCTGAATCCCGGTAACCATGCGGCCGGCAATCACCGTGCATGATTATCATCATCAATGTGTAAATAGTACACATAGAAGAATCAGACGATCATTTTTTAATGATGGAAAGGCAAATAATTACAATAAAGAGGTAAAAAAGTATCAGTGCTCCCCTGCGAAGATGACTTAACTTTAAAAACCTAAAACTGTACAGCTATGCAAAACAAACTCTTTAGACAAACATTTCTTATTTGTCTGGCAGTTGTAATGTCAACAACGATACTTTTCGGGCAGCAGAGGACTGTTACCGGCAAGGTTGTTGACGAGACAAACGCTGCCTTGCCCGGCGCCTCGGTGGTGGTTAAGGGGACGACTATAGGAACTGCTTCTGATCTCAGCGGGAATTTCTCCCTGCAGGTGCCTTCTGATGCCACCACCCTGGTGATCACATTCGTAGGGATGGATACAAAGGAGGTACCCATTACGGCGGGGCCCATGACCATCACCATGACCATGTCAGCCGAGGAGGTTGATGCAGTTGTTGTTGTTGGTTACGGTACGGCCCGCAAAAGTGAGCTGACGGGTGCGTCAGTCTCAGTAACGGGTGAGCAGCTTGCCGCAGCCATGACTGCCAACCTTGACCAGGCATTGCAGGGCCGCGCTGCAGGTGTGACTGCGGTATATACCTCAGGTCAGCCGGGAGGTGCAATGTCAATACGTATACGCGGACAGGGAACTGTACGTGCAGCAGCAGCAGAGCCGCTATATGTGATTGACGGGGTGCCGGTTCAGAATATCAGCCAGAGCGGACACAACATAGGCCTTGGCGACAGGCTTGGCAACGGCTCTGTCCAGACATTCTCAGGATTGTCAGGCATAAATCCGGCTGACATTGTTTCAATGGAGATACTCAAGGATGCTTCAGCCACGGCAATCTACGGATCACGTGGCGCCAACGGAGTGGTGCTGATAACCACAAAATCAGGCAAAACGGGAGATGCCAGGTTTTCCTATGAAGGATATTATGGCATTCAGGAGCAGGTAGCACGCCTTGATGTGATGAACCTGCGCGAGTTTGCAGAATACAGCAATGACTGGGCGGCTGAGACCAACGGAAGAGATCCAAGGGTAGAATTCGGTGATCCTTCAATTCTCGGAGAGGGAATTGACTGGCAGAATGAGTTGTTCAGGACCGCCCCTGTAATGAACCATCAGCTAAGTGCCGCCGGTGGCAGTGAGAAGGTAAAGTATTATGTTTCAGGAGGATACTTTTCGCAGGATGGAACACAGGTGGGCACTGATTTCAGTCGCTACTCCGCCCGTGTGAACCTTGATGCCGATCTGAAAAAATGGCTTAAGCTCGGATCCAGAATCATGTACTCAGCAACCGATGAGAACCTGACCCTCAACAACAGCACGGAGGGGGTCATAAGCGTAGCCATGCGCACCACTCCTGACGTCCCGGTAAGAAACGCTGACGGATCCTGGGCGGGCCTGATTTATGAGGGAGCACCAAGCCTGATAAATCCGATAGCAAAGGCACTTGATGAAACAAATATCCTGAAGAAGAGCCTCCTTAACGCGAACTTCTCCGCTGACATAACATTCATCAAGGGTTTAACCCTGCGCACTGAACTGGGAGGTGAGATATCCGGATCAAACGCCTATCATTTCACCCCCACTTTCAAGTACGGATCCCTTGTCAACAGCACCAATACCTCAAGGTGGCAGGAAAACCAGAACTTTTTCTGGCAGATCAAGAATTATCTTACATACACCAATCAGTTCGGCAGGCATAATGTCACTGCAATGCTCGGGCAGGAAGCATCAGAATGGAGTTGGGAATTTCTCAGTGGCACTGCCAATGGCCTTAGCAGCAATGATATACAGCACCCGGGCCTGGGTGATCCCAAGACCATGGCAATAAATGCAGGATTCGGATCCGGCGCAATTGCCTCATTCTTTGCCCGTGGCAACTATTCATTTGCCGACAGGTACTATCTCTCATATACATTTCGTTATGACGGATCCTCAAACTTCGGGCCTGAAAACCGCTGGGCTCCGTTCCATGCCGTTTCCGGTTCATGGAGAATCTCCCAGGAAAAGTTCTGGGCCAACATGCAGAATGTTGTCAATGATTTCAAGCTGCGTGCAGGATGGGGACAGACCGGAAACCAGAACATCGGCGGTTACCGCTGGGGAGCATCAATTTATAAGATGCCCTCTAACCTTGGTATGGGCTTCCGCCAGACAAACCTCGCCAATCCGTATGTGGGATGGGAGAAACAGGAACAGTGGAACCTGGGCCTTGATCTCGGGTTCATACAGAACAGGATAAACCTCGTTGTGGACATGTACCTCAAAAAGTCATCTGACATGCTTATGGAACTGCAGCTCCCCTCTTACATGGGCACAAGCGGTAACGTTTCAATAAGGCTTAATCCTCCGATGGGCAACTTCGGAGAGATCGAGAACCGCGGGCTTGAGTTCTCACTTAATACCCGGCCTGTCGCGGGCAGATTCACCTGGGAGAATGACCTGCAGCTTACCTTCAACAGAAACAGGTTGCTTGACCTCACCACAACCATGACCAGCATTGAGGGATACGGGCAGTGGACTGACGTTGTCAGCCGCAGTACCGTGGGCCAGCCGCTTTACAGTTTTTACGGATACAAGGTTGAGGGAATTTACCAGGATAAGGAGGACATACTTACCAGTCCTAGACAGGAGGCATTCCCCGGTGACGGCAATTTCACCCGTTACACTATATGGCCGGGTGATATCAAGTTCGCTGACCTTTCCGGTCCCAACGGTGAACCCGACGGTGTCATTAACGAGCTTGACCGTACATATCTCGGGTCACCCCTCCCAAAGTTTACTTTCGGATTCAATAATATCTTCACCTACAAAAATGTAGAACTGACAGTATACATGAGCGGGTCTTACGGAAACAAGATCATGAACTACGTGGGGCGGTCACTGATTGAAATGAGCAGCTCATGGACCAACCAGCTGCAGACCGCTGTTGACAGGGCCAAGCTGGAGCCTGTTGACCCGGATAAGGCCTATCCGTTTGTAAATTCATATGGTACAACAATAACTGCATGGTATAATGACATTGACAATGTCCGTGTCGCCAATCCCGGTACTGATATTCCACGTGCAATGGCAGGAGATCCTAACGATAACATCCGCATCTCTGACCGCTTCATTGAGGATGGTTCTTACCTCAGGTTCAAGAATATATCACTTGCTTATTATCTTCCTAAGAACATCATAAGAAAGATAGGTGTGCAGGACGTGAAGGTATATATCAACCTGCAGAATATGTGGACTATAACAAAGTACACCGGACTGGATCCGGAGATCGGTGCAAGTCAGACCAACGACTTTGTATTCGGCCTTGACAACGGACGCTATCCTGCAGCCCGTACCTATACATTCGGGCTCAATTTTACACTTTAACAATTGAAAATCAATGACAATGAAAAATATATTGAATTTCAAGAAAATACTGGTTCTTTCTGTTATTGTACTGATAACGGGGGCATGTGAGGATTTCCTGAACAGGCCTACGGAAGATTCCTATACTATAGACAGTTTCTATAAAACTGACGAGCAGTGCATACAGGCGGCCAATGTGCTTTACAATGCTCCATGGTATGACTTCCAGCGGGGCTGGGGAGATATAGGCGACGTGATGTCAGGTAACATTTACAAGAGCAACACCGAGAATCCCTATGCCTCTTTCAGCCTTACCGGCACCGATGCCAACCTTGCCAACGCGTCCAACTCTCTCTGGCTTGTGAACGGTCACTGTAATGCGGTCATTGAAAATGTTGCGACAAAGTCAGGCCCTGATGTGAGCATGGCTACCAGGAACACAGTAACCGGTGAAGCCATGGTGTGGAAATCGCTTGCATACTTCTACCTTGTTCGCTGCTGGGGTGCCGTACCGATAATACACAGCAACAGCAAGATCATCGGTGCAGGTACTGCAACAACGCTTTACAAGAACAGGGTTGAGGACGTTTATGAGTACATCATCCGGACCCTGAACAAGGCAATCACCCTGCTTCCGGAGACGAATGCACCGGGACGCATCGACAGGTATTCCGCATACGGATTGCTGGCCAAGGTATATCTTACCCGTGCTGGTCTTAACCAGGATGGTACGCGTGTACAGGCTGATCTTGACAAGGCCCGGGAATATGCAGCAAAGGTGATAAATGAAAGTGGCAGGACCCTTGAGCCTGCCTATGCTGACCTGTTCCGTATTTCAACCGGCAACCGCAACTCCGAATGTCTTATCTCGTGGCAGTGGGAGGCCTCTGATCAATGGACTTCACAGAACAGCCTCCAGTCAGACCTGGCCCTTAATAACTTTACGGGGATGGCTGACTCATGGGGAACCTGGACCGGCCCTACCCTTGATCTTCAGTTTGCCTTCGGCGATGATGCAATAAGCAAATCGAGGAACAATGTAGATGCCAGGCGTAAGGCCACGATGATGATGTTCAGCGATTACTACCCCAATTTCTGGAGAGATAAGGGAGGGTTCACAGCAACATGGGATGACAACAACAATGTTGCCGGTGCAACCTTCGGAATTGGAACCGGCGCCAATTGTGTCAAACACATCGTCGGAAATACTGAAGATCATAAGGCTGAGTATGGTTCAGCATCAAAGAGGATGGCCACCAGTCTCTCTACACACATTCTCCGGCTTGCCGATGTCTACCTTATCTATGCTGAGGCTGTACTGGGAAACCAGGCTTCAACCACAGATGCCGAAGCTCTCAGGCTTTTCAATCTTGTACGCCAGAGATCAGCACCCAATGCCGATGATGAGACCTCTCTGAACTTTGACAAGATATTTAAGGAGAGGAGACTTGAACTCGCCTGTGAGGGAGAATTCTGGTATGACCTTGTAAGGCTTCATTACTACAATCCATCGCTCGCAAAACAGATCATAAGCCAGCAGGAACGTGGCTCATATGGCAACCTCAGGCCGTATTACCTTGGAACAGCAGATGTTTCAACGGTTGAACTCTATTCCTACAAGGTCAACCTCACCGATGACAGCAAATTCCTGCTGCCGTTCCCGACGACTGATATCAGCATGAATCCCCGTCTGCTTGAAGATCCTGTCGAGTTTGACTTCGGTACGATTGGTTATTAATGCGGCAACCTTAAAGCAAAGAAGAAATGAAAAATATACTGAAAACAGATTCAAAGGTGCATGCAGCAATATGGTTGCTGACTTTACTCCTTTCCGGCCTTATATTTCAGGCATGTGAGGGAGACGGGTCAGAAATGGTCATGCCGGAGGTATCCTATGTCAGGATCACCGATGCTGCATCTTCAGATTCTCTCGTTACCCATGCTTTCATGGGGAACACGATAGCCATCATGGGAAACAACCTGAAGGATGTTGACGAGATATGGTTCAATGACCAGAAGGCATTCATCAACTTCGCCTTTGTGACAAATACTTCAATTATTGTCACTATTCCCAACATTATCCCTACAACGGTTACCAACCTTATGCTCCTGGTAAACAGCAACAAGATTGACACACTCAGGTATCCCTTCGGTGTTGATGTGCCTGCGCCCCTGGTGAGCAGCATGCTTTGTGAATATGTTCCTGACGGGGGCACTGCGGTTATCCATGGCAACTTCTTCATTGATGACCCGGGTTCGCCTCTCAAGGTCTTTTTCCCGGGCAACCTCGAAGGGACCGTCCAGAGCGTGGCTATCAATGAAATCAGGGTGACCGTGCCCTCCGGTTCAGGAGTCGGTCCGATATCGGTGAAGTCGATCTACGGCAATACCCGTTCCGCATTCTGGTTCCGTGATGACAGGAACATTATCCTCAATTTTGACAATCTTACGGCTGCCGGCGGATGGCGTTCAGGTGTCCTGGGCAGTTCAAACCCTGCAGGTATTACAGGTAACTATGTCCGTTTCACCGGTGCAGTAACCGGGACTCCGGGAACACCATGGGATGAGGACCATTTCAGTTTCAACCTGTGGCCTGTTGCTAACGGCCGTCCTGATGTCCCATTCTATACGGGGGAGATTGCTGACGGTGTAATCAAGTTTGAATGTTATGTTGTTGAAGCATGGTCATCACAGGCTATGCAGATGATATTTACACCCTATTCAGTCACCGGTACCAACGGATACATTGCTGACGGAGTTACCCCGAGAGGTCTGTGGATACCCTGGAAAGAGACCGGCACATACAAGACCGAAGGCTGGACTACCGTCACCATACCGCTCACCGAGTTCAAATTCAAGCATGACGGAGGTACCGCAGGCAGCAGCCTTTCAAAGGATATGCTGAGGGGACTTACATTCTTTGTATGGAATGGCGGTGTGACCGGTACTGATTGTACTCCGCACATTTGCATTGACAATATACGCGTAGTACCCAAATAACATCAACTGAAAAACAATCTGCGATGCAAAAGACAATGAATAAAATCCGCACCTGGGCACTACTGTTCGCGATGTTGTGTACAGTTGGTGCAAGTGTCATGCTCACCTCCTGCAAGAAGGAGGAGCCTGACACAAAAGTGGAACTGCTGAGTTTCGGGCCAATGCCTATTGCCAGGGGAGCCGAGCTCAGATTCATAGGGAGGAACCTTGACAGGGTTACCGCCGTGGTTCTTCCTGATAACATAAGTGTCACTACATTCACCACAAGGAGTGCTGAACTGCTAACCCTTACCGTTCCGCAGGAGGCACTGCCCGGCTATGTGGTACTGAAGACTCCTGAGGGGGATATCACAACCAAGACCGAAATAGGCTTTTCAGAACCAATCTCAATCTCCGGTTTTACCCCCGCTACTGTCAAGAGTGGTGATGAGCTCACAATTGCAGGTGATTATCTGAACCTTGTGGGTGAAGTAATATTCACCGACAGGGTGTCTGTGGCAAAGGTTAATTTCATCAGCCAGAGCCGGACCCAGATCAAACTTCTGGTTCCCGCAGAAGCACAGACGGGTAAGATAGCTGTCTCCGACGCTGAAGAGGATCCGGTGATAGTTTATTCGGCCACCAACCTTACGGTTAAACTGCCTGTTTTCACATCTGTTACACCCAACCCCGTTAAGGCCGGAACAGCGCTTACCATTGCCGGTACCGACCTTGACCTGGTGAAGTCCATTACCCTGGGTGGAAACAAGACAATCACCACCTTCACCAGCCAGTCGGCTGCCCAGATAGTATTTACTGTGCCGGCTGACACCAGGGACGGAAAAGTAACAATGATCCCCGCATCCGGCGTCAGGATCGTTTCAGCAGATGACCTGGTGATGGTTGTTCCTACAGTAAGCGTTACCCCCGTGACACTCAAGAACGGACAGGATATCACTGTTACAGGAACTAACCTCGACCTGGTTGACAGGGTGATTTTCGGCGGCAACAAGCAGGGGACAATCAAGGCCGGAGGAACAGCTGCCCAGATACTGGTCACTGTTCCCGACGATGCCGTCACCGGGGCAGTGAAGTTCATTACAAAAGCAGAGAAAGAGGTCAGCGGGCCTGTTCTGACGATGATTAACCCGGTGTTGGTCTCCTTCACCCCCACCTCGGCCAAGCCCGGAACAGACATAGCTATTTCAGGCACAGATCTTGACCTGGTGGTGGATGTCATGTTCACCGGCCCCATCAAGGGTAATATCGGAACACGAACCGAGACAAGCATGGCCGTGACTATACCTGTAGGAGCCAAGACGGGCAGGATCACCCTTATGACAAAGAATGGATCATCGGTACAGTCAGCCATTGATCTTACCGTGCTTTCAAACCTTCCCAACTTCACCGGTTTCACTGAGTCAAAAGGTGTTCCCGGGGAGATACTGACACTCAATGGCACAAATATGCTATTGATCAAGGAGCTTATATTCCCCGGTAATATACGGGCCACTGCCTACGGGGTGAAGACTGACACGAAGGTGGAGGTCTATGTGCCTGAAAATGTAGCCGGTGGATACGGCCAGATCACAATGGTGACCTACGAGGGTGAACAGGGACTTCTGCCGTCAATCTTCTTCGGCGGAACCGACCCGATTACCGCTCAGACCATCATGATTACCAATTTTAACGGAGGCGGCGCAACACAGTCTACCTGGGGTGGTGTTGTCACCTTCGGTCCGCCTTCAGTTCCGTTTGACGGCACTGCAGCCATGCTTGGCCTTACCGGTTCGGGATGGGCCTGGACATGGTCACAGAACTGGGACAACAACTGCAGGCCTCCTCTGGCCAATCCTGAGAATTATGTACTCAAGATTGACATATGCATAACAACTCCCGCTCCCGGTGTTGAAGCCGGTATTTGCCTGAAGGGCTGGGCAACTGCTCCATATCTTGGCAATATTTTCCAGACCTCAACCGGTGGCAACTGGGTCACGATGACCTTCGACGTGCTGACAGCAGGCATGTCAATTGACGGAACCGGTGACTGGGGTATCTGGATCAATGGTTCTGCATATGATCTCAGAGGAGTAATGATTGACAATTTGCGCTTTGACCCAAAATGAGGTAGATTGACAGGATCAGCCTTTTAATCAGAGCGAAGGGTATCTCGGGATATATCCATAATTGAGATACCCTTTGTATTTTTACATTTAACTGACTGTAGTGAAACAATGGCTCGCACAATTATATTCGCACTCTCTCTGCTGCTGTCCCTGAAGACAGTGACCGCCCAGGGAACGAGGTATGAGGCCGAGAACGGAACGCTTACCGGAACCTATGTTGAATCTGTCACAGGAGGATTCTCCGGCACAGGTTATGTTAACGGCTTCGATAATGACGGAGACAGGGTGACGATTACGTTCAATCTTGCTCAGGCAGGCAACTATAACATTTTTATCGGCTACGCCAGCCCGTACGGAGACAAGAAGAACATTCTCAGCATCAACGGCAACAGCACCGAAATGTCATTTCCATACTCTCTGACTTTCAGGGAAGCGGCCTTCGGCAAAGCCTGGCTTAAGGAGGGCAGTAACTCACTCGCCATAATCAGGAGCTGGGGGTGGTTCCTTCTTGATTATTTCCGGATCGAACCCAGTACCGATCCTGAGATCACAGTCAGCATACCCTACAGGCTCTCAACCCCGGCGCCTCACCTGGAGACAAGGAGGTTATGGAGTTACCTGATGGACAGCTTCACGAAAAAGATCCATTCCGGCGCCATGAGTCTTGACGCGAAGGAGGAGGCTGACTGGCTCTTTTCACAGACAGGCAAATACCCGGCGCTCATCGGGCTTGACTTCATGAACCATACACGCAATTACCCCTGGTTCAATAAATCGGTACTTGTTACCGAGGCCGGGAACTGGTACGATCAGAACGGACTTGTGACCATCTGCTGGCACTGGCGGGATCCCCTGCGTACAACCGAGGAGTTCTATACTTCCGGCACAACGTTTGACGTTTCGAGAATAAATATGCCGACCTCTGCCGAATACCAGGCAATGATTGCTGATATCGATATTGTTGCCGGTTACCTCAAGCAGCTCGACAATGAGAAGATACCGGTCCTTTTCAGGCCCCTTCATGAAGCGTCGGGCGGATGGTTCTGGTGGGGTGCAAAAGGTCCCGGGCCATGCAAGACTTTATGGAGGCTGATGTATGACCGGCTTGTCAATTATCATAAACTGAAGAACCTGATATGGGTTTGGACCACTGATGCCGCAGCAGATAACCTTGACTGGTATCCTGGTGATGAATATGTCGATATCCTGGGAGCCGATATTTATACCTCAAACGGGGATTTCAGTTCACAGATCCTGACCTACAATGCCATTAAGGACAAGTTTCAGGGCAGGAAACTGATCACTCTCAGCGAGAACGGCCCTGTCCCTGATCCGGATAACCTGGTGGCAGACAGGGCACACTGGTCATGGTTCATGCCGTGGTGGGGCTATTTCATACGTGACGGAATTGTCAACCCCCTTTCGCACTGGCAAAAGGTAATGAACCACAGTTACGTGATTACCCGTGACGAGATGCCTGATTTAAAGAACTATCCTCTCAGTGATGAGCCTGACTACAGCGCGTGGCCGCAGGGATTCTTCATGGCGGGCTGGCAGCCCCGGAGTGCAGTTGTTCCTGAATATTCAGACGTACCGGCGGTGGCTGATCCTGTTACAGTGGCTGTTACTGTTGATTGCGCTGATACCGTTACCAGGGTATCCCCATATCTGTTTGGCGATAACGCCAATATCTGGACAGGTCCCATGTCGGATAATCCCACACTGATGAAGAATTTGGCAAATCGCAGGATGGGAGTCCTGCGCGGGCCTGGCGGAAGTCTTTCGGATGTATTCTTCTGGAACCGAAACCAAAACCAGAGACCCGATGACATCCCTTCCACACTTGCCGGTTCCTCCTCTGCCGACTGGCCATGGTACGGACAGAGGGCGGAAAACTGGACGATGCATGTAGACTCCTTTTACAGTATACTCAGCAAGGCGGGGGTAACCGGCATGATCACCGTAAACTACGGATATGCAAGGTATGGCACCAGCGCCAATCCGGTTGCCCAGGCTGCACACATGGCTGCCGAGTGGGTACGCTACGACAATGGCAGGACAAAATTCTGGGAGATAGGGAACGAGGTGTTCGGCAACTGGGAAGCCGGATACCGGATTGACAGGTCGCTTAACAGGGATGGCCAGCCCGAGTATATTACTCCACAGCTTTATGGGCAGCACTGCAGGGTCTTCATAGATTCCATGAAGGCCGCGGCAGCAGAAACAGGCCATGATATCAAAATTGGAGTGGTAATGGTTGAAGCCGCTTCTACCCACTCTTCATGGAATACCGGGGTGGCATCACAGGTAGGTGACATTGCCGATTTTTACGTGGTGCACAGCTATTATACCCCGTGGAATGCCAACTCTGACTTAGCAACGGTACTGAACTCCTACAACCAAACGGAGGGGTACAGGACATACGTTCGAAACACTGTCACCTCTGCCGGCATGCCGGAACTGCCTATAGCTCTTACTGAATATAATATCTTTGCCGTTGGCTCCAACCAGCCTGTCTCACACGCCAACGGGATGCATGCCGTGCTGGTTACGGGCGAGCTGATCCGTTCAGGCTTCGGAGCAGCCTGCAGATGGGATCTTGCCAACAGCTGGGATAACGGAAATGACCACGGAATGTTCTCCTACAATGAGCCGGGTATCCCGAACTACACTCCTCATCCGGCATTTTATCATCTCTACTTCATGCGCAGGCACACCGGTGACGTCCTGCTTAAGTCGACCGTAACCGGAGCACCGGGGGTGGTGGTTACAGCCACGGCATTCAGCTCGGGCCACCTTGGCGCTTCACTGGTTAACAGGACTAAAGTACGAAAGGTGGTTCGCCTGAATCTGAAGGATTACAGGGTGGGAGAAAGGGTCTACACTTATACCCTGACCGGAACGGAAGGGCAGGATTTTTCAAGAAAAGTGTTTGTCAACGGCACCGGAGGTTCCCTGGTTGCCGGAGGTCCCGATAACTATGAAACCATAAAGGCAAATGCAGTGGTTATCGGTGATGAGATCAGAATTGCTCTACCCCAGCTGTCGGCTGTTTACATCCTGGCAGAACCGGGAACCAGGCAACTGGCGGTAAACAACGAGGTTACCTCGGTTGATTATGTCAGATCCGGTGAAGAAGTCGTCGTCTGGCCCAACCCTTCCTCCGGCAGTTTCACCCTGAAAGAGCTTCCGGAAAACGCCGAACGAGTTGAGGTAACCGACCTTCGCGGCGGCGTGGCCCTGCGAAATGAGCCTGAGAGCGGAGCTCGGGAGGTCTTCTTCTCAACCAGGCTGCCCCCGGGCGTTTACCTGGTAACTGTCTATGGGAGGAACTATGTTGTGACAAGAAAATTAATCATCAAATAAATACATGAGATGAAAAAGAGACTTGCACTGTTTGCAATGATTCTGACGGCTGCAGGAATGACGGTACTGGTACTGCAGTCATGTTCAGACGCCCCTTTCGAGCGGACTGACGACGGGATGACGGTCAGGCTGAACGGCAAGTCGCAATATCCAGGCCAGGCTGTCCGCCTCAGGGTGATCAATGACCGGATAATCCGGGTCTCTGCAGTCCCTTCAGGCGAATTTCCGGAGACTTCCAGCCTGATGGCTGTAACACAGAACGGCAAAGACACGGAATTCACTATAGAGAAGGGTGAAGGTCATGTGACTCTGAGTACATCCTCCCTAAGCGCTGAGGTGTCACTGACAACCGGTATGGTCAGGTTCACCGGGAATGACGGAACGGTATTCCTCTCTGAAGCGGAGGGCGGAGGCCGCAGTTTCATGCCCGTAATGGCAATGAATGAAACGGGATATACCGTCAGACAGCAGTTCGAATCTGACCCTGTCGAGGCTATATACGGCCTGGGAGCGAACCAGACCTCTTTCATGAACCTTCGGGGAAAGGATGCAGACCTCTTCCAGTACAATACCCTGGCAGTGGTGCCATTCATTATCTCTAACCGTAATTACGGAATTCTGTGGGACAACAATTCCCGAACCAAATATGGCGATATCCGTGAATGGAATGAGCTGTCATCACTGAAGCTCCGGGACAGCCAGGGCTCAGCGGGAGGTCTGACGGCAGTATATGCAGACAGGAGAACCGGAAAGAAGGTCTTTACCACAAGGAATGAAAAGGAAATAAACTACCAGTTCATCCCTGACCTGGTGAAATTCCCTGAGGGGTTTAACCTGGGTGACGGGAAGGTAATATGGGAGGGTGAGTTTGAGTCTGATACCTCCGGCGTACACAAGTTCATGTTCAATTCGGCCGGTTATGCAAAGCTCTGGATCGAGGGCAGGCTGATTTTTGACCGATGGCGTCAGTGCTGGAATGCATCAACAAACTACTTCACAATGAAACTTGAGAAGGGAAGGCATTACCCCATAAGAATTGAATGGATACCGGATGGCGGCGAGTCATTCATAGCCCTCAGGTACCTCACCCCGCTTGACGATGAGGAGCAGCAGCGCATCTCATTCTGGTCGGAAGTGGCTGATCAGATAGATTACTATTTTATCAGCGGGGACAGTATGGACGAGGTCATCAGCGGTTATCGCACCGTTACCGGGAAGGCTCCCGTGATGCCAAAGTGGGCGATGGGATTCTGGCAGAGCCGGCAGCGATACACCAACCAGGAGGAGTTGCTGAACGTGGTCAGGGAGTACAGGAACAGGAATATCCCGTTTGACAATATTGTCCTTGACTGGCAGTACTGGCCCGTTGACAAATGGGGTGATCACCGGTTTGACTCCATCCGTTTCCCTGATCCTGACGGAATGATCAGAACCCTGCATGAGGAGCTGAATGCCCGGATGATGATCTCGGTGTGGCCCAAATACTATGTTGGCACTGAGAACTATGAAGCCATGAAGGCGAAAGGGTATCTTTATATGCGTAACATCGAGAAGGAGCGCAAGGACTGGATAGGCTATCTCTCTACTTTCTATGATGCTTTCAACGAGGATGCCCGGCAAGCTTTCTGGGATCAGATCAACGGGGCGCTTTACAGCAAAGGCATTGATGCCTGGTGGCTTGACGCCACAGAACCGGATATTTACTCCAACCTGCCGATGAATGAACGGAAGGCTATGATGAACCCAACGGCACTCGGTCCGGCAGACAGATTCTTCAACGCCTATTCCCTGGTACAGGCACAGGGAGTTTGGGAGGGTCAGCGTGCCACCGACCCGGGAAACAGGATCTTTATCCTTACCCGCTCGGCATTCGGCGGGCTGCAGCGCTACTCTGCCGCAAACTGGAGCGGCGACATCGCAGCCAGATGGCATGACATGGCAGCACAGATTCCGTGCGGGCTGAATTTTTCAATGTCAGGCATACCCTGGTGGACGATGGACATCGGGGGTTTTTCGGTGGAAAGCCGTTTCCACAATCCATCCCCGGCTGACCTTGAGGAGTGGCGTGAGCTGATGACACGGTGGCACCAGTATGGCGCCTTTGTCCCTCTTTTCAGGTCACATGGTGAATTCCCCTTCAGGGAGATATACAACACCGCCCCTGAACCACATCCGGCATATAAAACCATGGTTGCATACAATAACCTGAGATACAGGTTAATGCCCTATATATACTCGCTTGCCGGCCATGCCTGGCTGAATGATTACACCATAATGAGGGGATTGACAATGGACTTCAGCCTTGATACAGCTGTATTTGATATCGCTGACCAGTATATGTTCGGACCCTCCCTGATGGTTAACCCGGTGACGGAATACAAAGTCCGCTCGCGAAAGGTATACCTGCCGGCTAAGTATGGCTGGTATGATATGCGCTCCGGAAGGCATTTCCCGGGTGGCATGGTGACCGAAGCCGATGCTCCGTATGAATGGATGCCGCTGTTTGTCAGGGAGGGCTCTGTGATCCCCACCGGGCCGGAACTGCATTATGCAAACGAAAAAACAGCAGATCCTCTGACCCTGTGGGTATATACCGGCGCCGACGGCAGCTTTGAACTGTATGAGGATGAGGGTGATAACATGAATTATGAAGATGGAGCCCGGACTCTAATTCCCCTGGTCTGGAACGAAACCGGACGCACACTGACCATTGGCGCACGCGAAGGGGAGTTCCAGGGGATGCTTCGTGAGCGTACCATAAATATTATTATGGTTTCAAAAGACAGGCCTGTGGCGCTTGATTTCGGAAGGAGGCCAGATTTAACAGTGACCTATAACGGAGAGGAGTTAAAACTTGATTTTTAGTGATACTTACTTAAAAGCCCCTGTTCTGGCTGAACTGAAAACTTACCTGTTATGAACAGACTTTCTGCTTCCTTGTTAACCCTGCTGGCCGTCGTCGGACAGGCAACCTCCCAGAGTATCGTCCCCGCCGAGTGGAAGTTCCTCACGGGAGATAAACAGGAGTATATTGACTCGGCCAGAAATGACTACTGGTGGAATGATATCTCACCGCTGTCAGTCTGGGAAAAGCAGGGCTTCCAGTCATATGACGGCTATGCATGGTACCGTGTGAAGGTAGTAGTGCCGGTCTCAATGAAAAAGAATGCCCTGAAATACGGCGGACTGAGGCTTAGCCTGGGGAAAATTGATGATGCCGATGAAACCTGGTTCAACGGCCATATGATTGGCGCCACCGGGAAGATGCCTCCTGATTACGCAGGCGCCTGGGATGTGCCCCGTTCTTACCTGGTACCACCCGAATATGTAAGGTGGGGAGGGAAGAATACAATTGCAGTCCGTGTTTATGACGCCGGCGGTGACGGCGGCCTGTGGGGCGGACCGGTGGAACTGACCAACCGCGGTAATCCTGACCTGCTCACACCCGGCACTGCCTTTGACGTGCAGGACATTATCCTTAAAGGATCGCCCGATACCGGGATTCCCGTTACCATTAAGAGTGAGTTAAGGAAAAAGTACCGGGGCGCTCTGACCCTTAAGATTGACACTGATTTTGGCGAGAAGTTCTATGAAGAATTTCGCGAGGTGGCAGTTAAAAAGTTAAGTACCGGCCGGTTTGTGTTCAGGATCAGGGACCTTAAACCGGGTTTTTACAGGGCTGCCCTCTCCCTTGAAAGCAAGATGGGCAGCAAGAAGTATTCTTTCAACTTCGGGTATGAGCCGGAGATGATCGTGTCACCGCCTGATCCGCAACCTGATTTTGCTGAGTTCTGGCAGCGGGCGAGGGCAGAGCTTGCCACTGTTGACCCGCAATTCAAAATGATCAGGATTGACAGTCTCTGCACTGAGAAACACGATGTTTTTCTTGTTGAGATGAGATCGCTGGACAATGTCCTCATAAGAGGGTGGTACCAGGTCCCGGTAAAACCAGGCCGCTATCCCGCCATAATGCAGTTGCCGGGATACAGCTCAGTGCAGGTCCCTTCTTACATCAACTATGGCGATGATGTGATCGGATTCGGACTGAATATAAGGGGTCATGGAAACAGCAGGGACGATATTAACCCCGGATTCCCGGGCTATATCCTCACAAACCTGGCAGATAAGGAAAATTATATCTACCGTGGAGCCTATATGGACTGTGTGAGGGGGATTGATTTCCTCTGTTCCAGGCCTGAGGTGGATGTATCCCGGATAGCTGTCGAGGGGGCCAGCCAGGGGGGCGCACTTGCCATCGCCACTGCAGCACTTGATGCTGACAGGATAGCAGTATGCGCACCACAGGTCCCATTCCTCTCCGATTTCAGGGACTATTTCAGGGTGGCAACATGGCCTGCAAATGAATTCATTGACCTCATTGAGAACAGGAAAGCACTGACGTGGGACAGGGCTTTCAATACTCTCAGCTATTTTGATATTAAAAACCTGGCGCCAATGATAAAGGCGCCTCTGATAATGGGAGTGGGCCTGATGGATGATGTCTGTCCGCCACATATCAACTTCGCGGCATATAACCTTGTGACATCTGAAAAGATGTACATAGTTTATCCACAGGCAGGCCATAGTCTCCCGGAGCATTTTTATCATGCGAAGACTGACTGGATAAGGGCCCGTTTCGGATTGAAGTAACAAACACTTTTAAAATGGAGGGAAGAAAAAGATTTTCGCGATTGCTGATGGCAGTCGCATTGACGTTCATGCTGCTTGGATGCTCAAAGCCCGGACCGCGTACACATATCAGCTTCAATGAAGGGTGGCGCTTTTCCCTGGATGCGGGTGAGGAAGCGCAACAGCCCGGTTTTGATGACAGCCTCTGGCGTGAACTTGACCTGCCGCATGACTGGAGCATCGAGGGTGAATTCAGCGAGATGAACCCGGCCACGCCCGGTGGCGGAGCACTGCCCGGTGGCACCGGATGGTACCGAAAGAGCTTCAGGGTCAGCACGGCTGACAGGGAGCGACTGACCTATATTACCTTTGACGGTGTGTACCGCAACAGCGAGGTATGGATCAATGGCCACTACCTTGGCAAGTGGCCTTACGGGTACAGCTCCTTCAGGTACGAACTTACTCCGTGGCTGAAGTACGGAGAGGAGGACAACGTCATTGCGGTAAAGGCAGACAACTCCAGGCAGCCAAACTCACGATGGTATTCCGGATCAGGCATATACAGGAATGTATGGCTTACAACCACCGAAAAGATTGCCGTCGGCCAATGGGGTACATTTGTAACCTCTCCGGAAGTCAGTACAGAAACCGCCCTTATGAGGGTAACCACACAGGTTATTAACGGCACCGGTGCAAACGCTTCAGTACGCCTTGAAACAACTGTCTACGATATTGACAACCGGCGTGTGGCACAGGCAGAGTCTGACCAGGTGGAAGTTCCGGCGACGGGCACCACTGTGACACAGGAGCTGAAGGTTAACAATCCCCGTCTCTGGTCGGTTGACAGCCCTCACCTCTACAGGGTTGTCACCAGGATACGTTCGGGTCAGTTGCTGGCAGACAGCTATGAGACAGTAACCGGAATAAGATCATTTGCATTTGACCGGGAGAAGGGATTCATCCTGAACGGTGAGCCTGTCACCATCCGCGGTGTCTGCAACCACCATGACCTGGGCTGCCTCGGAGCGGCAGTAAATATCCGCGCGCTGGAGAGACAGCTTGAGATACTGAAGGAGATGGGATGCAACGGGATACGTACATCACATAACCCTCCTGCTCCTGAGTTGCTCGACCTGTGTGACAGGATGGGGTTCATCGTTATGGCTGAGGCATTCGATATCTGGAAAACGGGTAAAACCGAATATGATTATCACCTTGACTTCGATGAATGGCACCGCAGGGATATTGAGGCCATGGTGCTTCGTGACCGCAATCACCCGTCTGTCTTTATCTGGAGCATCGGCAACGAGGTGATGGAACAGTGGCAGAGGGATGGCAGCGGTGAGGCTATAGCCACGGAGCTGGCAGCCATCGTCAGATCAATTGACGATACCAGGCCTGTGACAGCGGCATGCAATGACCCTGCGCCACATAACCCCGTCATCGCCTCCGGCGCCCTTGACCTTATAGGATTCAATTACCATGACACGCTCTGGACACGCTTCCCGGAGACATTCCCCGATGGGCGATTCATAGGGACGGAGACGACTTCAGCACTTGCCACCCGGGGCAGCTATGACATGCCCTCAGAGGTCATACGACGATGGCCGGTACGGTGGGACCAGCCCTTCAAAGACGGCAACCCCGACCTGACATGCTCAGCGTACGATAACTGCTCGGCTCCGTGGGGTACCACGCATCGAGACAGCTGGAGACTTATACGTGACAATCCCTTCCTGACAGGAATGTATATATGGACCGGTTTCGATTATCTGGGTGAACCAACTCCATACTGGTGGCCGGCAAGAAGCTCTTACTTCGGAATAATTGACCTCGCGGGATTCCCGAAAGACATCTACTGGTTTTACCGGAGTGAGTGGACTGATAAAGATGTCCTTCATATCTTCCCCCATTGGAACTGGAATCCCGGACAGACAGTTGATGTATGGGCATTCACAAACTGTGATGAGGTGGAACTCTTCCTTAACGGCAATTCACTCGGCCGTCAGAGCAAGGGGAGAGACGACTTCAACCTCGTATGGAAGGTGCCGTTTGAACAAGGCTCACTTCTGGGTGTGGGTTACAGGGACAGCACTGAAATAATGAGAACCGAAGTTCATACTGCCGGTGAAGCCGCCTCACTGACACTCTCACCTGACAGGGTTGAGATTAAAGCCGACGGAACGGACCTCTCATTCATCACCGTGACTGTTGTTGACAATGATGGCAATATGGTTCCTCACGCTGACAATATGGTTAACTTCTCTGTTGAAGGCCCGGGAATGATTGCCGGTGTGGATAACGGCAGTCAGACAAGCATGGAGCCATTTAAGGCTGACTGCCGGAAGGCTTATAACGGCAAGTGCCTGGCAGTGATAAAGGCAGGAAAGGTAAAGGGAGAGATAAGGGTTACAGCCTCTTCGGAAGGATTGCCGGATGCAACTTTATTCCTCAGGGTAAGGTGATTTCCGGGATTAAGTAACCGGGTCAGATGAATACCCTCATCCCCTGGTCATAACTCACACGCAGTTCCCTGGGAGTGCATCCTTTCCTCTTCCTGAAGGTGCGGTTAAAATTGGAGATATTGTTGAAGCCACAGGAATAGGCTATCTCAGCTATCGTTTTTGTGGTTGAAATCAGCATCCTCGAGGCATGCCCCAGCCTGACCTCATTCACACAGTCGATGAAAGTCATCCCTGTGCGAAGCTTGAAAAACCGGCTGAAGGCCGACTCCGTCATACTGGCAATCCGGGCAGCCTCACCCAGGGTGATCTGCTTGTCAAACGAGCTGTTAATGAACTCCATTACCTTCTCTATCCTCCTGCTGTTGTACGAAAAGACCTCATCATCACTGAATCCTGAATCAGATAGTATTTTGTAATCGCGCGAGACTGAGAGGTCATGCAATATGCTCATCAGTTCCAGAACCGAGTCAAATCCCTGCTTCTTCCCGAGGCTGACAATACGGGGTTCAAGCCGTTCAGTCGTATCCCGGGCGAACAGTATCCCGCGCAGCGACTTCCGCAGCATTTCCCTGATTAAGTTCAGCTGGTTTTTCTGGAGAAACTTCTCATCAAAGAAATCCTTATGGAACTGGATTGTAACCTCCTCAACCTGGTTGGGTAAAAATCCGGTGCCGAACCATCCGTGAGGAAGACCAGGCCCAACAAGTGCCAGCTCCAGATTTCCGATTTCCTCAACATGATCTCCTATGATCCTTTTTGCACCCTTCGCATTCCTGATGAAATTGAGTTCAATTTCGTCATGGTAATGAAGCGGAAAATCAAATTCCGACTTCGCCCTGTAAAAATAGGTGAAGCAGTCAGACTGGGTAAGAGGTGTGATCTCCCTGATTATATTGTCATGCATAGCCATCCATCTGCCAGGTTGGAAGTCAAAGATATAAAAGATATGGCAAAATGATATGCTTTCAGGATACGGTGGAGCAAATATTTAATTTACAGTTAATCATTCAGATAAAAACATTCCCTCATTCATCGGCCCTGCCTCATCATGAAACAGGGGCAAAATTGTATTGATGTCCTGCGGTAATTATGCCAGCACCGGGTTAATCACGGCATTATAGTATCATTATTTAAAAGAAAGATATTACATCACAGCAGCATTGATTGACTATATTTGATTAAGATCGTATCTAAACTAATGACAGGCAAGGCATTTGCATGGCTGCTTCTGTTACTGGTCCTTACAGGCTGCGGAAGCACCCGGAAATATGATTATGTTAAAGTTGAAGACGGCATCTTCAGGTTAGGCGGGGAACCCTACTACTTCATCGGTGCCAATTACTGGTACGGAGCCATCCTGGCTGCAGAGGGCCGGTTTGGTGACAGGGAGCGGCTGCTGAGGGAACTAGACCATATGAAAAGCAACGGGGTCACGAACCTGAGGGTAATGGTGGGCCCTGAGGGTCCTGACAATGAACCATTCCGGGTGACGCCTGCACTGCAGGTCGCACCCGGTGAATACAGTGAGGTGGTGCTTGACGGGCTCGACTTCCTTATGGCCGAAATGGGGAAGAGAGGGATGCATGCCATCCTGTTCCTTAACAACGCCTGGGACTGGAGCGGGGGATTCTCACAATACCTCAGCTGGAACGGCTACGGCCCGATACCCAATCCGAATGTGCCTCCGAACACCTGGCCGCAGTTCATGAGCTACTCCGGCCAGTTCAATACCTGCGAACCGTGTATAAGCCAGTTTGAGGATTTCGTACGGTTTATGCTTGGGCGGACAAACCGCTATACAGGACTTAAATATACTGATGACCCCGCCATCATGACCTGGGAGATAGCCAATGAACCGAGGGCATTCTCTGAAGAAAACATACCGGCTTTTGAGGCAATGATAAGCCGTATAGCAGCGCTGTTGCAGGAGCTTGATGAAAACCATCTTGTGACAACCGGCACTGAGGGAAGGCACGGATGCGAACAGCAGATGGAGCTCTTTGAGCGCATACATGCAAATCCCGATATAGATTATCTTGTAATGCACATCTGGCCGAAGAACTGGGGCTGGCTTGATATCAGCGATATCAGCGGGAGCCTCGCTTCATCCGTTGAGAAGACAAACCGGTATATGAATGACCACCTTGAAGTGGCTGACAGGCTCAATAAACCGATAGTCCTTGAAGAATTCGGTCTGCCGCGAGACTATCACGGCTTTTCCCCGGAGGAGTCTACGGTGGCGCGTGATACCTTCTTCAGTAATGCCTTCGGGCAGGTGATTGATCATGCCGGCAGACTCGGCCCCCTGGCAGGATGCAACATCTGGGCCTGGGCCGGCGAGGGGAGGGCTGCCGGTGGAAGCATCAACTGGCACCCGGGCGATGACTACCTTGGTGATCCCCCGCAGGAGGAGCAGGGGCTCAATTCAGTATTCGACACTGACTCCACCATCACAATAATTGCCGATTTCAGCCGGCGCCTCCAGACACTGACCAGAAAATAACACTATCATGTACAAGACACTTGCTGTCATGGCCGCAATCCTGCTCATGTCAGGATGCAATACAGGGGAAGGAAAAATAATCGGCCCCGCAGATAAATCAGCCACCCCGGAGACTGTTAAGATGCTCGCAGGACTGAAGCGTGCCGCCGGCGAGGGAATAATGTTCGGGCACCAGGATGACCTGTCATACGGCATAGGATGGGTTTACCCCGGGGGCGAATCGGATGTAAAGAGGGTCACAGGCGACTATCCGGCGGTATATGGTATGGATCTTGGCGATATCGAACATCGCTCACCGGTGAATCTCGACTCGGTACCCTTTGCAGATATGAGGACCTTTGTTGATAAGATATGGAAACGTGGCGGAGTGATCACCTTCAGCTGGCATGTGGATAACCCGCTCACAGGCAGTAACTCGTGGGATGTATCCTCAGACAGGGTGGTTGCTTCGGTACTTCCCGGAGGCTCAGAACATGAAGAATTTAAGGACTGGCTTGATAACCTGTCGGTGTTCCTGGCATCCCTGGTTGATGACCGGGGCATTGCAATACCGGTGATATTCAGGCCATGGCATGAACATACCGGGAGCTGGTTCTGGTGGGGACAGAACCTCTGCACCACTGAAGAGTTCATAGCATTGTGGAGATTCACTTTCGATTACCTTTGCAGGGAGAAGAAGCTGCATAACCTGCTTTTCGCCTACTCAAGCGGTGGCGATATCGAAAACATGGAACAATATCTTGAACGTTACCCGGGTGACGATTATGTTGACCTCATTGGCTTCGATTATTACCAGATGCCTGATGCCGGGAACCTTTCATTTACCGGGAATGTAAGCAGGGTGCTGGAGATAGTCACCGAAGCCGCTGAAGCGCACGGCAAGCTGGCAGCTTTGACGGAAGCAGGTTATGAGGGTATACCTGATTCAGCATGGTGGACCGGTGCATTCTGGCCGGCTATAAGAGATCACCGGATTTCGTATGCACTGGTATGGCGCAACGCCCACAATAAGCCCGGACACTTTTATGCTCCATATCCCGGACATGTCAGTGAACAGGATTTCATTACCTTCCACAATCTCCCGGAGACTCTCTTCCAGTCCGATGTGACGGCACTGGACATTTATAAACAGGAATAATCAGTAAACAGGAATGGATAATTTCATACAGCGCCTTGCCAGGCTTACTGAAGAGCACGAGGCACTCATTACCCGGCCCAACCATAAAACCGGAACAGGTAACGGTATCTTTGACCGGTATGCATACCCTGTCCTTACCGGGGCTCACACCCCCCTGGCATGGAGGTATGATCTCAACCAGGGAACCAACCCGCACCTGATGGAGAGATTTGGCATTAACGCGGCATTCAATGCCGGGGCGATAAAGCTTGGCGGCAGGTACCTTCTTGCAGCCAGGGTTGAGGGGTACGACAGGAAATCGTTCTTTGCCATTGCGGAGAGCCCCAACGGCATCGACAACTTCCGTTTTTGGGATTACCCTCTCTCCATGCCCGAGACTGACGATCCTGACATCAATGTCTATGATATGCGGCTGACACTGCATGACGACGGGTGGATATACGG
The DNA here is from genome assembly GCA_964470815.1 of uncultured Rikenella sp. Taxonomy (GTDB): domain Bacteria; phylum Bacteroidota; class Bacteroidia; order Bacteroidales; family VadinHA17; genus SR-FBR-E99. The sequence continues at coordinate 50,922 of CAYYEH010000012.1, forward strand.
CGTCTTCTGCAGCGAGAGGAAGGATCCGAAGGCTGCTCCCGGAGACCTCTCATCCGCTGTCGCCGCTGCCGGCATAGCCCGCACACATGACCTGGTCACCTGGGAACGCCTCCCTGACCTGGTCTCTGCCAGCCAGCAACGCAACGTGGTGCTGCACCCTGAGTTTGTCAACGGCATGTATGCGCTCTACACCCGCCCGCAGGACGGTTTCATCGATGCAGGCAGCGGCGGCGGAATAGGATGGGCGCTGGTGAAAGATATCACCCGCGCGGTCATAGCTCCCGGTGATGAAAAGATAATCAACCACAGGTACTATCATACCATCAAGGAACTGAAGAACGGCGAGGGGCCCCATCCCATAAAGACCCATGCCGGATGGCTCCACCTGGCTCACGGAGTGAGAGGGTGCGCTGCCGGACTTCGTTATGTTCTCTATCTCTATATGACGGCGCTGGATGACCCCGCCAGGGTGATTGCAGAACCGGGAGGCTACTTCATGGCACCTCTGGATGAGGAGCGGATCGGCGATGTCTCCAACGTGCTCTTTTCCAATGGATGGATAGCTGATGACGATGGCACGGTTTATATCTACTATGCATCATCTGACACCCGGATGCATGTGGCAGTATCCGGCGTGGATCGCCTTATTGATTATTGCATGAATACCCCGGCTGACCGGTTTCGCTCTGCGGAATCTGTTAAGACGGTGAATTCGATCATCACCCGCAACAGGGAGTCCCTTCAGAGAAATTAGAATTGAAAAGTTCCGCATCAGCCTGACCCAAGGCTTACCTGGATTTTAAGTATCAGGCGCGCAGATAATTGGTTTACAAGTAATTGATGAAATGAGCAATCAGACCCATTTTGACTTTTCAAGGCTACTGGCGGAAATGAAGGTTGCCGCCCGGGAGGAACTGACGCGGAATATCCTGCCATGGTGGATCAAAAGGATGACTGACAATCAGCAGGGCGGTTTTTACGGAAGGATTGACGGCAGGGAGAATATAATCCATGATGCTCCAAAGGGGGGTATTCTCAATGCCCGTATTCTATGGAGCTTCTCTGCAGCCTGCCTGATGGTCGGTGACCCTCTCTTCCTGGAGACGGCCACCAGGGCTCGCGAATATGTCTTCAACCATTTCTTTGACGGAAAGTATGGCGGAACATACTGGAGCCTGGATAGCCGCGGAAAACCCCTGGAGACGAAGAAACAGATTTATTCACAGGCATTTTTCATCTATGCACTTAGTACTTACCATAAAGCCACAGGCGACAGGGAGTCGCTTGACAGGGCAATTGATCTGTTCAGGCTGATGGAGCAGCACAGCTTTGACCGGGAGCGGGGAGGCTACTTTGAGGCTTTCACCCGCGAATGGGGGGAGATCGCAGACCTCCGTCTCAGCTCAAAGGATGCCAATGAGAAAAAGACAATGAACACCCATCTTCATATCCTCGAGGCATATACAAGCCTTTACAGCGTATGGCCCGACCCGCTGCTGCGAAATCAACTGTCAGGGTTGGTGAATGTATTCACGGAAAGAATTGTTGACCCAGAGACCTCGCACTTAATCCTCTTCTTTGACGAGGAGTGGAACCGGAGGTCAGGAATTGTGTCCTACGGCCATGATATTGAAGCTTCGTGGCTGCTCTGCGAGGCGGCTGAAGCCCTTGCCACGGCCGAAAACACCGATGGTGCAGACAAAACAGGTATTTCAGAGATTCAAGACATTCATGGCACCGCACTCAGGATCTCCTCTGCAGCCCATGAGGGTCTGGCGGATGACGGCAGCCTCTTCTACGAAAAAGATGCCGATGCCGGCTATTTTGATCGCGACAGGCACTGGTGGGTGCAGGCAGAGGCTGTGGTGGGATTCCTGAATGCCTGGCAGCTCAGCGGCGACGTCAGCTGGCTGAAGATGGCATCGGATGCCTTCAATTATATCAGCAATAACCTGGTCGACCGTGAGAATGGTGAATGGCACTGGAGTATCCGTGCTGACGGCACCGTCAACCGCGATGATGACAAAGCCGGCTTCTGGAAATGCCCATATCATAATACACGCATGTGCCTGGAGATACTTTCAAGGCAATAGACAATAGGCAATTTTATCCCGTATCCGCCAGCCGGCGGATCAGGAAGGCAATAGTGCTGACAATGTTGCCGCGTGGCGGTTACAGTTGCGTATATCCTGACCTGTATAAATATTGTCAGTTTGGCATATTCAATTACCCATTTTTGCATAACTTCGTTGGAATCTATCTAATGAAAGGGCTTAAAACATGATTTA
>CAYYEH010000013.1:0-45128 GCA_964470815.1 uncultured Rikenella sp.
AAATTAATATCTCTGAAAATCATTTCAAAACTTTTGATGAAATAAATTCATAATCGTTTCTTTCAACACCCCGGGGTGGTCTGACATAAGGGGCTATCCGCACGGCCTGTGCCGGGGTGATGACACCGCTGCCGGCCATGTCACCCAGCGTCACAGGCTTTCCTGCCATTGCCCTGTACCTGGTAATCTGCCTTGCCGCCTCGTATCCCAGGTAAGGATGACGCGCCAGGTCGCCAAAGGTGACACTGTCAAGAACCAGTGGCCTGACAGAGTCAAAAGACAGCGTCACCATCCCTTCGGCGAGCCTGACCACCGCACTGTCAAGACCGAATACCTCGGCCAGCTGACCCGGTTCAACAAACCCGCCAAGAAGGCTTCTGTAACGGATAATGCGCACAGCCAGCACAGGACCTATTCCGGGTAGTTCCTCCAGCTCCTCTGCGCAGCAGGTGTTCAGGTCAATCCTGTCAGCTCCGGCAGGGCCTTCCTTACGGGTATACCTGTATCCCGTACCCCCGGCCATCCGTCCGCCGGGTGATGCTCCTTTACCTGTACCTGCTGCCTGAGCTGTCGAGGCCTCCCCTCCGGGGATCTCCTGCAATTTCCCTTCCCGGGTTTTCTGCAGTTTTTCTCCTCTGTCTTCGGCAATAATTATGTAAGGAATCAGTCTGGCAGCAGTGGCAGAGTCAATTCCATATACCCGATTCAGGTCATCGGGATGGATGAACCTGGCCCCGCTGTTCCGGTAGTTTACGAGTGTGCGGGCCTGTCTCTCCGTAAGGCCGAGCCTTATAAGATCATCGTATGCCGTACTGTTGGGATCAAATACAAATGGCCTGCCTGGCAGGTTCAATACCTCAGTGCCGGCGGCCATTTTCACCTTGTCAGGAGAAATGGGTGGCAGTTCCTCAGGAAGCCTGCCGGGTCTTAAGGCAAGGAGCCGTACCAGCAGCAGGGCTGCCAGCATGAGCGACAGTATGAATGTGCCACGCCTCTCCCGGCGGTCAAAACCAACCAGCGCCGTGATTGTTTTTCTGAAGGGCTTCACAATAAAAGCAGCAAGATGAGATGAAAGGTAGGAAGAATTACAATACAAGACAAGAGGCAGCAGGCAGCAGGCAATAGTGTTGACAATAATCAGGCAGTAATTGCCTGTTATCAGATAAATGCACTACTGCCTTCTAGAATGGATATCCGATACCGATGACCATGGTAATATCCTGCTTGCGGTCAAAGGGGCGGCTGAGGGGGATCCATTTTGAGCCATCAGTATCCTGCGGATCACGCAGCTTCAGCCCGAAGTCGGCGCGCAGGAGCACAAACTTCAGGTCAAACCTGAAGCCAAGTCCGGTTCCGATTGCGATATCGTCCATGAAGGATCTGAACCTGAAAAGGCTGCCCGGGCGGTTGTAGTCATACCTGACCGTCCAGATATTTCCCGCATCTATAAATGTTGCCCCCTCAAGAACCCAGAACAGTTTGAACCGGTACTCGATATTGAATTCGAGCTTCATATCCGCTGTCTGGTTAATGAATGAAGTCTTTGGCAGGATATATGATCCAGGCCCCAGTGTCCTTACCATCCATGCCCTTATATCATTGGCTCCCCCGCCGAAATACTGTTCTTCAAAGGGCATTACCTCAGAGTTACCGTAGGGCCATCCCACTCCTGCAAATATTCGGTATGCGATGCTGCCGGCCTCGTTGAACCTGTAGTTATATGCAGCATCCACCTCTGCCTTGATGAACTGGGCAAAGGGCTGTCTGAAAAGGTGATAGCTTCCGTCAGGAGCCAACCGGGCATTGCCCGCGACGTATGCGGTATTCAGGAGATTCCCGGCGATGTCAAGCCCCACCCTGACATTCCAGAAGTCCTTTGATTTCTGAATCACCTGGTTGTTGAAGACGAAGTCATATCTCCCTCCCACGATCCTGACGTCGCGCAGCGAGTTTGCAAAATATGGCATTGTGTCAATAATTGCCTGGTATTCAGGCGTGATATAATGAAGTTTGACAACGTTAAGTGAAAGAGGGTTAACGCTGAATCTTGTATATCTGCTCCCGTTCCATGAATAGCCCAGCGAGATATTGGCCACTGACCGTGAGAAGACTGGCAGCTTCTGGTAGTTGTATCCTGCCTGCAGTACCGTTCTCGGATCCCTGTTTCTCACAAATGACTCCTTTGCCGGGAAGGGTATCATGAACTTGGGAATCCTGAGGTTAGCCTCTATTCCGAACTGCTGGGTGTTTTTGAAACCGCTGACATCCTCCGTCAGAGTCTCATATGCGCCTTTAAGTTTCATGCTGAATACTTCAGCGCCCCTCAGCAGGCTCTTGTTCTGGTAGATGAGGTTCAGAGCACCTCCGAGATTTCCTCCGGTATTGGTACCCTCAAGCTCAACGGTGAACGACTGTCGCTGCATGGGGGTAAGCTGTATGATGCAGTCAAGCATCCCTTCATCCCTCCTGTTCCCCGAGATGCTTTCCGCATCGATGAACGATACATTAACAAGCCGGTGATTTCTCAGGTCAGTGAGGTGCTGCTGCGTCATTTCCGTATTTGTGACGCTGTACAGTGCCCCCGGTGTGATATAAATGGCCTGGCTCAGCACCTCCGGTTTGACAAGGGTGCGTCCGGGGGTTGAGACGAAATATATCCCCTTGTGGTATGAAGTGTCAAGGCTGCTGGTGTAATCAGTACCTCCGGTGAGAGCATTTCTGGGGTCAAACTCAGGATAGACGTAAATATCCCTTATGCGGTACATTCTGTGGGCTGCGAGAGCCCGGCGGCCCAGATTGTCGACCGTGGCAGCGGGTGAAACCACGTAGTTGATGATCACCTGTTGCCTCATCAGGGAACTGTCAACACGGAAAAAGATGTTCTCTGTTGAAAAGGTATAGAATCCCACATCCCTGATGAAACGTTCCAGCCTCCTCCTTTCATTCGTGAGAAGATCAACATCATAAATCATTCCTCTCTCAATCATGCAGTTTACAGTGTCAATCATCACCAGTCCCCGGAGGACAGAGTCCTGTATCTCATACCTTATATCAGCAATGGTATATGGTCTTCCCGGGGCAACATCAAATACAACCTTCGCCTCGTGGCCGGTCACCCTGACGGTGTCATTCACCCTGGCCTTGAAGAATCCCTTTGACCACAGGTAGCTCTGTATCTGTCCTGCAGACCGCTCTGCAGCCATCTCATCAAAGATTACGGGTTCTTCGCCGATTCTTCTCAGCCATCCGTGCGGCCACTTTTCCTTTTCGACATCGGACAGGTTGTATAGCCCGAGGTGGAACCTGACTCCGAATATCTTCTTGTTTGGCTGCTGACGGATGTAGGGTTTCATCGCGCTGCGGCTCACTGTTGCCGGCAGTGGCTGAGCATCCTGCTTGATGGCGAGTTCGTTGCTGTTGAGGAGCAAGTCGCCTGAAGGAACATATTTTGTGGGATTGCATGAAGCTGCCGTGAAAATAATGACTGCCAGCAAGGACAGTTTGGAGCCGGTAATTTTTATATTTGCCCTCTGTTGAATCACTTTCACGGGAAGAGTGGTGCACGCAAATATACCATTATAAACTCTATTTTCAATCACCAGGTTATGCCAGGAAATATCACCCGCCACCAGGTCAAAATGATCCTCTCGCTGCAGAAAAGAAAGGTTAGGGAAGAAAATTCCCTGTTTGTCATTGAGGGAGACAAGCTTGTCAGGGAATACATACTTGCGGGCCACAGGGTTATTCTTCTAGCCGGCAAACCGGAGTGGATTGACGGTGAGCCGGAGTCGGTCATCAGCGGAGCCGAAGAGGTTGTTACGGTGGGTTATGATGAGCTGAGGCGGATAAGCTCACTGAGGACACCGCATAATGTGCTCGCCGTTGCACCCATGCAAAAACGTCAGTTCAGCGACGGCCTCCTGAGAGGAGGGCTTACGCCTGTTCTGGAATGCGTTCAGGACCCGGGCAACCTTGGCACCATCATCCGCATTGCTGCATGGTTCGGGATGGAAAACATAATCTGCTCTCCCGATTCAGTAGATTTCTATAACCCGAAGGTCATACAGGCCACCATGGGAGCCTTCATGCATGTCAGCGTATGGTACAGGCCTCTTGACAAGCTCCTTGCAACGGCGGCAGCAGAGTGCATACCAGTGTATGGAACTGTTACCGACGGGCAATCGGTCTACGATAATCCCCTTGGCAGTGAAGGCATAATACTCTTTGGCAATGAGTCCAAAGGGATTTCGGAAGGACTGCTGCGATATGTTTCAGAACAGATAACAATACCCGGCCCGCCCAGGCCTTCGGCAGGACTGGAATCGCTGAATGTCAGCATGGCCGCCGCCATTGTGTGTTCTGAGTTTGCGAGAAGAGGCAGCATGTACAGGCAACAGGCAGCAGGCAGCAGGCAGAAGTGACATTATTGGAATACAGGTAGTTATTATCGTTGCCTTGTCAGCACTATTGCCTATTGGCTATTGCCTGGGCCGAACCCATCCCGTCAACGGCGGAGGAGACTATTCCTCCGGCATAGCCAGCTCCTTCACCTGCAGGATAAAGGCCTTCTGTTCCACAGGCGGTGAGGGTGACAGGATCACGAAGCACCCTTACAGGCGAGGACGTGCGTGATTCCACTGCGGCAACAAGAGCTTCACGTGTGAGGAACCCCTTCATTTTTTTGCCGAACTCCGTGAATCCTTTCTTCAGTCTGCCGGTTATCTCTTCAGGGAGCCACTCATGGATCGGTGATGGCGTCAGCCCCGGGAAGTACGATGCCTCAGGCAGGGTGGCGGAAGCTTTTCCCTCAACAAAATCAGTAAGACGCTGTGCCGGGGCCCGCTGGCTCATACCTCCTTCCTTCCAGGCCATTCTTTCGAGGCTGGCCTGGTACTCTGTTCCGGCAAGAGGTCCGATGCCGTAATGCAAGACATCCTCCTCCCTTATCTCCGTCACTATTCCGCTGTTTGCCCAGCGTGAGCCACGGTTTGAGGGTGACATGCCGTTCACAACCACTTCCCCCGGGGAGGTGGCGGAAGGGACCATGAAACCGCCAGGGCACATGCAAAATGAGTAAACGCCCCTGCCGTCAGCCTGTGTCACCAGGTTATATGAGGCAGCTGGCAGGTAATCGCCCCTGGTTTTGCCGTGATACTGTATACGGTCAATGAGTTCCTGCGGGTGCTCCACCCTGACACCCATGGCAAATGGCTTGAATGCCAGTCTTACCCCGGCCGCCAGAAGCAAGGTATGTATATCCCGCGCCGAATGACCTGTTGCAAGGATGAGGTCATGAGCCCTGAATAATTCGCTTCCGTTGACGGTTAAACTGCGGAAACGGTTGTCAGTGACAGTAATGCCTGTGATCCGTTTGCCGAACAGTACCTCTCCCCCAGCGTCCCTGATACTGTTCCTTATTGAACTGATGATCCCCGGCAGCCTGTCAGTACCAAGATGAGGGTGTGCCTCATACAGAATGGCGGGATCAGCACCGTGAAGTACCAGGAGTTCCAGGACACGCCGGTTGTCTCCTCTCTTCTTTGACCGGGTGTAGAGCTTGCCGTCAGAGAAGGTTCCGGCCCCGCCCTCACCGAAGCAATAATTTGAGTCCGGGTCTACCAGATGCTGCCGGCTGATGGCAGCCACATCCCTCTTCCGTTCACTCACTTCCCTCCCTCTCTCCAGCACCACGGGCTTAATTCCTGCCTCAATTAAAGCCAATGCAGCAAACAGCCCGGCCGGCCCGCTCCCGGCAATTAGTACCTCTCTGGCGCGCGCGACATCCGTGATCCGCAGAGGCTGAATCTCCTCCGCAGTTTCCCCCGGAAAGATCAGCTGAACCGTAATGTTTATCTTTATGTCAGGCTTCCGGGCATCAACTGAACGCCTTAAGATACGGAAGGAAAAGTCATTCCTCCCACTCTTTCTTTCAAGGTACTTCCTCAGCGAGGGTTCATCAAATGCGACCTGCGGAGGCAACACAAGGCTTAACTCCCCGGGCATGACTATTCAAAATGGAATGAAAGGACCCACATCTGTGATCTCAACGAGGCAATCTCGTTGAAATAGTGGGGATAATCGGCATTATAATCCAGTACGTCACGAAGCCCGTTCGACATCTTGGCTTCAATGGTAAGCTTGAAATAGGGAAGGTAAAAATCAATTCCAGCACCCACCTCATAATAAATATCGGCTTTATTTAGCCTTAGATAACTTGCTCCGCCGTTGGATCCCGGGTTTTCAAACTCCTTCTTTCCCGCCAGGTCATACCTGAAGTTCACCCCCCCGATAAGATAGGGCCTTGAGTTGTTCATTCGCATGCCCTTGGCCTTCAGTAAAAGGGGAAACTCTAGGAATGATGATTCGATCTGGGACTCATAAACCCTGGTAGCCGAGAGATCATAGAAATTGATGGTCCGCTGCCCGAAGGAGACGCCCGGCAAAAATCTTATATCAAGGTAAGTTGAAGGCCTGTAGTCTGTAACGATCTGAATATTTATGCCTGGTTTGAGTGAAATTACTTCAGCAGTCAGTTCTGACCCGGGAAGCATTTTCACATTGAAATCCATTGTGTTGATTCCCATGCTGAAGCCAAAATGGAGAAGCCTGTCATCATAGTTCGAGTCATTCCTGGGCTTCGCCTTCTGAGCGGCCAGGGCAACAGGCATAAGAAAGACAAGGACAAATATGGCAGTTCTTTTATACACTTTTTTAAAGGGTCCTGATATTAAAACGAATTATTCAGGTTTTATTGTATGATTATTAAGCGGTTTGAAACCGTAATAGATGCTTGCAATGCCTCCCGTGAGCTTTTTTTGCCTTACTCCGGCAAATCCGGCTGAAGCCAGCAGGCTAAGGAACTTTTCATTGTCAGGGAATGACATCACAGACTCAGGCAGGTATTTGTAAGCGGAAGGGTCACCTGATACCCTCCTGCCTACTCTTGGCAGCAACTGTCTGAAATAGAGTCCATACACCTGTTTAAGGGGGAAAATTGAAGGCCTGGAGAATTCAAGCACCATGATCATCCCGCCCGGTTTGAGGACACGGCACATCTCCGTCAGGCCTGCAAGGGTATTTTCAAAGTTACGCACTCCGAATGCTGACATCACCGCATCAAAGTCAGAGTCACCGAATCCTGTTGATGAAGCGTCTCCCTTCAGAAGTTCAATTTTCTCCCCGTATCCCATGGCTTCAATCTTGCGACGCCCCTCTTCCAGCATTCTGGAACTGAGATCTATTCCTGTGACTTTATCCGGTCCTAGCTTCAGCGCCTCGATTGCCAGATCGCCTGTACCTGTTGCCACGTCAAGGATGGTTCCCGGAGAACAGTGGTTTCCGATCAGTCTGACTGCCTTTCTGCGCCAGAGTCTGTCAGTTCCGAGTGAAAGAAGGTGATTCAGCAGGTCATAATGCTTTGATATCGAATCGAACATTTTTTCAACCTGTTCAGCCGGTGGCCCGCTCTTCCGGTTTATGTCGTCCATTGAATCCTGATCCAATTGATGCCTGGTCATTTACTCTGCGTCACTGCCAGGCGGTTATGCCTCTTTGCAGTGTTTTTTAACAGATCATTTTACAGTCAGCCGGCAAAGATACCTTTAATATTTTTACATTTACCAATCTGAAAAAAGTTATGGCATGCAGAAGACGGTACTTATTACAGGCGCCACTTCAGGTATAGGAGAGGCCGCAGCGGTAAAATTTGCAGAATCATCTGACAGATTGATAATTACAGGCAGGAGAAAAGAAAGGCTGGAGGAACTGGCCGAGCATTTGCGCACCACCTTCGGGACGGAGGTTCTGGTTCTCTGCTTTGATGTACGCAACCGGTCTGAGGTTGAGAAGCACCTGGGAGGCCTGCCGGAGGAGTGGAGGAATATAGACATCCTCATAAACAATGCCGGCCTCGCGGCGGGGCTGAGCCATATTGACGAGGGTGACACAGATGACTGGGACCGTATGGTTGACACGAACATAAAAGGCCTCCTGTATGTTACCCGTGTGATAGCTCCGATTATGGTAAGCAGGGGTACGGGTCATATATTCAACATCGCCTCTATAGCGGGCAAGGAAGTTTATGAGAACGGGGCTGTTTACTGCGCCTCAAAGCATGCCGTGGATGCACTCTCCAGGGGAATGCGGATTGACCTCCTGAAGTACGGCATCAAGGTTACAAATATAGCCCCCGGAATGGTTGAGACCGAGTTTTCCCTGGTCAGGTTCAAAGGAGACAATGCCAGGGCAGAAGCGGTTTATAACGGCCTTGAACCTCTCAGGGGAGAGGATGTGGCCGGGGTGATGCATTACTGTGCCAGCCTCCCTGATCATGTATGCATCAGTGACCTTGTGATAACTCCAAAAGCACAGGCAAACGCTACCAACACTTTCAGAAAAACAAGATAGTCATGAAAAGAAAGGTTTTTGCAACCGTGATGATTGCTTCGATTATGTTTGGTGCTGCAATCAATCTGAGAGGCATTGACACATCTGACACACGGATGCTGTCACAGCCGTCAGCAAGTAAATCTCATATTGCGTTCATTTATGCAGAAGATCTCTGGGTAATGAATGCTGACGGATCGGCGCCGCGGAGGCTCACCGTAGATGAAGGAATTGAAGGTGAGCCATGTTTTTCTCCTGACGGAAAACTGATAGCATTCAGTGCCCAGTATGACGGAAACACCGATGTATTTGTGATTCCCGTCGGGGGAGGTGTGCCGGCACGGCTCACCTGGCACCCAGGAGGAGATGCAGTCAGAGGTTTCACCCCGGATGGCAGGAAGGTGTTGTTCATCTCACAACGGTCAACCTTCACCGGCAGGTATTCTCAACTCTTTACCGTTGGCACCGGCGGAGGATTCCCTGAGCAGCTTGAGATACCCAATGCCTATTATGCATCATGGTCACCTGATGGTTCCAGGATGGCTTACACACCCCTTGCACCTGCGCATGCCCAGTGGAAAAATTATCGTGGCGGAACGGTATCCACCATCTGGCTCTATACTTTTTCCGACAGGTCGGTGATAAAGGTACCACAGCCTCGGGGAGGATGCAATGACACTGACCCCATGTGGATAGGAGAAAGAATTTATTTCCTCAGCGACAGAAACGGAGAATTCAACCTGTTTTCTTGCAACGGTTCAGGGGAGGACATTAAACAGCATACTGCCTTCACCGACTTCCCGGTGCTGAATGCAGCAGGGACTTCGGAAATGATTGTTTTCGAACAGGCCGGATACCTTCATACTTTTGATTTCTCCACCGGCCAGTCGCGCAGGCTGAAGGTGGGAATAGCCGCCGACCTGCTTGAGCTCCGCCCTCGCTACATCCAGGGAGCCGGCTATATTAGAAGTGCAAACATATCCCCAACCGGCAGCAGGGCTCTCTTCGGTTACAGGGGAGAAATAATAACCCTCCCGGCCGAAAAGGGTGATCCCAGGAACATAACTTTTACAGAAGGGGCACATGAGAAATACCCTTCATGGTCACCAGACGGAAAAACCGTTGCATACTTTTCGGATGCTTCCGGGGAATATACCCTTCACCTGAAACCACAGGACGGCAAAGGAGAACCGAAGGTATTCACCCTTCCCGGAACAGGATTCTACGCCTACCCTGAGTGGTCTCCTGACAACAAGAAGATAACCTTCACCGATAACGGCAGGAACCTGTGGCTTGTGGATATACCATCGGCAACAATCAGGAAGATTGATTCCGATGAGATGTATTTCCCGGGTCCCTTCAGGGAGATGTCCGGTGACTGGTCATCTGACTCGAAATGGATAGTCTATACAAAGATGATGAACACCTTTTTCAGGGTTGTTTATCTATACTCGGTTGACCAGCAGAAGTCATTCCCTGTAACAGACGGGCTGAGCGATGCCTCGGAACCGGTCTTTGACCCCGGTGGTGATTACATTTACTTTTTTGCATCCACTGACGCAGGACCGGTCATCAACTGGTTTGACCTCTCCAACGCTGACATGCGGATGACAAACTCAATATACCTTGTCACACTGAGGAAGGACAGCCAATCGCCCTTTGCCAGGGAAAGCGATGAAGAAAAAGGTATGGTGGAAAAAACAGACAGCGCCAAGGCAACCCCTGCACCGGCGGCAAAAAGCACTGGCAGGGGATCGGCAAAAGCAGGAGCCAAAGCACCTGAACCTGAGAAGAGCGTGCTGTTGAAGATAGATACTGAAGGGCTGCAGGATAGGATAGTAAGTGTTCCGGTATCACCCGGCAATTATGCTGAACTTGGAGTGGCCGGTGCAGGTGAGTTACTTTACATAGTAAGGCCTGAGGGCCGCGGCAGTTCCTCGCTCCGGAAGTACAATATCAAGGAGCGCAAAGATGAGGAGGTGATGGAACTTGACAACTATATTGTCTCTGCTGACGGAAAGAAGATGCTTTACAGCAAGGGACAGACATTCGGGATCACTGCTGCTGGCAGGAAGCCTGAGCCCGGCAAGGGTGTACTTAATACCGCCGCACTGTCAGTAAGGATTGACCCGGCAGCTGAATGGCCACAGATATTTGATGAAGCCTGGAGAGTAAACCGCGACTATTTCTATGACCCCGGAATGCATGGGGCCGACTGGAAGGCGATGAAGGAAAAATATGCACAATTCCTTCCCCACCTTTCATGCAGGAGCGATTTGAACAGGGTCATACAGTGGATGTGCAGCGAGCTGGGCGTTGGGCACCACAGGGTCGGCGGCGGCGACAGGCTGGCCACACCGCAGAGAGTTGGCGGCGGACTTTTGGGTGCCGACTTCTCGGTTGAGAACAACAGGTATCGCCTGAAGAAGATTTACGGAGGGCTGAACTGGAACCCTGACCTCAGGTCACCCCTGACCGAACCCGGACTGAATGTCAAAGTGGGTGAATACATCCTGTCCATCGACGGAGAGGATGTGACGGCGGACAGGAATATCTTCAGCTTCCTTGAAAACAAGGACGGCAAAATAGTGGAACTCACCATCGGCCCGAATCCTGATTATAACGGCTCACGCGTCATCAGCGTGGTACCTGTTGGCAATGAACTGAGCCTCAGAAACCGCGACTGGGTTGAAGGTAACCTGAAGAAGGTGACTGAAGCCACTGGCGGGAAGGTGGCATACGTGTATGTACCCAATACCTCCGGCCAGGGTCATGAATACTTCAAAAGGTATTTCTTCCCCCAGGCCAACAGGAAGGCAATTATTGTGGACGAGCGTTTCAACGGCGGCGGCCTTATAGCAGATTACTACATAGACCTGCTTCAGCGCCCGCAACAGTCATACTGGAACATGCGCTATGGCAATGATCTCAAAACACCCAGTGCCTCGATTCAGGGGCCCAAGGTGATGATCATCGATGAGACGGCAGGATCAGGCGGTGATATGCTTCCATGGATGTTCCGCAAGTTCGGGGTGGGAACACTTGTTGGCAAAAGAACATGGGGCGGACTGGTCGGAACACTGGGATTCCCGGAGCTGATGGACGGCGGAATGGTTACGGCTCCAAACCTGGCTATCTGGACAGAAGACGGTTTCATTGTGGAGAATGTGGGCGTAGCGCCTGACATTGAGGTGGAGCAATGGCCGGCTGACGTCATCGAAGGGAGAGATCCTCAGCTTGAGAAGGCTATCGAGGTGGCGCTGAAGGAACTGGAGAATAATCCTCCTGCCGAACCGGTGAGACCTCCCTACCCGATAAGGGTAAGGAAATAGACAATAGGCAGCAGGCAATAGGCAGAAGTGATATAGATTATCATCTGCTTATTGGATGCCCTGCCTGCCGATTTTCTGATCTTCAGGCTTTCAAACTTTCAGACTATGAAAAAATACGACCATAAATACCTGCTTGAATTCGCCACCGGAATATTCATGCGCCTGGGATGCAGCCGCGATGATGCCACTGCCGTGGCAGAGGTTCTGGTGGCAGCCGAGCTGCGTGACCACTCTTCACACGGCATGATCAGGGTACGCGAGTACTATGAGCTCTGGAAGAGCGGCCGGGTGAACGTCACCCCTGATGTCAGAACGGTTCATGAGACCCCCTCCACCGCCGTGGTTGACGGTGACGGCTGTTTCGGGATGGTGGCAGGAGTCAGGTCGATGCGCCTGGCAATTGAGAAAGCGGCTGCCACCGGCACAGGCTGGGTGGCAGTACGTAACTCAAACCACTTTGGCATAGCCGGCTACTATGCAATGATGGCGCTTGAGCATAAAATGGTAGGCATCGCCGTCACCAATGCCAACCCTCTGGTAGTGCCAACCTTCTCTGTGAGCCGCTTCCTCGGCACCAATCCGCTTGCCGTGGCTGTGCCTGCACTGGAGGAGCCCCCATTTGTGGCTGACTTTGCAACTACACCGATAGCTCGCGGCAAGCTGGCTGTGTCAGAGAAGAAGGGTGAGAAAGTACCCCTGGGGTATGTCCAGGACTCCGAGGGACTCCCCTCCGATGACCCGGGTATACTTCGTCGCGGCGGAGGTATGGTGACCCTGGGAGGAGACCGTCTCCATGGAAGCCACAAGGGTTATTGCATGACTGCAGTTATTGACATTTTCAGTTCGCTGTTCAGCGGGGCCAACTTCGGGCCTTTCGTCCCCCCCAGCGTGGCTTACCTGCCTGTGCCGGAAAACCAGCCTGGCATTGGAACAGGCCACTTCTTCGGGGCGATGAGGGTTGACGCCTTCAGGCCTTCAGATGAGTTCAGGGCGGGTATGGACCACTGGATACGTACATTCCGCAATGCTAAACCGGCAAAGGGCGAGGAAAGGGTGCTGATACCGGGCGACCCTGAAAGAGAAGCTGAGGAGAAATACCTCAGGGAAGGGATCACCCTTGTACCGGCTGTGGTACAGGATCTGAAAGGAATCGCTGCTGAACTTGGGACCAGGTTTATTGAAGAATGACTCCTTTGGCAGCTGTACCGGTCTGAGGGCCTGAACAGGTATGGCCGTTGACGGTCCCTGCATGCACTGGCATAAAAGTCATAGCAGTTGAGAACCGTTCCGAAGTCAACGGCTCAGGAAACCCTGTTTCCTGATTACGTCAAGAAACTTTCCGGAGAAATATTCATTGTCGGTTTTCTTATACCGGACGTCGGTGAAGACCTGCGCCAGTGTCTTCTTCCCGTTTTCGGCAATGAACTGCCGGTTATCCTCTCGCGCTTCCTTCGCCCTGTAAAGATCATCTATCAGGTCTGCGGCATAATCCCGGTATGTCTCGTAATGCACTACGGCATCCAGGGGCAGCCTGTCAGGCTGTTCAGGTACCTGCGCCGGCCACCCCACCGTCACCGCGGCAACAGGTACAACCCTTTGCGGAAGCTGAAGTATCTCGATAATCCTGTCAGCATTATAGGTGACCGTGCCAAGATAACAGATCCCCAGCCCCTCTTCCTCGGCAGCATTGCATACCGTCTGCGCTGCAAGCAGTGCATCTATGGCGGCTGTCATGAATGAAAGAAAATTGTCGTAACCGGGTTCTGCCTCCCGCAGCCTGCACCATTTACTGAACCTGTTGAAATCAGCGCAGAAAGTCAGGAGCACCGGAGCCTCAGTCACCATCGGCTGGTTGAAGTGAGCCGGTGCAAGGCGCTTTTTCATCTCATCATCCCGGGTCACTATAATGCTGTAAACCTGCATGTTTCCCGTAGTTGATGTTCTTGTCCCGGCTGTCAGAAGGCGCTTAAGCAGCCCCTCCTCAATATCGCGTGGTTCGTATTTCCTTATTGTTCTCCTGGTAAAATAAGTGGTGTTCATAGGCGCTCCTTAAATCACCGGCAAAATAATTAAATAACGTTAAAAATAAAGCTGACAATTTTCCTTATCTTACCTTAGCAATAGTTATTAACTGACCAAAACAGCCCTTATGAAAAGAATTCTGAGTTTGATTATTGTTTTGGTGCTGGCAGGTTCGTGCAGCCTGTGGGCACAGAAGAAAGAAACCAAAAAGGATGCGAAGTCATCAGAGAGCCAGGTTAAGCCCTCGGTGCCATCTTCATTTTTCAGTGCAATCTCATTCAGGTCTGTGGGTCCGGCCTGGGCCTCCGGCCGGGTTGCAGATCTTGCAGTGAACCCCTGCAACCATTCTGAGATATACGCCGCCATTGCCTCAGGTAACATTTGGAAGAGCGTCAACAACGGCACCACCTGGGAACCCATATTTGACAAATACGGGGCATACGCCATCGGTTGTATCGTCATTGACCCTAACAACCACAATGTTGTATGGGCCGGCACAGGTGAAAACAACCACCAGCGTGCCCTCGGATGGGGTGACGGTGTTTACCGTTCGGATGATGCCGGAGCCAGCTGGAAGAACATGGGTCTTAAGGAATCGAGGCAGATTGGTGGCATAGCCATCGACCCGCGTAACAGTGATATTATATATGTTGCTGCAGAAGGATCAGTCTGGGGACCAGGCGGTGAACGCGGTCTTTACAGGACGGTCGACGGCGGCAAGACATGGGAGAAGATTCTCAATATCAGTGAACACACCGGCGTGAACAACGTGGTCCTTGATCCCCGCAATTCTGATGTCATTTACTGTACAAGTGAACAGCGACGCAGGCATGTGGGTCTGAAGATAAGCGGCGGACCGGAGTCAGCTGTTTATAAATCAACCAACGGCGGCAAGTCATTTGACAAAATTATGAAAGGTCTTCCCGGCGGGGATATCGGAGGGATGGGCCTGGCCATCTCACCGGTAAATCCTGATGTCCTTTACCTGATTGTGGAGGCACAGGGTGAATCAGGAGGTTTCTTCAGGTCTGTTAACCGGGGAGCCTCATGGGAGAAAATGAACTCTTATCACGCCAGCGGGCAGTATTACAATAAGATAATTTGTGACCCGAAAGATGTTGACAGGGTCTTCAGCCTTGACACATATACGCAGGTGACCGTTGACGGCGGACGCACCTTTACCAGGGTAAGCAATAACGGCCGCCACGTTGATGACCATGCCATGTGGATCGATCCCAGCAATACCGACCACTGGTACATCGGCGGCGACGGGGGGATCTATGAGACCTATGACAACGGTAAAAACTTCATCTTTAAGTCCAACCTCCCCGTAACCCAGTTCTACAGGGTGGCTGTTGATAATTCCTACCCGTTCTATTACATCTATGGAGGCACGCAGGACAACAACTCGATGGGCGGTCCTTCAGCAAGCACCAGCAACGGTGTTGTTAATGATGACTGGTTCGTTACACAGGGTGGTGACGGATTCTGGGTTGCCATTGACCCGGAAGAACCAAACATTGTCTATACTGAATCACAATATGGCAACGCCTCGAGGTATGACCGTAAAAGCGGTGAAAGTGTAAGCATAAAACCCTTCCCCGGAGAAGGTGAACTTACCTATCGCTGGAACTGGGATACACCCATTCTTATCAGCCCGCACAATAACAAACGGATTTATATGGCCGCCAACTTCCTCTTCCGCAGTGAAGACAGGGGAAGCAACTGGAAAACCATTTCCCCTGACCTTACAAGGAACGAAAACAGGGACAACTTTAAGGTAATGGATAAGTACTGGCCTGCTGATGCGGTAGCGAAAAACAGGTCAACCTCCCTGTGGGGCACTATCATCTCCCTTACTGAATCAACCGTGCAGAAAGACCTGCTCTACACCGGCAGCGATGACGGGGTTATAGCCGTATCAGAGGACGGCGGCGCCAACTGGAGGATAAACAAGACCTACCCTGGCGTTCCTGAGTATACCTATGTGAGCGACATCCTCGCCGACAAGTTCGATGCCAATGTGGTTTATGCCACTTTCAACAACCATAAGCGTGACGACTTCAAACCGTACGTTCTGAAGAGCACTGACAGGGGCCGCACCTGGACCTCAATCAGCGCCAATCTTCCGGCAAACGGACCGGTACACACAATTGAACAGGATCATATCAATCCAGGCCTGCTCTTCCTTGGCACCGAGTTCAGTTTCTTCGCGTCATTTGACGGCGGTGCCAGCTGGACTGAATTCAACAAGGGGCTGCCGACCATTCCCGTCCGTGATATAGCCATCCAGGAGCGTGAGGATGCTCTGGTAATTGCAACCTTCGGCAGGGGATTCTATGTGATAGATGACTACACTCCCCTACGCAACTATTCAAAGGATATCTCCGGCAAGCCGGGATACATTTTCCCCATAAAGGAGGCGAAGATGTTCGTGCAGACTGATGAGTTTGACAACCAGGGGTCAATGTATTATATCGCAAATAACCCTCAGTATGGTGCAACAATAACCTACTATGTTGACACTGTCCCGAAGACTGACCGTGACATAAGAAAGGAGAAGGAGAAGAAGCTCTTTGAAAAGGGTGAATTCATACCTCAGCCCACTGCAAGGGAACTTAACCTCGAGGAGCGCGAGTTAAAACCATATCTCATATTCACCATTACCGACGAGGATGGTACTGTAATACGCAAGCTTTACAAGAGTGCTTCGAAGGGAGTGGGCCGTGTGACCTGGAATTTCACCCATGCAGGATATCAGCCTGTGAGATCCACGGAGAAGTTCAATCCTGTTTCAGAGGGCGAAGGACGCAGCCGCTGGAGCGGCGGAGGCATCTCGGTAATGCCGGGTAAATACTTCGTCTCAATGGCAATGTATGCCAAGGGTGAGGTTAAGGAGCTTACCGGCCCGGAGCCGTTTGTATGCAAACCTCTTGACATAGTGACCCTGCCTGCCACCGATGCTGCTGCCAGGGAGAAATGGCTTAAGGAGATGTCCGACTTTGCAAAGACTGCATACGGAGCTATTTCCTATGCTGCCGAACTTGACGGAAAAGTGAATACCATCATGCAGACCATACATCAGTCGCCTGACGCACCGGCATCGCTCATGGCAGAGGCTGCAGCCCTCAGCGACGAGATGGAGGAGATAACATACCTGATAAGGGGTATTTCAGTAGGTGCCAGCACCGAAGAGACTCCTCCTTCGCCGGTGTCGCTCTCAGCAAGGCTCTCAGCCATGTCGAGGTCGCTCTACGGCAATACCGGCGATATCTCCGGCATTGCTGACCAGCAGTTCCGGATACTGAAGAAGGAGTTCCCGGTATTGCTTGCCAGGATACAGAAGGCAGGTCAGGCCGTTGACGTCCTCAACGCTAAGCTCGATGAGATAAAGGCACCCTGGACATCAGGAAGAGTCCCCAGACTGTAAAGGATTTGTGAACCGTGAAAATAAAAGCCCCCGATATGCCTGATGGCATTCGGGGGTTTTTACTTGCCGGCTGATATTGAAAGAGTCTGAAATACCTGCTGCCCGGTTAACGCCGGGTGTTACACGCCTCCTGCCTGCTGCCTGCTGCCTAAAACCTCCTTGTGTATCCGTGGCAGTAAGGCATCTTCCCGTTCCTGAAGTAGTAATCCTGGTGATATTCCTCTGCCGCGTAGAACTCCGGGGCCTTTGTAAGCTGTGTTGCCACCTTAAGACCCTTGTCGCGGAGGAGGCCAAGGTATTTCGCAGCTGTTTTCCTCTGTTCCTCATTCTTCCAGAAGATCTCCGAACGGTACTGATCGCCTATGTCAGGTCCCTGTCTCCCCACCTGTGTAGGGTCATGTATTTCAAGGAAAAGCTTAACCAGCTTTTCATAAGAGGTCTTTTTTGTGTCATAGGTAACTTTCACAGTCTCGGCATGGCCGGTGGTTCCGTTACAAACTTCACGGTAAGAGGGGTTCCTGACGTGTCCGCCGGTATAACCTGAGACCACGGCCACCACGCCCGGTTCCTTCTGAAGGAAGTATTCAACACCCCAGAAGCAGCCTCCTGCAAAAAGGGCTGTGCCGTAAGTACCGGCAGGCAATATCTCCGGCACGAAGTCAAGCGAGATCGAGTTGACGCAATGGCGGGTGTTCTTCGGGGTGAAGCCCTCACCTGTGAAGACATGGCCCAGGTGACCCCCGCATGAGGCACAGACGATCTCGGTACGGATGCCGTCAGCATCCCTTATGCGCTTCACGGCTCCGTCAATCTCATCGTCAAAGCTTGGCCACCCGCATCCTGCATCGAACTTGGTCTCCGAATGGTAAAGTGCACTTCCGCATTGCTTACAGAGGTAAGTCCCCCTGGCATTGAACTTTTCATATAACCCCGTAAATGGGTATTCTGTTGCCTTATTGATAATTACCTTTGATTCCTGGGCCGTAAGATCATTATATACAGCCCTATCCTGTGATTTTATTTCCTTTTCCATTGAAAACAGAACTATCATTATTATCAGTGTGATATAAACCTTGAGTTTCATCGTTTACCGGTTTTACAGATAACAAAGATCAGACCTGTTGGTTTAAAAAAGGTTGCATCTCAAATAATAATCTGGCACAAATGTTGTTTTAAAAATAAAGTTAATTTTGTCTCAGACTAAAAGGCAGGTATTATGAAAAAAGTTGGTCTTATAGCCGTCCTCGCTTTTCTTGCTGTGCTGGCATTCAGTTCATGCAATCGTTCAGCATGTCCGGCATACAGCAGTGTTGACACTGTTTCGACGGAGCAGGAAGGCTGATCATCGCTTCTCCCCCGCTGCCAGTCTTAATGTCAGGTTAGATATGATTAAGAGATTTTGGCACGTCATACTATTACTCGTGATCTGCGGGCCACTCGCGGGACAGGGAGATATTGATCCCCAGAACAGGATATTCTGGCGTAATGAGAAATCTGTTGGTGCCGCTCTCAACTCTGACGGCTGGTCTGTAATATACCGTGATCTTCGTCAGTTCAACCCAAATCAGCGCTGGTTCCTTGAAGGGAGCGTTGAAGGCTTCAAGCATCCGAAAGAAATAAAACTCTCAAACTATTACTTCCAGAGTCCCGGATCTTTTGTCTTCGGAAAACTTAACTCTACCTGGACCATTGGTGCCGGAGCCGGTTACCAGGGAGAAATTTTTGAGAAGCGTGATCTGGGAGGGGTCTCAATAAGCTGGTTCGCCGGAGGAGGGGCAACCCTTCTCTTTGCAAAACCGATTTACTACAAGATCATAGTTCTGCTGGGAAATGATTTTTATACCATTGAAGAGCAGAAATTTGACCTTACCATCCACCAGCCGCTTGATATAATGAGCAAGGCCTCGTTCTTCAAAGGATTTGACGAGATGAAACTATACCCGGGACTTTATACACGTGCCGGCTTCAATTTTGAATACAGCAAGAACGACAGGATCACTCACGCCATTGAGGTTGGTGCATCACTTCACGGCTTCATCAAAGAGATTCCGATTATGGCCACTGAGGATAACAAGCAGTTCTTCCCCTCACTCTTTGTAAGTTACCGGATTGGTATGATCCTCGATCCGGTCAACCGGCAGGGCCTCCTGGATATGCTCCGGAGAAAGCCCGCAGAATAATTTACACTCATATTTTGCCTCTCCTTTTTATTTTGTACCTTTGTCACTCGTTTTAATAACCATATTAACATATTGAACAATGGCAAAGATTAAAGTAGCAATCAACGGTTTCGGAAGGATAGGCCGCAATGTATTCAAGCTGGCTTTTGAAAAGCCCAATATCGAAATAGTAGGGATCAATGACCTTACCGACACAAAAACTCTTGCACATCTTCTCAAGTATGACTCAACCCAGGGTCAGTTCCCGGGTGTGACCTATGATGAGCAGAATATCATTGTTAGGGGTGACAGGATAAGGGTGCATGCAGAGAAGAACCCTGCAGCAATTCAATGGGAGGTAACACCTGACATCGTTATTGAATCAACCGGTATCTTCACTTCAAAGGAGAGTCCGAAGGGTGGCTATGGTGACCACCTTAAGAACGGCGCAAAGAAGGTTATTCTTACCGTTCCTGCGAAAGATGCCATTGATGCAATGATAGTTGTAGGTGTCAATGATGACATCCTTAAGCCAGAGCACAGCTGCGTATCCAATGCATCATGCACCACTAACTGTCTTGCTCCGATAGCCAAGGTTCTCAATGACAATTTCGGCCTCGAAATCGGTTACATGACCACCATTCACTCATACACCAATGACCAGCGTATCCTTGACCTGCCGCACAAGGATCTACGCAGGGCCAGATCAGCCGCTCTCTCCCAGATACCAACCACTACCGGTGCTGCAAAATCTGTTGGCAAGGTAATACCTGAACTGAAAGGCAAGCTTGACGGCATTTCCGTGAGGGTCCCGACTCCCACCGGTTCACTCGTTGACCTCGTGGCTGTTCTTAAGAAGGCAGCAACGAAGGAGGAGATCAATGCAGCTGTCAAAAAGGCTGCCGAAGGTCCGATGAAAGGTATCCTTGAGTATACCGAGGACGAGATTGTATCGGTTGATGTGATCCACAATCCTGCCTCATCGATATTTGATGCCCAGAGCACAATGGTGAATGGTACGATGATCAAGGTACTTGCATGGTATGACAATGAATGGGGTTATTCAGCAAGGTGCGTAGACCTCATCGAGATGATGGGCAAGATGCTTTAGGCAGTGCCGGTCTGAATATAATCAGGTATCAAATTATGACGGAGGCTGTCCCGGAAGAGGGCAGCCTCCTGCTTTTGAATACGGCGGTACCTTAAGGGAGCAGAAGGGGAAGGGATGACTGACGGTACCTACAGCACCATCTGAACATCCATGTTTATCCCGGCAGAATCGCGGTAGTGCTCCCCCAGTTCGTGCATTGCCTCATCATCCTCCTCATAGAGCCATGTGATGCGAATCCTGTAACGCGGAGCCCTGTAGCTGCTAATCATCCTGAGAACATCGCGAAGCGCCTTTGAGGAACCGCTGTTGATATACTCAAGGAAAATAACGATTCTCAGCTGGGTGAAACGTTCAAGGTGAGACCTTATCCACTCCTCAAGCGGAATGTATATTATATCGGGCCGCTCTGCAATAGACCGGCCGGTGATGCTCAGAACATCTTCCTCCTGGTCATAGGTGATCCTTGGTACGTTGACTGATCCTGCCTGGATTATCTCTATGCTCATCTCTATCTCTCCTTCTTCAGTACATTAAGATTTGTCAGCAGAGACTTCACTCATTCATAACGCAGTGCCTCAATGGGGTCAACAGCGGAAGCCTTGACAGCCGGGAAGTAGCCAGAGGCAATACCTACGATAAAGCAGGCGAGTACTCCTCCTGTCACCCACACCCAGGGAACCGTAAAACTGGAACCCATTCCGAGTGATACCAGGTTGCCCATCAGTATTCCTGCCAGGATACCAAGCAGACCTCCCATTTGCCCTATGATGACCGACTCGTAAAGAAATTGCTGTCTTATCACCGATTTGCGAGCGCCGAGGGCTTTCCTTACCCCTATTTCCCGGGTACGTTCGGTGACTGAGACCAGCATGATATTCATCAGACCCACCGCAGCCCCGAACAGGGTGATCAGACCTATTATGGTAGCGGCAAGAGTGACATACTTGATGTTCTCCATCAGCATCTCAATTATTGAGTCGCTTTTCTGGATATTAAAATCCGACTCATCCCGCGGGTCAAGGTTACGGACGATGCGGAAGACTCCTTCCGCCTCGCTGGTCATCATGTCAAGGCTGACAGATTTCTGGGGCATAACACCTATATTATATGTTATGTTGGGCCTTGAGAAGTACTGCCTGGCAGTGGTTATAGGTATGATGGTCAGCTGGTCACTCCCCATCATGCTGGCACCCATGCTTTTTATCACCCCGATAACGGTAAGCTTAAGCCCCGGAAGGCTTATCTCCTTACCTACCGGGTCAACTCCTGGAAAGAGGAACTTCACAATATCCTGTCCGATGATCACAACGTGCCTGCTGCCTGCCAGGTCCTCCTGTGAGAAATTGCGACCCGATTCCAGCTCCTGTCCGGCTATTGTCATGTAATTTTCATCCGCGCCGATGACCGTGATGTTCGGATTGGTCTTCTTGCTGCCGAACCGGTATTCTGCCAGTCCTGAAGCATTGAAGGAGACTGATACCCATGCCGGTTCGCGGAATCTTTGCTTGAATTCCTGTGCTTCCCTGTAGGTGATATGAGAATGGTTTTTGGTTCTGATATGCTGTCCGCCAATGGTTACCCGCATCGACCTGGAGGTAATTGAGAAGGAGTTGGCTCCCATCATTGTAAACTGTTCTGTCAGGGTGCTCTTCAGTCCGTCAATGGCTGTAAGAATCCCGACAAGTGCCATGATGCCGAAAGCGATGATGGCCATTGTAAGCGCTGCCCGCACCCGGTTTGACCTGATTGCCTTGAAAGCAACCCTGATGTTCTCCCAGAATAGCGTTAATCCCCTCACGATACTTCCTCCGGATTGTATTAAGGAACTAAGATACATCTTTTCTTTATTTGTGGTTACATTTTTTACCTTTGCCCGTGTGAAAGCTGGCTGTATAACCATCGAACGAGCCATTGAAGCATTTGCTGAGCTGGGCTTCGTGATGCGTGAGGGTGCGGCTGGGTCTGCCACAGGCCCGGCTGGCCGTTTCTCAGGGCTCATTGAGACGGTTCATCTTACCAATCCCTGGTTTACTCCTGATAACGTCAGGCGTGCACTCCTTTCCACCGGCAACACCCTGACCAGGGAAAAACTCAAAAAATGGCTGTCGGCTTATCCTGGATTGCAGGAAGAGAGAGAGCCGGTGACTGCAGGGGTGGTGATGGCAGGAAACATACCCATGGTCGGATTCCATGATATGCTTTGCGTGCTCATTACCGGTAACAGGATTCAGGCCAGGCTGAGCACCAGGGATGAACTGCTGATGAGAGCAGTGGCCGGAACACTTTCTGAAATTGAACCCGCTTTTGCCACCCTCATCTCAGTGACCACAGAAAGGCTTGAAGGATTCGATATGGTAATTGCCACGGGAAGCAACAACACATCAAGGTACTTTGAATACTACTTCAGGAAAGTTCCTGCAATTATCAGGCATAACCGCAACAGCATTGCAATACTTGACGGTACCGAGAGTGATGAGGAACTTGAAAGACTGGGTGATGACATATTCTCATATTTCGGACTCGGATGCCGGAACGTATCCAAACTATACCTGCCCGAAGGATATGACCCGGCTTCCCTCCTTCCGGCATGGAGGCGTTTCGCGAATCTGCGCTCCCACTACAAGTATCATGTCAACTATGATCACCATCGGGCTGTCATGATGGTTAACCGTGAGCATTTCACCGACGGCGGATTTGTCTTGCTGAGGGAATCACCTTCCCTTACCCCGCCAATGGCCGTGATCAATTATGAATATTACAGAACGGGAAGGGAGCCATCAATAACCACCCCGATGAAAGATAACCTTCTGCAGTGCATCGCCGGGCATGGCCATCTCCCTTTCGGCACGACGCAACAGCCCGAATTATGGGATTATGCAGACAATACGGACACAATAAGCTTCCTCTTAAAAAAAAATGAGGTGCAGTGAATCTATATATAAAAAATATTAAATTGCACAGGTTGAAAAAGTGAGTATCATGGTATACAGATTTGTGGTATTATCTGATGAGGATGAGGCGTTTGTAAGGGAGTTTGAGTTTCTCGACAGTCACAGTTTGTTCGATTTTCATAATGCATTGCAGGATGAGCTGGAGTTTGACAGGTCGCAGATAGCTTCCTTCTTTATGGCTACGGAAAGCTGGGAGAAAGAGGAAGAATTCACCCTGTTTGACATGGGTGCCGGTTCATCCACCATGGAGAACGCCGTTCTCGAAGAGGTAATTTTCCGCAAGAATCAGAAACTCCTCTATGTTTTTGACTTTTTCAATGACAGGGCCCTCTTCGTGGAATATGTAGGCGAGTTCAGGGAAGAGGACGACAAGGAATATCCTGTTTGCATCAACTCCAAAGGGTTACCCCCGAAACAGGTTACCTTCGGTGGTGTGGCACGAAAGAAATACAATAACCTCGTCGTCACCGATGATGAAGATGATGACGGTGTTGACAGTGATGTTGTTGACGATGAAATCTTCTTCGAGGGCGAAGACGAGGAGGATCTGTCGGAATTCGACAACATCGAAAACATGGAAGAGGAGGAAGAGGATTAAACTCTCCCCTCGGTTTATCCGATGAAAAATACCCTTATAGTCATTCCCGGCCCCACCGGTGTCGGGAAGACCGGCTTTGCCACAGAGCTGGCCAGCAGACTTGGTTGTGATATCATTTCATGTGATTCAAGGCAATTCTACCGTGAGATGAAAATAGGAACTGCCGCCCCGTCAGGGGAGGAGCTCTCAAGGGCAAAGCATCATTTCATAGGATTTCTCTCTGTTACAGATTACTACAGCATCAGCCTCTATGAGAGGGATGTTATGACGCTTCTCCCTTTACTTTTCGAAAAGAATCCTGTGGCAATAATGACCGGGGGATC
The DNA here is from genome assembly GCA_964470815.1 of uncultured Rikenella sp. Lineage (GTDB taxonomy): Bacteria > Bacteroidota > Bacteroidia > Bacteroidales > VadinHA17 > SR-FBR-E99. The sequence goes on from CAYYEH010000013.1 coordinate 24,312, forward strand.
GATGCTTTATATGGATGCCGTATGCAGGGGTATGGATGACATTCCTGACACTGATCCTGCCATCAGGCAGAAATATACTGAAATGTACGCAAGTGAAGGTATTGAAGGATTACGTATCGCCCTGAAATTCCTTGATCCGGAATACTATGCCAGGGTTGATCTCCGCAATCCCAGACGCCTGCTCCGGGCGCTGGAGATAACTGAAAGTACCGGCAGACCATACTCCTCTTTCCTCACCGCTCCTGTTAAACAGCGTGATTTCAGGATTATCAGGGCAGGGCTGACCCGTGACAGGGGAGAGTTATACCGCAGGATAGACTTGCGGGTTGACAGGATGATGGAGGAAGGTCTTGAGCAGGAGGCCTATTCCCTGAGGGATTACAGGGGCCTGAATGCACTGAACACGGTCGGCTATCGTGAGATGTTCAGATGGTTTGACGGAGATTTGACACGTGAACAGGCTGTCATGCTGATAAAGAGAAATACCAGGCGTTACGCCCGAAAACAACTAACCTGGTGGAACAGGGACAGAGAAATCAACTGGTTTGATGCTTCACGGGAGAAGCTGATTTTCTCCTGGATCGAAGAACAGCTGACTGAATAACCCGGCCTGTGCGGTGCGGGTGACTGCAGATTTCCGCAAGGGGAAACGCCTTCAGACAGGCTCCTTCAGCCTCCGGATTACCTCTGCAGGGTTTGATGCGGAGAATACAGTATTCCCGGCCACAAGCACGTCGACCCCGGCATGGACAAGCACCGGTGCATTGTGAAGATCGATGCCGCCATCCACCTCAATCATCACGTCATGCCCTCCGTCATCTATCATGCTTCGCAGCTCTCCAATCTTGTTTATGCTGCCCGGTATAAAGGCCTGTCCTCCATATCCCGGATTGACGGTCATAAGCAGAACCATGTCAATGTACGGGAGTATATCCTTCAGCAGGATCACCGGTGAATGAGGATTGAGGGTCACCCCTGCCTTCATGCCCAGCCTTCGTATCTCCGTTACAGTTCGGTGAAGGTTATGGCATGCTTCATAATGCACGGTGAGATTCGAGGCTCCGGCCTCCCTGAACCGTTCAAGATACCTGTCAGGGTCAACTATCATCAGATGCACATCAAGAGGCTTCATGGAGAGATCACGGACCGCTTCCATCACCGGGAAACCGAAGGAGATATTGGGCACAAACAGGCCGTCCATGATGTCAAGGTGAAGCCAGTCAGCCTCACTGTCATTTATCATCTCCACCTCGGATGCGAGGTTGGCAAAATCAGCAGCAAGAAGTGAAGGTGCAACAAGATGGCTCATAACCGGATAAATAATGGAATTATCATCACCCCAGGTAAGATTTCAGTATACGGCAACGGGTGGTGAACTGAATTCGTTTGATTGCTTTCTCCTTTATCTGCCTGACACGTTCGCGTGTAAGCTTAAGCTCTTCTCCTATCTCCTCCAGGGTAAAAGGATGTTTCATGCCGATGCCGAAATAAAGCTTCAGCACGCGTGCTTCACGCGGAGAAAGGGTGTTCAGGGCTTTTTCGATCTCGTATGAGAGTGATTCATTGATAAGGTTGCGGTCAGGACTGGGAGTATCTTCATTCTGCATCACGTCGTACATGTTGTTGTCCTCTTCCGAGCTGATAGGTGCATCCATGCTGAGTGTGCGTCCGTTGGTGCGTATAGCCTCCTTTACATCCTCAGGAGCTATCTCAAGAAGGTCTGCAATCTCCTGGGCTGACGGCTCACGCTCAAACTCCTGTTCAAGCTTTGAGTATGCCTTGTTTATCCGGTTGATAGACCCGATCTTGTTTACGGGAAGCCTTACTATCCTTGCCTGCTCGGCAAGCGACTGCAGTATAGCCTGCCTGATCCACCATACGGCATAGGAAATGAACTTGAAACCCCTGGTCTCGTCAAACCTCTGGGCTGCTTTTATCAGTCCAAGGTTGCCTTCATTGATAAGGTCAGGAAGAGTCATACCCTGATTCTGATATTGCTTTGCAACCGAAACAACAAATCTCAGGTTGGCCTTTACAAGCCGCGCCAGTGCGTCATGATCACCGGACCGGATACGCCTCGCAAGCGAAACCTCCTCATCAGGTGTGATCAGCTCAACCTTACCTATCTCCTGAAGATACTTGTCAAGAGACGGGGTATCACGGTTTGTGACCTGCTTGGTGATTTTTAACTGACGCATTGACAATAAATTAGAAAGCTTACAACCGTTTCCTTAAGCAAAAGCCTACAATTTTAGTAAAACTTTCTCAAAAAAACAAGTTCTGTGCATATTTTCACAATCAAGCCCCCGAAGCCGGCTTAATGATTACTCTTCAAAAGATGGAAAAAGCACCGCAATCCATATTTTTGACCTTGTAATTTGTATATTAACCAATTATTGATTAAAATTGCATCGGAATAATGACACGAGTCATTTACTCTGTCGGAGGGACTGATTCAAATTCTCCACTTTCACCAAACATTATCGAAATTAATTTTCTACACAATTTTACGACATGCATGATATTCTTGAACTGAGCGAGATGCTTGTTCCCGAATTGAGGGAGATAGCTAAGCAGCTCAAAATTAAGAGAGTAGAACTACTCAAAAAACAGGATCTCATATATAAGATCCTTGACCAGCAGGCTATTGACGCAGCTGAAACACGCAAGACGGGCAAAATTGAAAACCAGTCGTCAGACCGTAAACAGGAGCGACAAGGACAGCAGCAGAAACAAAAGCAGCCCGAGAGGTCAGGTCAGCAGCAGAGAGACCAGCGGCAGCAGCCACAGCAGCAGCAGCAGCAGCAGAGGCAGCAGGGCCAGGGTCAGGGTCAGGGTCAGCAACAGAAGCAGCATAAGAAGAAACAGCACCAGGGCCAGCAGCAACAGCAGGGAAGGTCGCAAACCCCGGGTCACCAGGGTCAGGGCCAGGGACAACAGCAGGGACAGGGCCAGCCACAGCAGCAGGGACAACAGCAGGGACAGGGCCAGCCACAGCAGCAGCAGGGACAACAGCAGGGACAGGGCCAGCCACAGCAGCAGGGACAACAGCAGGGACAGGGCCAGCCACAGCAGCAGCAGGGACAACAGCAGGGGCAGCAACCCCGGCACCAGCAATGGCAGCAAAACCGTGACAGAAGGCCGCGCACCTTCCGGAATGACCAGCAGGGTCCGTACAGGCCTGAAGGAGACCGTCAGCGCAATCAGCCCCCTGCATCTCAGCAGGGTGAGCCTGCACCGTCGCTCTCACAGCAGCAGCGTGACCATGGTTTACAGGAACCGAATCCGCAACCAGCACCAGACAAGCTCCTTTTCGCAGCTGAAACGGTATCTGAAAGTGAACCTGATATCCTGAGGTTTGCAGAGGCTGACAGCGAAGCCGGGCTGATCGGTGAGGCAGCAGCACCGGAAAACGGTGTGATAATACCGCCTTCCACACCGGAGATGTCTGTACCCCAGCCTGAAGTGCATGAACCTGTCAGGGAGGAGAAAAAGGAACGGGCCTATGACTTCGAAGGCATTGTTGCCAATACCGGCGTACTTGAGATCATGCCTGACGGCTACGGTTTCCTCCGCTCACCGGACTACAACTACCTCAGCTCACCGGATGACATCTACGTATCACAGTCGCAGATAAAGCTCTTCGGGCTCAAGACGGGTGATACCATCAGGGGTACCATACGTCCTCCGCGCGAAGGAGAAAAATATTTCCCACTGATAAAAGTTGAAGAGATAAACGGCCGTACACCTGATTACATACGTGACAGGGTTCCGTTTGATTACCTTACTCCCCTCTTTCCGAATGAGAAGTTCACACTCTGCCGTCCCGGTGAAGGAAACCTCTCAGTACGCATCGTAGACATGTTCTGCCCGATAGGCAAGGGTCAGCGCGGACTGATTGTAGCCCAGCCCAAGACCGGTAAGACTATCCTGCTTCAGGATATTGCCAATGCGATTGCCAAATTCCACCCGGAGGTCTACCTGATGATCCTTCTCATTGACGAGCGTCCGGAAGAGGTGACCGAGATGGCAAGGAACGTAAATGCGGAGGTGATTGCCTCCACCTTTGATGAGCCTGCCGAGCGGCACGTGCGGATAGCAACCATAGTGCAGGAAAAAGCCAAAAGGCTTGTTGAGTGCGGTCATGACGTGGTAATTCTTCTTGACTCAATCACACGCCTGGCCAGGGCATTCAACACCATCGCCCCTGCATCAGGAAAGGTGCTGTCGGGTGGTGTGGATTCAAACGCACTTCATAAGCCGAAACGGTTCTTCGGGGCAGCAAGAAACATTGAAAACGGCGGATCACTGACCATTATAGCCACCGCCCTCACAGACACAGGTTCAAAGATGGACGATGTGATTTTTGAAGAGTTCAAGGGTACCGGTAACATGGAACTGCAGCTTGACCGCAAACTGTCAAACAGGAGGATCTTCCCGTCAATTGACATACCGGCTTCAAGTACAAGGCGTGAAGACCTGCTTCTTGAGAAGAACATGCTCAACAAGATATGGATACTCCGCAACTATCTCACTGACATGAATTCGGTTGAAGCCATGGAATTCCTGCGTGACCGTATCACTCAGACCCGCTCCAACGAGGAGTTCCTCATTTCGATGAACAGCCAGTAGAAATGTTCATAAAAATGAGTACCTTTGCAGTTTAATTTTTTAAAGGTTATTTGATCAATAATTACTTATAATCAGAAATGGCAACAAAAAAATTCATCACTTGTGACGGCAACCAGGCAGCATCGCACATCGCCTATATGTTCAGCGAGGTGGCCTGCATCTATCCCATTACCCCTTCATCCACCATGGCAGAGTATGTCGATGAGTGGGCAGCTCACGGGCTGAAGAACATGTTCGGTGAAGAGGTAAAGGTTGTTGAGATGCAGAGTGAAGCCGGTGCTGCAGGGGCAGTACACGGTTCACTTCAGTCAGGTGCCCTGACAACAACGTTCACCGCATCGCAGGGACTTCTTCTCATGATCCCAAACATGTATAAGATTGCCGGAGAGCTTCTTCCCGGTGTTTTTCACGTCAGTGCCCGGACAGTGGCAGCTCATGCACTCTCGATCTTCGGAGACCACAGCGACATCTACGCGACACGCCAGACAGGCTTCGGCCTGCTAGCCACCGGCAGTATCCAGGAGATAATGGATCTCGCCGGCGTGGCACACCTGGCAGCCATCAAATCAAGGGTTCCCTTCCTCCATTTCTTTGACGGCTTCCGTTCATCACATGAAATCCAGAAGATCGAAGAGATGGACATTGAGGTTATGAAGAAACTGGTTGATCAGGATGCACTGACAGCTTTCCGTGACAGGGCTCTCAACCCCGGAAAACCGGTAACAAGAGGTACTGCACAAAACCCTGATATATTCTTTCAGGCAAAGGAGGCATCAAACCCCTTCTACACCAATCTTGACGATACTGTCAATGAATACATGGAGAAGATCTCAGCTGTCACCGGCCGTACCTACAAGCCCTTTACCTACTATGGTGCACCTGATGCCGAGAACATTATCATTGCAATGGGATCCGTCACTGAGACCATAAAGGAGGTGATTGACTACCTGGCGGAAACAAAAGGAGAGAAGACCGGGCTGATCAGCGTTCACCTGTACAGACCCTTCTCCGCAAAATACCTGTTCAATGTCCTGCCGAAAAACGTGAAGCGCATCACCGTTCTTGACCGTACCAAGGAACCGGGAGCAACCGGTGATCCTCTCTATCTTGATGTCAGGGATGTGTTCTACGGACATTCAGTACAGCCAATGATCATCGGCGGACGGTACGGGCTCAGCTCAAAAGACACCACTCCTGCTCAGATAATCTCAGTCTTCGAGAACATGAAGAAGGAAAAGCCGATGAACAAGTTCACGGTTGGCATAGTTGATGATGTCACATTCAGGTCGCTGCCTCTCCTTCCGGAGATCAACGTCAGCCACAAGGGTACCTATTCTGCCAAGTTCTATGGCATCGGCGCTGATGGGACAGTCGGAGCAAACAAGAATTCAATCAAGATAATCGGTGAAACGACTGATAAATACTGCCAGGCTTACTTCGCATATGACTCAAAGAAATCAGGCGGTGTGACAACCTCACATCTCCGTTTCGGTGATCATCCGATCCGTTCACCCTATCTTGTCAACACACCTGACTTCGTTGCCTGTCACGTTCCGTCATACCTCGACAAGTATGATATGCTGAGAGGTCTCAAGAAGGGTGGTACTTTCCTTCTGAACTCAATATGGGATGCAGAAGAGACGAAGACAAAGCTGCCTGATCACATGAAGAAGTACATGGCAGAAAACAATATCAACTTCTATATCATCAATGCGACAAGCATTGCTGATGAACTAGGGCTCGGCACCCGTACAAACACCATCATGCAGAGCGCCTTCTTCAAGGTATCGGAAGTTATTCCGTACAAGCTTGCCGTTGATGAGATGAAACATGCTGTTATCAAGGCTTACGGCAAGAAGGGCGAGAATATTGTCAAGATGAACAATGATGCCATTGACCGTGGCGGAGATGTTACAAAGGTTGAAATACCGGCTGAATGGGCCAATATCAAGGTTCAGGCTGTTAAAGATGAGTCAGGCAAGCCTGAATTCATCCGTGAGGTGGTTGATGTCATCAACGGTCTCAGGGGCGATGATCTTCCCGTAAGTGCATTTGTCGGCCGTGAAGACGGCACTTTCCCGGCAGGTACATCAGCATATGAGAAGCGGGGTATTGCCGTCAACGTTCCCGAGTGGCAGATGGAGAAGTGCATCCAGTGCAACCAGTGTTCGTATGTATGCCCCCATGCTGCCATACGTCCCTTCCTTCTGACTGATGAGGAACTGGCAGCTGCTCCGGCCGGAACTACTGCAAAACAGGGTATCGGCAACACCAAGAGCCATAAATTCAGGATCCAGGTAAGCGTATATGACTGTACCGGATGCGGCAACTGCGCCGATGTATGCCCGTCAAAGGAAAAGGCTCTCATCATGAAGCCCCTTGAGACGCAGCTTGACCAGGCAGAAAGATGGACATACATGCATGAGCAGGTAGGATACAAGGAAAATGTTGTTGACAAGTACACCAATGTCAAGAACTCACAGTTTGCACAACCGCTGTTCGAGTTCTCAGGAGCTTGCGCAGGTTGCGGCGAGACACCATATATCAAGGCTATCACCCAGCTCTACGGTGACCGTATGGTCATCGCAAATGCCACCGGATGTTCATCAATATACGGCGGCTCGGCTCCCTCAATGCCCTACACCACCAATAAGAACGGTCACGGACCGGCATGGGCAAATTCACTCTTCGAAGACAACGCAGAGTACGGCTTCGGCCTGATGCTCGGCTCCAACCAGATCAGAGACCGCATTGAGCGACTGATGAAGGAGAGCCTGGGCAGCGGACTGGCACCGGAAACAGTGGCAGCCTTCAATGAATGGATAGCAGAAAAGGAGAACTCCAAAGTCACCCGTGTTGTTGCGGAAAAGGTAATAGCAGCATGTGAAAAAGACAAATCTCCCGTCTGCGGAGAGATCCTTTCCCTGAAGGAATACCTGGTCAAGAAATCATTCTGGGTATTCGGCGGTGACGGATGGGCATATGACATTGGTTACGGCGGCCTTGACCACGTTCTTGCTTCAGGCGAAAACATCAACGTCCTTGTCCTTGACACAGAAGTCTACTCCAACACCGGAGGACAGGCATCCAAGTCAACCCCGGCAGGCGCCGTTGCCAAATTCGCTGCCTCCGGCAAAAAGATCCGCAAGAAGGACCTCGGACAGATGGCAATGACTTACGGTTATGTCTATGTGGCACAGGTTTCGATGGGTGCCAGCCAGAACCAGTACTTCAAGGCAATCCGTGAAGCCGAAGAGTATTCGGGGCCGTCACTCATAATTGCCTACTCACCCTGTATCAACCACGGCCTCCGTAACGGCATGGGGAAAACCCAGCAGCAGGCAGAGGATGCAGTGACATCAGGATACTGGCATAACTACAGGTATGACCCGCGCCTTGAGGCAGAAGGGAAGAACCCGTTCCAGCTTGACTCGAAGGAACCCGACTGGAGCAAATTCCAGGATTTCCTCAGGTCAGAAGTGCGTTACACATCACTCCTGAAGGACTTCCCGGGCGAAGCTGACGTACTCTTCAAACAGGCTGAGGAAAACGCAAGATGGAGATACAATACCTATAAGCGTCTTTCTGAAATGCAGTTCGGAGAAGTAACTGCAGAAGCTGAAAACAAAACAGAATAAAGCTGTTATATATTATGAACGAGAGCCGGCATCGCCCGGCTCTCTTCTTTTTTTGAGGGGAAAAAGGTAACTTTGTGCCGGATATTGATGACAAATAATAAGGTCAGGGAAATACGCAAATGGGCAGAGCACTGGCAATAGACTACGGAAGAAAAAGATGCGGGCTGGCGGTCACAGACCCGATGCGGATCATTGCCTCTCCCCTTGTTACTGTTCCTTCAGCCGGTCTTGAAGCATTCCTCCGTGATTATATTCCACGTGAGAACATCACTGATGTGGTGATCGGCTACCCGGTCACCATGAACAATATGCCCAGTGAAAGCGTAAAATACATCGATCCGTTCATCGCCAGGTTCAGGAAGATTTTTCCGGAAACCCCCCTGCACCTCGCTGATGAGCGCTTCACATCACAGATGGCAATGCAGGCGATGATTGACGGTGGAGTAAGCAGAAGCGGCAGGCGTGACAAGGCTATGACTGACCGCATCAGCGCCTCAATTATCCTCCAGTCATGGCTCAGGGCCATGGAGAACAAAAGATAAAATCAAAAAAGAAGATGACATATCCGATCTACGTATACGGACACCCGGTACTGCGAAAGGTAGCACAGGATATAAACCGTGACTTTCCTGACCTTGACAGGTTCATCGAAGACATGTTCGAAACAATGTACAAGTCTGATGGCCTTGGCCTTGCAGCGCCACAAATCGGAAAATCAATCAGGATCTTCGTGGTTGATGGTGAGCCGCTGGCAGAGGATCACCCGGAAATGAAAGACTTTAAAATGGCATTCATCAATCCGCAGGTGGTCGAGCGTAAGGGTTTGATTGTTCCCATGAACGAGGGATGCCTAAGCCTCCCCGGGCTTCACGAGGAGGTTGACCGTGAGTCAGAGATACGTATCAGGTATTATGACCGGCAATGGAACTTCCATGATGATTTTTACTCGGGCTATAAGGCAAGGGTGATACTGCACGAGTATGATCATCTTGACGGTGTCCTTTTCCCCGACAGACTCAGTCCTCTTCGCCGCCGCCTTATCAAAGGCAAACTCAATGACATCAGCAAGGGAAAATTTGAAGCCAGTTACCGGACAGTGCTTCCCAACGGTAAGTGATCAAGAAGCTGTTGCCCCGTATTCATGAATTTCTTAACTTACATGGGTCAAAAGCTGCTGACCCGTGCAATTCAGGGAAATTCCTTTCCTGAGGCTTACCGTGCCGTTATGTGCCGGTGTGATCATGGCAGAATATCTGCCGGATATCAGTGATTTCATTGTCATCCTGGCATGTATTGCCCTGGCTCTGATGACGGTTCGTCTGTTTCACCGCACGCATCTTGATGATACCTTTTTCGGGGCTGTACTAATGGTTTTCCTTTTGTCATCAGGATACCTGGCGCTCAATGCTGAACGGCGCCGCCCGGGTCAGCTTGGCACCGGCACACAGGAGGTCACACTGCGTCTCTCTGGTTACCCTGACAGGGGCAACGCCGGATGTTCAGTAAAAGGAAGGATTTTATCCGTGGATTCTGGTGATTCCGTCAGCTGCCCTCACGGCTCCATGCTGCTGTGGTTCATGACTGATACCCTCCCCTCCCGCTGGAAACCCGGAGACCTGCTGAAGGTGAACGTCAGGCCCGTCAGAGTCACGAACAACGGAAACCCGTGTGAGTTCAACCACACTCGTTACCTTGAAGGGCAGGGTATAAGGTATATGGCCTTCTTCAGGGCCGCAGACATCACCGGTTTCAGTCCCGGCAAAAGACGGTCAGTACGTGAGAGCTCTCTGATCACGGCAAGAAGGATGACTGATACCTTCAGCCGTGCCGGTCTGAGGGGCGAAGAACTCGGTCTCATCATGGCGCTTACAATAGGTGACAAGGAGTTACTCGAGAAGGAGAGGCTGACTTCCTTCTCCAGGTCAGGAGCGATGCATATAATGGCAGTGTCAGGACTTCATGTAGGCATGATAAGTATGGCTCTTTCGTGGTTACTCTTCTTCCTGAGAGGAAAACTCAGGCGGGTAAGGCCGCTTGTTATAGTGCCTGTGCTCTGGGGTTTTGCCTTCATCACCGGCCTTTCACCTTCAGTGCTGAGGGCAACCATTATGTTTACCTTTTTACAGGCAGGGAACGTTCTCGGCAGGCCGGCTGCAGCGATGAACAACCTGTTTGCTTCAGCATTCATTATCATTGCCGCCCACCCCGGGGTGATCTTTGAAGCCGGCTTCCAACTCTCCTATCTCGCCGTGGCATTCATAATAGCCTTCTATGCACCTCTTTACAGGCTTATCAGGACGAGGAACCGGATCCTTGACTATCTGTGGCAGATGACGGCTGTCTCACTTGCGGCTCAGGCCGGCACGCTGGCGCTATCCGTCAGGCTCTTCAATATCTTCCCGTTGCTGTTTCTTGTAACCAATATAATAGTGATACCCATCTCCTTCGTGGTACTGCTTCTTGCAATGGCTCTGCTAATCGTCTCACCGTTTCCTCCTGCCGCATCGTTTCTCGCGATGCTGCTTGACCATCTGGCTGCCTTCACCCTGGGTTTCACCGGGATCATCAGCTCAGCAGACAAGGGTGTGATCACTGGCATCGGCATGTCTGCCGGTGAGACAGTTATGCTTACCATCTCCTCGGCGCTCATGCTTGCTGCCCTGCTGCGTACACCGCGGATTACCATCAGACCGTTGCTTGTGGCGGCAACAATGCTGATTGTCTTTAACATCGTCAAACTGGGACAGGAGATGCGTCACGACAGGTTTGTAACTTACAACATCAGGGGAGACAAACTGACCGTAAGGCAGTATGGGAGGCATCTGCTGGTACCATCAGCCGGGAAGGCCATTCCCCCCGAAATACGAAAACATGCAGACACCCGGGGGTTAAAGATTGTGATTATTGACCCCGGTTAACGTTTCTTTTGTATAACTTTGCCCTGTTTTTACCCGTTAAACATGAGAATAGTAATTGCAGGTGCAGGGGAAGTGGGAACACATCTTGCGAAGATGCTTTCGCAGAGCGAACACGAGATTATCCTTATTGACTCTGAGGTGGAACGACTGAAGCCTGTTGATGCCTCCATCGACGTACTTACCTATGAGGGATCAGCCACATCGATCAACATCCTCAAGGAGGCAATAAAGAAAAACACCGACCTCTTCATCGCAGTTGCGCATTATGAGGACACAAACATCACGGCGGCCATACTTGCCAAGAAGCTGGGCGCCAAAAAGGTTATTGCCCGCATTGACAACATGGAGTACCTCGAACGGAACAACAAGGAATTCTTCCGTGAGATGGGCATTGATCATCTTATCTATCCGGAGCTGATTGCGGCAAAGGAAGTCATAAGCCTTCTCAAGGAGACAGGCACAACTGAATTCATGGACTTTGCGGGAGGGCTCCTTTCACTCTATGTTCAGAAGCTTGAGAAAAACGCACCGGTGCTGAACCGTACCCTGGAGGAGGTGGCTCATGCCCTGGGATCAATCAAATACCGGGCTGTGGCTATCAAGAGGAACGAAAAAACAATCATTCCCAGGGGGAAGGAGGAATTCCGGGAGGGCGATCTCGCCTTCGTGATCTCAACACGTGACGGCATATCCGACCTGATGAAGTTTTCAGGCAAAAAAAACGTACAGGCTAAAAGCATAATGATACTCGGCGGAAGCCGCATCGGCAGGCATATTGCTCTCAAGCTCCAGCATGACTGCCAGGTAAAGCTGATTGATATTAGTATGGAGAAATGCCGTGACCTGGCGGAAGCGCTTGAGGAGACCCTGGTTATCAACGGCGACGGCCGCGACGGAGAGCTGCTGGCTGAAGAGGGTCTGCAGCATATGGATGCTTTCGTGGCCGTGACAGGTAATTCTGAAACGAATATCCTCGCCTGTCTCCTGGCAAAGAAGATAGGTGTGATGAAGACCATTGCCGAAGTTGAGAACATGGAATACATTAACCTGGCTGAGAATTCAGGCATAGATACCATCATCAACAAGAAGATCGCCACTGCGAGCCGTATCTTCAGACACACCATGAATCCCAACGTGACCCAGGTCAAGATGATGACGGGTACTGATGCCGAGGTGATAGAATACAATGTCCCGGAAAATGCGCGTATCACTGACGGACCGCTGAAACTGATAGACTTCCCCAAAGACGCAATCGTCGGCGGAGGCATACGTAATTACAAGCCATATATCGCCACGGGGGACACCCTGATCCAGGCCAATGACAAGGTTGTTGTTTTTGCACTGCCCACTGCATTTGACAAGCTGAACAGGTTTTTCAGCGGCGGTCGCCATTAGAAGCAGCAGATTCTCAGTATTCCAGTACTCCCATCCCCTGCCTCAGGATGACCGGTTCCGGCCCGGTGCAGTCTACAACCGTTGAGGGTTCATTGCTGCCGAAGCCCCCGTCAACCACCATGTCGGCAAAATCATCATACTTTTCGTGAATCAGCTCCGGGTCTGTTATATATTCAATGATCTCATCATCCTCATGGATTGAAGTTGTCATCAGCGGGCGGCCCAGGTCACGCACTATGGCCATGGTTATGCTGTTGTCAGGGATTCTGATACCAAGCGTCTTCTTCCTGTGTTTGAACATGGCCGGTATCTGGTTGTTTGCAGGTACTATGAAAGTAAACGGGCCGGGGAGGTTTCTCTTCAGAAGCCTGAAAAGATTGTTGTCGTGAATAATTGTATACTCAGACAGCTGGCTCATCGACTCAAAAATCATTGACATGTCAGGATTACCCGGATTGAGCCCCTTGAACCGTGCAATCTTCTCAATGGCTTTGGAAGCCTTTACGTCACAGCCCATTGCATAGATAGTGTCAGTAGGGTAAATGACAATGCCGCCCTGTTCCAGGACAAATGTCACCCTGCGGATATGATCGGGGTTCGGGTTCTGCGGATATATCTTTAAAATCATCCCTTTAAACAAGTGACGGCAAATATATAAACTTCTGCTGAGAGGGGTATAAAAAAAAGAGGGTAAGCTACTCACATCGCACCGCTACAACCTTCTACCCTTGCTGCCTTCCGACCCTGGGGGAGTTCAAAGGGAGCTGGTCGTATGAGACTTACCCTGTGCAAAAATAGTAATTTTTACGCGATACGCCAAACTATGGCCGTGGTTTCTTTGAATCTCCTATTCCGGCAAATAGAGTATATTTGTTTTCAAATCTGAAAAACGCATTGAAATGGAACAGAAAAGGTCTGTCTGGAAAGAGACTCTCAATTACGGTATCATCCTCGGGTTGATCTCTGTAGTGTTCTCCGTGTTAACCTACATGTTTGACCTCACTTTCAAAACATGGCTCATGTGGCCTGGTATGATGATTACGCTTGTGGTTATGTTTTTCCTTCTTCGCTCCTACCGCGACCACTACAACAATGGCTACATCTCCTACGGCAAGTCGGTTGGCGCCGGAGTGGTAATCAACATCTACGCAGCCATTATCACAGCCATATACATCTATCTGCTCTATTCATTCATTGATCCCGGGCTGATAGACAAGTCCCTTGCGGTGGCAGAGCAAAAAATGCTGGAGAGGGGACTTCCTGATTCAGCCGTTGAACAGGCCATGGAGATGCAGGCGAAGTTTGTGAAACCATGGATAACCACTCTTTCTGCGACCTTGATGAGCATACTGTACGGGTTTATACTTTCATTAATTGTATCACTCTTTGTAATGAAGAAAGGCAATCCTCTCCTTGACGAGGTTGAAGAAGAACCAAAGCAGTAAGATGGATCTCTCCGTAGTAGTTCCCGCTTACAACGAAGCGGAATCACTGCCCGAACTGGCAGAGTGGATCGACAGGGTATGCACCGGGTCATCAATTGATTATGAGCTGATTATTATAGACGACGGCAGTTCTGACAAGACCTGGGAGATGGTAAAACGTCTCTCTGTCGGCAACAACCGAATCAGGGGAGTTCGTTTTCGCCGCAATTATGGCAAGGCGGCAGCGCTGCAGACAGGCTTCGGAACCACATCCGGCGAGGTGGTAATAACCATGGACGCCGACCTGCAGGACAGTCCTGACGAGATACCCGAACTGGTGAGAATGGTCCGCGAGGAAGGATTCCATATTGTTTCCGGATGGAAGAAAAAGAGATATGACCCGTTCATCAAGCGAACCACTTCAAAACTCTACAACTACACGGCAAGGAAATTTTCCGGGATTAAGCTGCACGACTTCAACTGCGGGCTCAAGGCCTATGACGGAGAGGTAGTGAGAAGCATAGAGGTCTACGGCGAGATGCACAGGTATATACCCATGCTGGCACGTGAGGCGGGATTCAGGAACATTGGCGAAAAAGTGGTTCAGCATCGTGCCCGAAAGTACGGGGTGACAAAATATGGTCTTGACAGGTTCCTCAAGGGGTACCTTGACATGCTTACAATCAGCTTCATAACCAGGTTCAGCAAGAGTCCCATGCACTTCTTCGGGACTCTGGGAACCCTGATGTTCCTGACCGGTTTCGTGATGGCAGCCTACCTGGGTATACGAAAGCTGGTATTTGTCTACCAGGACCTCAGGGCACCGCTTGTGACTGACAGTCCGTACTTTTATATTGCACTGGCAGTAATGATAATAGGATCTTTCCTCTTCCTGACCGGTTTCCTTGCGGAACTGGTCAACCGCCGCGCGCCTGACAGGAACCGCTACCTGGTCAGGGAAAAGCTTAATTTAAACAGGCAATAAGCCATTGGATTAGGCAGTAAGCAAGAAGCAAGAGCCAAGAGAGGGCCTAGCGGAAAAAAAATAGGAGCCGGATTGGGGGATGGACAACAGTGTTGACAATTCTTCCGGCAACCGAATGACTGGCAGCGACTTCACCCAGCTGCCTGCTGCCTGCTGCCTGCTGCCTGCTGCCTACTGCCTTATTCTCCGGACCTCCCTGGCAAGTGTCCGGAGAGCCCCGGTAAGCCTGTCCCATGAGTATTCCTTCTTCTGAGCCTCAATGCCATTAGCAAACCTCTCCTCATCACCACCGAAGAAATCGCAAATGGCAACAGCTATGGCAGCCGGGTCAGGTTCAACAACATAACCACACTTACCATCAGGCACAATCTCTGCCAGGCCACCTACATTGGTCACCACCATAGGTTTGTTGAAATGGTATGCAACCTGGGTCACTCCGCTCTGGGTGGCGCTGCGGTAAGGCTGCACGACAAGGGATGCAGCAGAAAAGTAAAATCTGACTTCATCGTTGCTGATGAAGTGAGAGTGGATAATTATCCTCCCGGCAAGGTCAAGCCTGTGTATCAGGTCAAAGTATGGTTTCTCATCCTCATAGAATTCACCTGCAACGATGAGTTTTACCCCCAGATCCCGCACGCAGCTCTCTGCCATTGCCCTGAGCAGCAGGTCAAGCCCTTTGTATTCCCGGATGAAACCGAAGAACAGGATATACTTCTCAGCGGGACAAAGTTTCAGTCTTACCATGGCTTCTGCCCTGGAGACCGGAAGGCTGTAATTGTCAAACAGGGGGTGCGGGGAGACAATGCACGGTATCTCTTCCGAGAACTGTTTCAGGTCACTCTCCACCGACCTGGTCATTACAAGTGCTGCGTCAATGCTGTTCACAAAGAACCTGGTGAGCATCTGGTCGCCAAAATGTTTCTCGTGCGGAATCACATTGTCAAAGATGGTGATGATTTTTGTGACACGGTTGCTTCTTACCAGCCGTGCGATGAATCCCAGCGCCGGAGCCAGGAAGGGAAGCCAGTATCGCATTATTACCAGGTCAGGCCGTGTCCGCCTCAGGCGTAATCCTATGGTGAACCAGTTAAACGGATTGACGGAGTTTATGGCACGGGTTATCGGAACACCCTCCGGTGCATAGCCATGGTCATACTGTGTCTTCCCGGGGAACAGTATTGACGGATATTGCAGCCTGAAAGTGTATATTGCTGCAGCATCACCCTCTTGCAGCAGCTGTTGTGCCAGTCTCTCATTGTATGCAGCGATACCGCCCCGGTATGGATGGGCCGGACCGCATATCACTATTCTCATCATAACTGTTCGCCTTCAGGCCAGACCCAGTCGGCAAGGTACCGGTACTGCGGCTCAAGCCGGCCATCTGAAGTTATCGTGGCACGCTGGATCATTGGCGATTCATTGCCATTGAAGAGATCATGAAGCACATGATCAATAAGCTGTTTACCGAAATCACCCGATGCATCACGGGGAAGCTCACCCGGCAGGTTGTCAATTGACATCACGGTGATGTTGTCGGGATTGCTGAAAGCCTCTTCCTCACAGTGTTTCATCCTGTTGTAGCTGAAGAACGGATCGGCAATGGTAGTAGCCCTGAGGGTGGTGGGCACAGGACCACCGATGTCGCAGCTGATGTCGCCTATGACCGAAATCCTGAAATCAGGCTTTTCAACATCCTCCCTGGTAAAGAAGAGTGGTGACCTTGGATCCCAGAAGTGCCCTGTGATAAGCACGTCTGTCACTTTCGTGTATTTCAGGAAATCAGAATGGTAATCCTCCGGATGCTGAATGAAATTGTTGAAGTCGAACGGGCGGCCGTCATGGTGCCTGACATAGTGCTGCGGGCCCACCTGGCACACAACAGGTACATCATATTCTTTGGTAAGGAAGTCCTCCGGGGTAACCTTAAGCAGGTTGTTGCAATTGGAGAGTGTCTCCATGGCGCCATTAGCCACCCGCCCCTCTCCGGTGACCAGGATCTTGAGCCCGGGTTTGAGCTGAATAAGTCTCAGCCCGGCCCACATTTCACTAAGGTCATGGCACTGGTATGCAGGCTTAAGTCTGAACCTGTTGGTTTTAATGCCTCGGGCTCTCAGGGCATTATAGGCGCCCACTATGCCGGCCCAGCGGCCGAATGCAACAACCCTTTGACCCTTGTCTGTTGTGAGATACTCATAGTCAATCACTCTCACTTTGCGGCGGAGTATCTCACGAAGCATCTCCAGGTTATGCTCCTGTTTCTTGGCCACATGGGCAAAGAAAAGGTAGGTCTTCCCGGGGATGAATACCCTTTTGTCGACCTCCTTTACCCCCATCAGGATATCACAGTTGCTGAGATCCTCCCGCATGGGTATCTTAAGGTATTTGTATTCATCGTCTGAGAAGCACCTGATATCTGACGGCTGGACATAGAATTCCACATTCGGGTACATATCCTTCAGCTCAACCACCTGTGAGGGGGTCAGGGGGACTCTCCTGTCCGGCGGAATTTTAGTCTCACGAATGAGCCCTACCTTCACTCTCTTTTCCATGTCAGATCATTTTAGTACAGGGGTGAAGATAAGAAATCGGCCCGATTTTTGCGAGTACTTTTGTCAGTGCAAAGCAGAAATGAGTAATTTTGCGTTGTAAAGACTATCTACGGGGCTGACCTGGTTTTGACAGCAAGCCGCGGTGGTATGTAAGCATGCAGAGGGTGGTGACGCTTCTCTATAACCTGTGTCACAAAACAACAACTGGCGAGTCTAACTACGCTCTTGCTGCGTAACCTGCTGATAAGCAGATTATGCTTAACCCCGGTACAAGGTGCCGGGGCGAGACGTTTCCCGGGCGGTGAGGCCCTGTACCAACCCGATAAGGAAGCGCACGCAACTCAGGGATAGCCTGATGGTCTCTCCGGCCTGACGGTGAAATCAAAGGAGATAAGGAGTGATCCGGTTGCCTGTCACCTCATCACTCCCGACAATCAAGGCAGGATAAGCATGTAGAAAGCATATGGTCGCCTTGCCTGGACGCGGGTTCGACTCCCGCCAGCTCCACTTATCAGGAAGAAAACAAGCACCCCCGAAAGGGGGTTATTGTTTTCGAAAAGACCCGTTGAATGCTTGCTTTCAGAAGGAGCTTTGAGAAACCAAAAGAACCACGCGGAGCATGGTGCTTGTTTTGTGTTTGCCGGACTGAAGCTCAGGGATCACCGCAGGTACTCCCGGCAGATACATACACCTTAAGAGCCATAAGATATTTTACCAGCAGCGATAAACGCCGAAAACCAGGAACAGGTCCAGACAAAGTCCCAGGTTCAGCACTCCGGAAACCCCGTAAAAAAGTCCGAATATCACAAATGTTATAGCTAATGTCTCTTTCCGAATTTGTTTTTACATTTGCGGGCTCAAAACGGTTTGATCAAATCTGCTGAATCATAATGGAGACCATAAGAAA
Source organism: uncultured Rikenella sp. (assembly GCA_964470815.1). Classification (GTDB taxonomy): domain Bacteria; phylum Bacteroidota; class Bacteroidia; order Bacteroidales; family VadinHA17; genus SR-FBR-E99. The sequence goes on from CAYYEH010000013.1 coordinate 42,760, forward strand.
TATATACCGCATAGGTCGCGGACCCTCTGCCAGCCATACAATCGGCCCGGTGAGAGCCGCCCAGCGTTTCCTTGCCGCGAATGAAGGTGCCGCATCATACAGGGTGCTGCTTTACGGCAGTCTTGCAGCCACCGGCAGGGGCCACCTTACAGACGTAGCTCTTGAAAAGACCTTCGGTTCCAGGAGACTTACAATTGAATGGTATCCGGAAATTGTGCAACCCCGCCATGCAAATGCGATGAAGTTCGAAGCATCTGACGGTACAGGCAGGATTATTTCCGATTGGATGGCCTACAGCGTCGGTGGCGGTGCGATAGTTGACGACAGCGGGGAGAACGAAACAAATGACATTTATCCTCATGAAAACATGAGTGATATTCTTGGCTACTGCGACAGGAAGGGCATTACTCTCTGGCAATATGTAGTTGAGGTGGAAGGGAAGGAGATACTTGACTACCTCGGAGAGATATGGTCGGTCATGGAAACTGCGATAAAGAGAGGGCTGGCTGCCGAGGGTGTTATCCCCGGTGGGCTCAATCTTCAGCGGAAGGCCAAGTCATACATGCGCAAGGCACAGCAGTTCAGGGACATATTCCGTACCCGCGCCACCCTTTATGCATTCGCACTGGCTGTAAGTGAGGAGAATGCATGCGGAGGCGTCATCGTCACAGCCCCCACCTGCGGGGCATGCGGCGTACTCCCTGCCGTTCTTAAATATTCAAAACAATTCAACAGTCACAAAAACAGTGATATAGTCAAGGCCCTTGCCACCGCAGGCCTTATAGGTACGCTTGTAAAACGAAATGCCTCCATCTCAGGAGCCGAGGTAGGATGCCAGGGTGAGATAGGCACAGCATGCGCAATGGCTTCAGGTGCACTCACACATCTGTATGGAGGCACCAACTACCAGATAGAATACTCTGCAGAAATGGGTATTGAGCATCACCTCGGCCTGACCTGTGACCCTATAGCAGGCCTGGTTCAGATACCCTGCATTGAACGTAACGTCTTTGCTGCTTCAAGGGCACTGGCCCACAACACCTTTGCAATGCTCTCTGACGGCCGTCATATGGTTAGTTTCGACAGGGTGGTCCAGACCATGAAACAAACGGGCAGGGATCTCCCCAGTCTCTACAAGGAGACTGCCGAAGGGGGACTCGCCTTCTTCAGCGCAGACCTCCACACAGATGAATAAGTGATGCAGGATTCCTCCGGCAACCTGTCCCGGCCTCCAAAAAAAGAGGCCGCATAATGACAACATTTCAATGACAGAAACCGGTAACCAGACCTGAAGCTACCTGAAAATCATATCTGTTTTGACATATTATGACTATATTAACAGGGTATTTTATGTACCATGTCCAAAGTACTGACCCTTCTTCTGTTTCTGTGTTCAACAGTAACCCTCTCACAGGAGAATTACAGGGGTATTCCATATGTAAGAAACTTTCCAAAGTCGGAATACAAAGCAGATACACAGAATTGGGGAATTGCCGGAGACAGGAGAGGATTTATCCATTTTGCCAACAATGACGGCCTGCTCTCATTTGACGGAGTGGAATGGACCCTGACGCCGGTCTCTGCAACAGCTCCTCTCAGGTCTGTTCTCGCAGACAGTCATGACAATCTTTATGTCGGCCTGATCAATGATTTCGGGGTAATAACCCGCAGCGGAAATAACCCGCCTGCATTCACCAGCCTTAAATACCTGCTTCCTGAAAAGTACGGTGAATTTGATGAAATATGGAGGATACACGAGACAGCGGCCGGCATCGTCTTCCAGTGCTATGATTATATCTTCATTTATGCCGGCGGCTCCCTTAAAGTCATTGAGCCTGCCACACGGTTCCGGTTCTCACATAAAACAGGCGGAAGGATTTTTGTACAGGAGTCTGGCAGGGGAGTGTCAGAACTGATGGGAGATTCTCTCGTCAGGCAGCCGTGGTGGGAGTTGCACCGCGACAAAGAGATCAATTCAATCCTCGAACTGGAAAACGGGAAACTGCTGATCGGAACAACCTATGACGGACTGTTCGTGCTTGATGATGGCATAATTTCAGCGTGGAAAACGCCGGTTAATGACCTGCTTATCAGGAGCAGGCTCTACAGTGCCGTCAAATTGCCGGATAACCGTTTCGCCTTTGGCACCATACTCAACGGACTCATTATTTCTGACAATACTGGTAATATAGTATATAATCTGAATACAGGATGGGGCATACAAAACAATACCGTTCTCAGCCTTTTTACTGACAACAGCCGGAACCTGTGGCTGGGACTCGATAACGGAATTGATTATGTCGAGATCACCTCCCCCCTCTCCTACATCGGTTCTGACAGAATCGGAACAGGTTACTGCAGCATGGTGT
>CAYYEH010000013.1:45228-47069 GCA_964470815.1 uncultured Rikenella sp.
CCCCTCTCCTACATCGGTTCTGACAGAATCGGAACAGGTTACTGCAGCATGGTGTTTGAAGGCAGTCTTTACCTTGGCACAAACCAGGGTCTTTACGTCGCTCCCTTTGATAAACAAGCTGTCACAAACGACTTTAAACTTGTCAGTAACAGTGCGGGCCAGGTCTGGACACTGGAGGAAGCCGGCGGTCAGCTTCTTTGCGGGCACAACCATGGAACTTTCATCATTAAGGGAAATAATGCTGAAAGGATTTGCAACCTGGAGGGTGCATGGAAATTCATCACCCTGAAGAACAGGCCGGATCTCCTGTTGGGTGGTCATTATGAGGGCCTGGTACTATACAGGCAAACAGGAGGGAGCTGGAGTTTCTGCAGGAAGATAGAGGGTTTTGATGAATCAAGCCGCTATCTTTTCCAGGATGAGGAGGGCTATATATGGGTCGGCCACAGCGGCAGGGGAATTTTCAGGCTGAAGCTGAATAATTCCTGCGACAGCGTCACAGAAGCATTGAGGTTTCCAGTCAGTGGTGACCTGCCGTCTCAGGAGGGAAACATACTCTTCAGTTTCAACAGCCGGATATATGTTTCATCATATGACGGCATCCATGAGTTTGACCAATCTGACAACATCTTCAGGCAATCGGATGAGCTGAATAAGATTTTTGCCGGCTGTGGCAGAATCATGTCAGTGACCCGGGCACCAAACGGCTACATATGGTTTATAGCCGAAAGAGAGTCCGGATATCTCCGCCAGAACGAGGACATGACCTACACACGCGTGACTGTACCTCTCAGAAAATTGAGAGACAAATACGTGAACGAATTTGAATCCGTCTATCCCTATGACAGTGAAAACATCTTCCTGGGTCTCGAGGAAGGGTTTGTAAGCTACAACCCTTCCGTTCAGAAACAATACAATACCGGATTCCCTGCTTTCATTACCAGGGTCGGGACTGAAAACCCCGATTCAGTAATCTATCTCTGGAACGGCATCAATGAGACCGGCTTTCAGTTTCCGTGGAAGACCAACTCCCTGCGGTTTTATTTTGCATCACCCTTCTTTGAAAATGACGATGAGTTGATGTTCAGCTATTACCTGGATGGCTTCTCTGAAAAGTGGTCTGACTGGACAACAGAACACTACAGGGACTTCACCAATCTGCGCGAGGGAGCTTATATACTCAATGTGAGGGCAAGAAATGTATTCGGGACAGAGAGTGATACGGCACAATTTCACTTCAGTGTAAGGCCTCCATTCAGAAGGTCAACGGTGGCATACCTGGTCTATCTTTTCCTTTTTGCATTATTGTTGTACTCCGTTGCAAGGCACAGTCTCCGACAGGCTGCACAGGCAGCACGGAAGGATGAGGAGAAACTGCGGGCTGAGATGAGGGAGCAGCAACGGATACATGACCAGGAATCGCTGCTGGCTGATAAGAAAATTGCTGATCTTACAAATGAGAAACTCCGTGCCGAAATGGTGTTCAGGGACAGGGAGCTTGCAAACCAGACAATGATCATCATCGAGAAAAACAAGTTTCTCAAGAAGGTCTGTGAAGAACTCTACGGCATACAGGATTTCGTTGTCAGTGACCAGGTCCGGACCAGGGTACTGGAACTGAAAAAAAAGATTAACAGGGAAATCGATATCAAACACCAGAACAAAATCTTTGAGAGCTATTTTGATGAAGCCAATGAGGACTTCTTCAGGATACTCAAGGAAAAGCACCCTGATCTCACTCCCTATGACCTGAGGATATGCGCCTTTATCAGGATGAATATTCCAACCAAGGAGATCGCGGCAATACTTAACATATCTTACCGTGGAGCCGAGGTCAGCCG
>CAYYEH010000013.1:47169-49989 GCA_964470815.1 uncultured Rikenella sp.
CCACGGTGGCCCGGCTTCGGCTTCACATGACGTAAAGATCATCAATGATGAAGAGGGGGCCAAACTGATGGTCGATGGCAAAGAGTTCATGATCAACGGAATGAACTGGGATTACTTCCCCATCGGAACCAATTTCTCCTACAGTCTCTGGAAACAGTCAGATGAACTGATAAAGGAGGCCCTTGATGCAGAGATGGCAATGCTCAGGAATATGGGTGTCAATGCCATCAGGCAATATACAGGTGTGCCCAGGAAATGGATTGAGTATATCTATGAGAATTATGGAATTTACACCATGCTCAATCACTCCTTTGGCAGGTATGGACTTACCCTTGGAAGCCAGTGGGTTGCCAACACAGAATATTCAGATCCCCGGGTAAGGGAGTTACTTCTCCGGGAGGTTACAGAGATGGTTGAAGAGTTTAAGGGGACGCCCGGTCTCCTTATGTTCCTCCTGGGGAACGAGAACAACTATGGTCTTTTCTGGGAGGGTGCCGAGACTGAGGACATCCCGATGGAAGACAGAAAAACAACCATTCGTGCAAGGGCGATGTACAAGCTTTTCAATGAGGCTGCAGTGGCGATGCAGAAGATAGACCATTCCGTCCCGGTGGCTATGTGCAACGGTGACCTGCTCTTCCTTGACATAATAGCAGAAGAATGCAAGGATGTTGACATCTTCGGGGTCAACATGTACAGGGGTGTCTCGTTCGGTGATGCATTTCAGAGAGTCAGGGCAGAGTATGGTAAACCTATAATGTTTACCGAGTTCGGGTCTGACGCCTTCAATGCGGTTCGCAACGAGGAGGATCAGAAGTCACAGGCATACTACATGCTCGGCAACTGGCAGGAGATATATGAGAATGCCGCCGGGCTTGGCAAGGCGGAAAACAGCATCGGCGGATTCACTTTCCAGTTCAGCGACGGCTGGTGGAAATACCTTCAGACATCCAACCTGGATGTGCATGACAATAATGCCTCATGGTCCAACGGTGGCTATCTGAGTGATTACATCCCCGGCGAGAACAACATGAATGAAGAGTGGTTCGGCATATGTGCCAAAGGTCCTACCAGCTCTGCCGGGCTTTATGAGCTCTATCCGAGGGCAGCCTATTATGCACTGAAGGAAGCACATAAGATTGACCCATACGAGGAAGGTATGACAACCGAAAAAATTGTTGGGCACTTCTCCGGAATTGAACTTACTGAGATGGTTGCCAAAGCCCGTGCTGACAAGGCTGCAATGGTAAGTGAGAAATCACGGATGGTAAGAATCAAAGGGATGAGGGCGGAGTTAAGCACCTACAATACCGGCGGAAAGAGAATCTCCACTCCTGAGGACCCGGTTCCGGGCGGACTCAACTACCCGGATGAGCTTGGTTTTGACCATATGCAGTCATACTATATTGATGTTGAAGCAAAACCCTCTGAGAGCGTATACGGTAATGTCTCAGTAAACATACTTGGTAACGTTGCCCAGAATCCGATTGACGAAATCTTCTTTGAGAACAGGGGACGCACCCGGGAGGTAAATACTGACCAGGGTAACCTCAAGCTGTCTTCGATAGACAGGGTAAAAATCTACAGGTCTGACTTCACCTGGAAGAGCAGGTATTTTGATCTTAAGAGTTTTTACCGTACCGGCCACTACCACTGGGGCTATGAGGGAGACTTTTTCGGGCTTTATCCCGAGGCAAACTATGGTCCGAATATTGACATTTACAACGGCGAAGCTCCCTTCGGAGTTGAGATGGCCGGGAAAAAGTCGCTGACCGGGTTCAAGGTGGCGTTTGGCCCTGAACTGTGGTGGGGAGCCAACCCTGCGGTACTTGTCAAGTACAGCCGCAAGATTGCCGGGTTTGATGTCACCGGTATCTTCCACGAGGACCTTGATGAGCAGGCGCCTGCTGTCAGTTCCTTCGCCATACCCTCACCGCCTACGCGCCGTACCACTCTTCATATAAAAAGGGCATTCGGCAATCTTGGGATTGAGGTGGGCGGAATTTGGGCCGGCCAGCCACGTGTGGGAGAAACCTTCCAGCTTGTTGACGGAGAGAGCGGTAATTACACAGTATATGAAGATCAGATAAATTCAAATGACACATGGGGCGGCAAGATGAAGGTCACCCTCTCGGCAGGGCCGGTCATGTGGTATGCACAGGGAGCCGCCATGGGCCTTGTTGCCGGCGGCGGCGCCGACTATACGAAGACCTTTACAGGATGGAGGCTGAAAGACAGCGGCAGCGGAAACCAGTATAATTTCCTGACCGGTTTTGCATTGACGTTAGGAAGCCTGCAGATAGCTCCCAACTTCCTGTGGCAGAAACCGCTTATAGGGCCTATGCCAGCTGATGTGCCGGCACCCGGAAGGGCCAGGAACATACTCGACGATCCTTTCGCCGTAAGGCTGAACAGGGAAACTGTTGCAGGTGAGCTCCTGCTGACGTATGACCCCACCCCTGCCACATGGATGTACGAATGGGATAATGACATGACCGAAGACGCTCCTTTTGCAATCAGCGCAGGTTTTGTTTACAGGCATCATCCCACCACACAGGATGCTGCCATAGGTATTCTGGCCAACGGCAGAACAACGTTCGCCTTCCCCGGCGCACCGCCGGCGAGGGATCTCTGGGAAGCATATGCCAGGATCGTTTCAAAGGCCACCCCTGATTTCGGGTTCATTGCCAATCTCCTTGCCGGTGTAGCCGAATCAAACGGCAGCGACGAAAGGCTGATAAGAAGATACAGCGGTGACCTCCGCATGGTGTACAAAACCACCAAACTGACCACAATGGTTAAGGTAAACGACTGGGGTCC
>CAYYEH010000014.1:0-2176 GCA_964470815.1 uncultured Rikenella sp.
TCAATGATATCCTTGGATACAGCAAGGAGGAGGCAATCAGGCTTGGCAACAGCCACATCAGTCCTGAACACCTCTTCCTCGGTATCTTGCGCGAGGGCGAAGGTGTTGCTGTAGACATCCTTCTCAATAATGGTGTAGACCTGCTGATGCTTAAGGGATCAATAGAAAAGAGCATAAAGGCCGATAAGCCGGTAACGATGGCAGACAATGACATCCTGCCGCTGCTGAAGAGCACAGAGCGTGTTCTCAGGCTCGTGCATATTGAAGCCAAAGCTATGAAAACCAAGGTTATAGACACAGAGCATCTCCTCATGGCAATTCTTCGCGATGAGAGCAACCTCGTTACACGGTTCCTGACAGAACTTGACATAGATTATTCACTTGTCAAAAAGGCAGTCGAAGCCGGCAGCCCCACTGCACAGGCTGACTACCCGCGAGACGAGGATGATGAAGGGATGTTTTCTAATCCCGGTCCCGGAAAGCAGCAGCAGGGCGGCAGTCAGCAGGCACAGAGAAGTTCCTCGGAGACACCTGTGCTTGACAATTTCGGCATTGACCTCACCAAGGCTGCCGAGGAGGGCAGGCTTGACCCGGTTGTGGGACGCGAACGCGAAATTGAAAGACTTGCACAGATCCTTTCAAGAAGGAAAAAGAATAATCCCGTGCTCATCGGTGAACCGGGCGTCGGGAAGTCGGCTATTGCCGAAGGACTGGCACTGAGGATTACCAAACGGAATGTTTCCAGGGTTCTTTTCAACAAGAGAGTGGTTGCACTTGACCTTGCATCAATCGTTGCAGGCACAAAATACCGTGGTCAGTTCGAGGAAAGGATGAAAGCTATCCTGAATGAACTGGCAAAGAATGACAATATCATCCTTTTCATTGATGAGATACATACCATTGTCGGTGCCGGCGGCGCCAGCGGATCACTCGATGCCGCAAACATGCTCAAACCTGCACTGGCAAGGGGTGAGATACAGTGCATAGGCGCCACAACACTTGATGAGTACCGCCAGCATATAGAAAAGGACGGCGCCCTTGAACGCCGGTTTCAGAAAGTACTGGTGGACCCTACCACCATCGAGGAAACAATTGACATCCTGAACAACATCAAGGAACGTTATGAGGACCATCATAACGTCTCTTACACCCCCGAAGCCATTGAGGCCTGCGTCAGACTGACCAACAGATATATAAGTGACCGGAACCTGCCGGACAAGGCCATTGACGCTCTCGACGAGTCCGGCTCAAGGGTACATATTTCCAATATCGTTGTACCGGAAAAGATACTTGCACTCGAGAAACAGCTTGAGGATACCAAGAAGGAAAAAAGCAACGCGGTTAAAAACCAGAATTATGAACGCGCTGCCAGCTTCCGCGATAAGGAACGTGATATCCTTGACCTCATCGAAGCAGAGAAAAAGAGGTGGGAAAAGGAACTTGCCCTTAACCGGGAAGTGGTTGATGAAGAGAAGGTTGCCGAGGTAGTTGCAATGATGACCGGCGTTCCGGTCCAGAGAATAGCCCAGACAGAAGGGACACGCCTGCTTCAGATGGCCGAGGAACTGAAGACAAGCATTGTAGGCCAGGATGAAGCTATAGCCAAAATAGTCAAGTCGATACAACGCAACAGGGCAGGACTTAAGGACCCGAACAAACCTATCGGTACTTTTATTTTCCTCGGTCCCACCGGTGTGGGTAAAACACAGCTGGCCAAGGTTCTGGCGAAGTTCCTTTTTGATTCAACCGACAACCTGATCAGGGTTGACATGAGTGAGTATATGGAGAAGTTCTCTGTCTCCCGCCTTGTAGGGGCGCCTCCCGGATATGTGGGTTACGAGGAAGGTGGTCAACTTACCGAAAAGGTAAGGCGAAAGCCTTATTCAGTGGTGCTCCTTGACGAGATAGAAAAGGCTCATCCTGATGTCTTTCACATACTGTTGCAGGTACTTGACGAGGGACAGCTGACTGACAGCCTTGGGCGCAGGGTCGATTTTCGCAACACCATAGTAATTATGACATCGAATATCGGCACTAGGCAGCTGACTGAATTCGGCACAGGTGTTGGCTTCGAAACATCCGCAAAGAGAACTACGCGCAATGAGCAGAACAAGAGCATACTGCAGAAGGCGCTTCAGAAGACGTTTGCACCCGAGTTTCTGAACAGGATCGATGA
>CAYYEH010000014.1:2276-41794 GCA_964470815.1 uncultured Rikenella sp.
TGCAGAAGGCGCTTCAGAAGACGTTTGCACCCGAGTTTCTGAACAGGATCGATGACGTCATAATGTTCAATCAGCTCTCAAGAGAAGATATTGACAAGATCATCGACATAGAACTGAAGGGGCTCTTTGACAGGATCGCAGCACTTGGCTATAAGATGAAGCTGAGCCCGCAGGCACGCGACTTCATTGCAGACCGCGGTTTCGACGTGCAGTATGGTGCAAGGCCGCTGAAGAGGGCTATTCAGAAATATCTCGAGGATCCACTGGCTGAGGTGATAATAAAGAGCTCCGTGTCTGAAGGTTCAGTCATCAGCGCCGGCTATTCCAAAGGGAAGGAGGAACTGACTTTTAAGGTTGGCGGGAAGAAGGACGCGGAAGAGCTTCCTGAAGACAACCAGATGGAGGGATAACTTCAGCATAGAGATCGAATTCCGTTGACCCGGTGATCTTCACATCAGTGAAGGTGCCGGGTTCAATGTTTTTGGCACCGGTGATCAGTATCTCCTGATCCACCTCAGGTGAGTCATGCTGGCTGCGTCCCACATGGAAGAGCCCCTCCCTCCTGTCGATTATCACCTTCATGATCCTGCCTGCCATTGAAGCATTCCTCTCGGCGGATATCTCCTGTTGCAGTTCCATGATCCTGGCTACCCTTTTTTCCTTTGTTCTTTCAGGAATGGCATCACTGTATTGAAGAGCGGCGTGGGTATTCTCCTCATGAGAGTACCTGAATGCCCCGAGCCTGTCAAACCTGTATTCCCGAATATAATCCAGCAGCTCTTTAAACTCTTTCTCAGTCTCTCCCGGGTGTCCTGCAATAACGGTTGTCCGCACTGCGGCGTCAGGCAACATCCGGCGGATATCTGCCAGCAGCCGGCGGGTACCGGCACTGTCATGTTCCCGGCGCATCATCTTCAGCATCCTGTCTGAAATGTGCTGGATGGGAATATCTATATACCTGCATATCTTCGGGTTATCCTGCATCATCCCGAGTATCTCCATTGGAAAATCCGCAGGGTAAAGATAATGCAGCCTGATCCATCCGAGGCTCTCAATCTCGGACAGCCTCCGGACTAGTTCCGGCAGCATCTGCCTTCCGTAAAGGTCGGTGCCGTAAAGAGTGAGATCCTGGGCAATGAGTATAAGCTCCTTCACTCCGCCGGATGCCAGTTGGCGGGCCTCATCAACCAACTCTTCCACCGGGGTGGAGATGTATCTGCCGCGGATGTCAGGTATGGCACAAAAGGCGCAGGTCCGGTCACAACCCTCAGACACCTTCAGATAGGCATAGTGCGGTGGTCCGGTTATTACCCTCTCACCATTCAATTCCTGCCTGTATGCCAGTCCCAGGTGCTTTATTATCTCCTGTGGCCTGTTCACCCCGAACCAGCCGTCCACCTCCGGCAGGGTCTTACTCAGCTCATTCCGGTATCTTTCAACAAGACAGCCCATTACAAACAGCTTCCCCCTGCCCTCTTTCCTGATGGCATCAGCATGCCTGATGATGGTGTCGACGCTCTCTTCCTTGGCGTCATGGATGAAGCCGCATGTATTTATGATAACAATTTCTGACGGATCGTCTGACTCTGAAGTGACATTGTAACCGCCGGCTTCAAGCTGGCGCATGAGCTTCTGTGAGTCAACGGTATTCTTTGAACACCCCAGGGTGACAATATTGACCCTGTTACCTTTTTTCACGACTGGTCGCTGAATAGTGAATCAACGAAGGCATAGCGGTTGAAGATCCTCAGATCGTCCATTTTTTCACCTACGCCGATATATTTAACCGGGATCCTGAACTGGTCGGAAATGCCGATGACGACTCCACCTTTGGCTGTGCCGTCGAGTTTAGTGACAGCCAGTGCATTGACCTCGGTGGCCGCTGTGAACTGTTTTGCCTGTTCGAAGGCATTCTGTCCTGTTGAACCGTCAAGGACCAGCAGCACTTCGTGTGGAGCCGAGGGAACAACCTTTTCCATCACCCTCCGTATCTTGGAGAGCTCGTTCATCAGGCCTGTTTTGTTATGGAGGCGGCCGGCAGTATCAATGATCACGATATCCGTCCCCGCCGCCACTGCCGATTTAACCGTATCATAAGCTACCGACGCCGGGTCGGCGCCCATCTGCTGGCTTACCATAGGCACTCCGGCCCGTTCTGACCATATCTTAAGCTGTTCAATGGCTGCAGCACGGAATGTGTCGGCAGCGCCAAGGAGCACACTGCGCCCGGCCTGCCGGAAGTTATAGGCCAGTTTTGCTATGGTGGTGGTCTTTCCAACTCCGTTGACACCCACAACCAGTATCACATAAGGCTTTGATGGCAAGGGTGCGTCAAATCCTGATGAGATATCATGTGTGCCTCTGTTCTCTTCAAGTAGCCCTGCGATCTCCTCCCGGAGGATGGCATTCAGTTCCGAAGCGTTGATATATTTGTCTCGCGCCACGCGTTTAGATACCCTTTCAATGATTCGCAGGGTGGTTTCCACCCCTACGTCAGCTGAAACCAGCACCTCCTCGAGGTTGTCAAGCACTTCGTCATCTATCTTCGACTTGCCGGCGACAGCCCTGGTAAGCCGTGAGAATACATTCTCACGCGTCCGGCTGAGCCCCCTGTCAAGAATCTCCTTCTCCTCTTTCCTGAATAATCCGAATAATGCCATTATTGAAATGTTGATCGCTCAAAAGTAAAAAAAGAGACGCACTTATGGCGTCTCCCCTGATTGCATGATCAGTGTCACTGATCTTATTTCTTTGAGAAAAAGTCCTTAACGTGGTCGTTATGAACGACTTCCTCCTTAAACTGATATGCGCCGGTCTTATCAGATCTCACCACCTTAATACACTTGGTGAATGATTTGCCGGTTCCTGTCTTTAGTGTTGCAACAACTTTCTTTGCCATATCTCACTGCTTATTTAATCTCCCTGTGAACGGTTACTTTCTTAAGAATCGGATTGTACTTCTTTCTCTCAAGACGGTCAGGGGTGTTCTTACGGTTCTTTGTTGTAATGTATCTCGAGGTGCCCGGTTGTCCGGATTCCTTGTGCTCGGTGCATTCAAGGATAACCTGCTGCCTGTTGCCTTTGCTCTTCTTTGCCATTTTCTCTCCGGTTTAAATTAATTGATAATGTAACCTTTTTCCTTTGCTTCCTTAAGCACCGATGCCAGCCCGTTCTTGTTGATGTTCCTCATTCCTGCGGCTGATACCTTAAGGGTGATCCACCTGTTCTCCTCGGGAAGGAAATACCTCTTCGTGAACAGGTTGGCCATAAACTTTCTTTTGGTCCTCCTCTTCGAGTGGGAAACATTGTTTCCTACCACTGCTTTCTTTCCGGTGACCTGACAAACCTTTGACATTATTATCCTTTTTTTACTTGTTCTGAAAACTCCGAAAATCGGTTCGCAAAATACGTGATTTTTATTCTATTAAACAAATATATCGTGCATTTTTTTCGAACAACCGGACTTAAGTGATTGTCAACGACTGATTATCTGCTTCCTGAGCATGTTGAGAGCTGTATATGCCGAGCGGGAGATATTGATCATCCGGTCGTCTGCAAACCTGTGTCTCTCAGCAATAATGCCACTTTCAGAGGCTACTGCCATCCATACCGTTCCAACAGGTTTCTCCGGTGTGCCTCCGTCAGGACCCGCAATCCCTGTGACGGCAATGGCATAATCAGTCCTCGCAAGGCGAAGCACACCCCCGGCCATCTCCCTGACACACTCCTCACTCACAGCCCCGAACCTGCTTATTGTGTCCGGATCGACTCCAAGAACCCCTGTCTTGATGCTGTTGTCATAGGCCACCACTGACCCGGTGAACCATGCCGATGAGCCGGGGACCGAGGTAATGAGGGAGGCAATCTTCCCGCCTGTACAACTCTCGGCGGTCGCCATTGTTAACTTATTGTTGAAAAGCAATTTGCCGACGGCTTCTTCAAGCGTCACTTCATCCTCACCGTAAATCACGTCAGGAATGATGTCGTAGAGTCTGCGGACCTGTCTTTCAACAGTCTGCCGCACCTCCGGACCATTGTCTCCTGTACCTGTCAGGCGGAGCTTTATTACCCCGTGAGCGGGGAGGTAGGCCAGCCTCACTGTGGCAGGCAAATCCTTTTCAAACCCTTCCAGGCGCTCGGCAAGTTTGGCCTCAAAAGTACCGTACGTCATGATGTTTTTATGGACAATCGTCCTTCCCCCGGTCATCGCGGACACCATAGGGAGCACATGTTCCATCATTATCATCTTCATCTCAGAAGGGACACCGGGCATCGATATGACCAGCTTCCCCTCCTTCTCAAAAAGCATCCCCGGGGCTGTGCCACCATGGTTTGCAAGCACCCTGCAACACTCCGGGACAAGGGCCTGGCGACGGTTGTTCTCATTCATTTCCAGGTTCCTCCTGGTTATTCGCTCAGTAATCTCAGCAAGGACATCAGGATCGGTGACCAGTACCGTGCCGAAATACTCAGCCAGGGTCTCCTTAGTGACATCATCACTGGTGGGGCCAAGCCCACCTGTCATAAGCACCAGCGGAGCACGGCCCAGCGCTTCGTCGAGGGCGCTGATGATCTCCTCCCTGAGGTCTGAGATCGATGTGATGCGGTTAACCTTTATTCCCAACATGCTGAGTTGCATGCCCATCCATGCCGAGTTTGTATCAACGGTCTGCCCGATGAGCAGCTCATCCCCTACGGTGATGATCTCTGCTGTGTTCATATCTTGTCCGGTCGCTTTGATGAAGAAGGCAAAATTATCAATATTTTGTGTCACTTATTCAGACCTGATTGTATGAAAGATGAAAAGACGGTCATAGATGAAGTAATCCGGTTTGTCATGGAAGCGATGGAGAAACATGACAGCGGGCATGGCTGGACACACATCGAAAGAGTGGTCAGACTGGCACTTCATATTCATGAACGTGAGGGCCGCGGAGACAGGCTCACTGTGGAGCTGGGAGCGCTGCTGCATGATGTGGGTGACCATAAGTTCGTGGCACACGACGGCCCGGAGGAGATACGCAGGCTGCTGGGTGGCCTCGGTGTCAGCAGCAGGGTAATAGATGAAGTAGTCAATATAAATGAAAACATCTCCTTCTCAAAGGGAAGGAGATCTGGTCCCGGAAGCGTTGAGCTTCAGATAGTGCAGGATGCCGACAGGCTTGATGCCATGGGTGCCATAGGCATTGCCAGGGCATTCAACTACGGCGGTTTCAGGGGCAACGATATTTATGACCCGCGGGTGAAGATAACAGACCCTCCCATCCTCGCCGGGACAAGTTCCCGCTCTGTATCAACCATACATCATTTCTATGACAAGCTGCTGCTCCTGAGGGATCTCATGAACACTTCCACCGGTCGTATGCTTGCCGATGAAAGACATAATTACATGGTTAGTTATCTCAAACAGTTCTTCCTGGAATGGAAGGAGGGTTCAGAGATATGAATACGTGACATTAATTCAGTTTTTAAAGCTATTTTTACTTATTAATAATAAAAACCACAGGAGATGTTCTACGTACTATTGATCATCATTGCTGTCCTGGCCCTGATGGCAGTGAGCCTCTACAACCGCCTTGTACGGCTGAGGAACAACAGGGAGAATGCCTTTGCCGATATTGATGTTCAGCTGAAACAGAGGCTTGACCTCATACCCCAGCTGGTTGAGGCAGTGAAGGCCTACATGAAGCATGAGAGTACCGTTCTCACCGAGATTACCAAAGCCCGTGCAAGTGCCATTGAGGCAAAGGGAATTGACGAAAAAATAGCGGCTGATGGCAGACTCTCTACAGCGCTGCAGGGGCTGCGGGTGGCCGTGGAGGCATATCCTGACCTGAAGGCCAGTACCAATTTCATGCAACTCCAGGAGGAGATTTCGGACATTGAGAACAAGCTTGCAGCCGCGCGCAGGTTCTTTAACTCTGCAACGAAGGAGCTGAACAACGCGGTGGAGGTATTCCCTTCCAACCTCATAGCAGGCATCTTCGGATTCAAACGCGAAACAATGTATGACCTGGCAGCTTCCAGGGCTCAGGCAGAAGAGACGCCCAAACTGAATTTCTGACCTTCATGAAGTATATCGGGCTGAACAGGCAGATATGGAACAATAACATCAAATCTGTTATTCTGCTCATTCTTTTTCCGCTGGTGATACTGGGGCTTGTCTGGCTCTTCGTATTTCTCGTTCAGCCAACTTCGGAATTCCGGCTTGAAACAGCAAATGAGATTTTCCTCAGGTCAATCCCTTTTGTGATTGCCGGGGTTGGCCTATGGTTCACAATTGCCTGGTTCTCACATACAGGTATGATAGAAAGGGCTACAGGCTCCACCCCGCTGAGCAGGAAGGAAAACAAACGGATATACAATCTCGTTGAGAACCTCTGCATCGGAAGCGGAATGCCCATGCCTAAAGTCAATGTCATCAACGATGACTCCCTGAATGCATTTGCCAGCGGGATAAACACCTCAACCTTCACCGTCTCCCTTTCGCGGGGCATGATTGATAAACTGAATGACGAAGAACTGGAGGCTGTAATAGCACATGAACTGACACACATCCGCAACCGGGATGTGAGACTCCTCATTGTGTCAATAATTTTTGTCGGGATTTTTGCCTTTGTCACGGAGGCTCTGGTGAGAACTGTTCGCTTCAGCGGAGGCAGCAGGGGTAAAAAGGACGGCCGTGTTGTAATCATAGCTCTCATGCTTGCCGCCGTCGGATATTTCCTTTCAACAGTCTTCCGTTTCGCCATATCCCGCCAGCGCGAGTATATGGCCGATGCGGGTTCGGCAACCATGACCAGGAATCCGCTGGCACTCGCTTCTGCCCTGGAAAAGATTTCTGCTGACCCTGCCATTGAAGCGGTAAAGCGTAACGACGTTGCACAGATGTTTATTGATAATCCCGAACCCAGGAAAGAGAGACCTGTCTCATTTCAGTTCGGTTCTATCTTCATGACGCATCCTCCCGTCGAGAAACGGATCGCACTGCTGAAACAGTTCTGAATCCGGACCGGACAGTAACGCCATTATACAAAAAGAGTATTTACGGGAACATATTCGAGGCCGACACCCTCGAGGGCAAAGCCTTTGATGTAACCATGGCTATACTACCCAATTTCCCGGGCCTTATTTTTGCCGGTGGCAAAAGCCTGATGGTAATCAGGGCTGTAAGGCTGCCGAAGAAGTTCTGACGGCCATTGAGGTTGAGGGATTCTGAGTCTTTGTGACTATCTCTGCCGCTAATCTCAAAACCAGGTGTGCCGTCTGAACTCAGACAACTGTCACCTGGCAAGCGATGATCAGAGGTTAACGGGTCAGCAACTGCATTATCTCCTGAAGCTTCGGGGAGAGAATTATCTCAGTTCTTCTGTTCAAAGCCCGGCCTTCAGCCGTTTGATTGTCAGCTCTCGGGTAATATTCTCCCTTGCCTGATGCAGTCATGCGCACCGGCGAAATCCTGTAATCACCGGTCAGGATCCTGACAATAGCTGTAGCCCTTGCCACGCTGAGATCCCAGTTGTCCTTGTAGACCGGGGTCCTTATCGGTACATTGTCGGTGTGACCCTCCACAAGGATGTCTATATCGGGATTCTTCCCCAGCACATCTGCAAGAACCTTAAGGGCTTCTCTACCCTTTTCTTCAACAGTGGAGCTGCCTGATTTAAACAGGAGCTTGTCTGACATTGACACATAGACTTTCCCGTTTTTTATTTCAACCATCAGCTCATCAGGGTTGAACCCAAGCATGGCATTACGCAGCACGGCATTAAGTCTCTGTGTTATCGAATCCTGCCTGGCCAGAGCCATAGTCATCTCTCCGATTGCCTTTTCCCTTTCAAAAAGGAGTTTTTCCTTCGATGCCAGCTCATCGCTCTTTGCCTTCAAAGCCTTGTTGAACTGGTCAATCTGTGAAAGATTATCGCTTATCAGGTTGTCATACCTTCCCTGAAGGTTTTGTTGCAGATGAATCAGGGAGTCTCTCTCTTTAAGCAGGTTATTCCTTTCATTTGTCAGTGATAAGATCTCGTTCCTGAGCCGGCTGTTTTCATTTTCCTTTGCTGACAGGTTAATGCATAAAATGTCACGTTCATCAATCACCTTCCTGAGATTGGAACCCCAGTAAATCGGCGTTTTTGATGGCCTGGTTTCTCCGCATTTGTAAACAGGAGCGCATGAATTAATCAGTATGGCAGTGACGACTGCGGTTAAGATATATACCGGTTTTTTCATTGCTTGTATGTTGTTAATGATTTCCTGGTTAATAAAGGCACAATTACTTCATAATCAGAAGCCATGTATCACTATACTTTGGCAGAGAACTCCTTATCCGGCGGATTTCATCCCTGGCTTCAGTGACATTTGCGGTAGAAAGGACAGAGACCCTGTACAAGCCGCTTTCATTTCTGAGTAATTCGGAAGCAAACCCGTCATTTGAGACCATCACCTGGTGTTTCCTCGCATTGTCAATGAACCTGAAGCTGCCGATAATCACATGATATCTGTTCATGCTCTCACCGGTCCCGCTGACATAAACCACTTTTTCTTCAACTTCCTTAATCGGCACCGCAGCCATTTCATCCCTGGTTTCAGGTACTGTAATTTCATTTATTTTCGGCCCGCCGGAATAGTTTTTCAACTGTTTTCTGGTTCCGGAGCAGGATGTCAGTAAAAGGGATGTTATAAGGGTCACTATGATGGTCAGCTTCATTTCAGTAAAATTCGACAGTTTCCTATGTTCTGGCCGTTGCTAAGGATCTCGACTTTATATTCTCCTTTTACCAGCCGCTCTTTTGCCACATAGTTCAAGACTACCTGGCGTGACTGCTCGAATTCACCGGTAAAAGATGACAGACTTGCCACAAACCTGCCGGTCTCCGGCGCGAAAAACCAGGTCAGTTGCCTGTCGTCCGGGCTGATCACTGATCCGGCAGGGGTTGTAATACGGAAGCTGAGAGCCTCACTCAGGGCAGCCGGAATCTCAAACGCAATGTTAAGTTTCTTCGCGCGGGATGCACATATCACCACTTTTTCTGTCTTTTTACCCCTGGTGGCGGTTACGAGAAAATTATCAGCATCATACAATCTTGCCCTGTTGAGATCAGCGGATATCTGCAACTTCTCATTTTCTGCATCTTCCAGATCCTTTTTTAATTTTTCGCTCCTGGCTGTCAGTTCCTCCCCTTCACCCCTGAGCCGTGCAGATTCATTCTCGAGTGCCTCATACTTTTTCTTAAGGTCGGCCAACTCTGCTCCTGATTTCCTCAACGACCTGTTCTCGGCTGAAAGCGAGTTGATCTTTTTCTCCAATCCTGAAATGTTATCTCTGCTTTCTGTGAGCATTCTCATGTTCTCTTCGCTGACGGAACCGAGCTCGGCAAGTTCCTTGTTGAGTCTGTCCAATTCAGCAAGTGCCTTTTCCTTTTCGGTCAGAAGAGTGACGGAGGTCATTTTCTCGGCCTTCAGGCTCTTTTTATTCCTGGCATTGTATCCAAAAGCCATGATCAGCCCTATTGCAAGAACTATAAAAATTCCGGCAAACAGGAGGTCTTTGTTTTTTTGATTCATACTGTTGAGATTGAGTGTCTGATTCAGGTTTATTATCTCGAATTTTGCAGCGTAAAACTACGTCAGAAAAGATCTTTCCTTATTAGAATTTAATTAGAATATCATTAGGATATTATTAATTATTCAGCGGTTGAGAATCAAATAGTAGATTTGCATTAAATGTCTCTGACGATGAAGAAGACAAATATCCTGATCGTTGAAGATGAGCAGCGGCTTGCCGAGATTCTCAAGAAGCAGCTTGAAGAGACCGGATTCAATGCAGAAATTGCTCCTGACGGGTATGTTGGCAGGCAGCTTATTGAGAGCGGATCCTTCAACCTGATAATCCTCGATATAAATCTTCCCGTGATCAACGGGATTGACCTCTGCAGGGAAATAAGGAAGACAGACCGCCGGATTCCCATCATCATGCTAACTGCATTCGGTACTTCGGAGAATAAGATCACAGGGTTTGACGCCGGGGCAGACGATTACGTGGTTAAGCCATTTGAGTTCAAAGAGCTGCTGGCACGAATAAACGTTTTCCTCAGAAGGGTCGATGAAAATCAGGAAGCCGAACCTGCTCTTCATATTGCAGACCTTTCAATGAACCTTGACACAAAATCCGTTATCAGGGCTGGAAAAAGAATAGAACTGACTGCGAAGGAATCACTGCTGCTGGAGACCTTCCTCCGGAACAAGGGCAAATTACTGACCCGCGAATTCATAATCGAGAAGGTATGGGGAATTGACTTTGATCCGAGCACAAACATTATTGATGTGTATGTTAATTACCTGAGAAAGAAGATTGATAAGGATTTTGACCTTAAACTGATTCATACCAGGCATGGTTTCGGGTTTTACTGCAGTGAAACGGTTTTATAGCCTATGAACATTAAAACCAAACTGGCCATACAGTTCTCACTAATGGTGGTGGGCATACTGCTGTTATTTTCGCTTTTCGTCTATTACTTCTCCTATACCAGCCAGCTCTCCAAATTCAGGGACAGCCTTCTTGAAAAAGCAAAAAACTCGGCTATTCTGTTGATCGATGTCGCCGAAATGGATGCAACTCTCCTGAAGAAGATTCATCAGTCAACCATACTTCTCGAAGAGGAGGAAATAGTGGTAATTGATTCAACCCTGAATGTTATTTACAGCAATAATGAGCAGTACCTGCTTGAAGACCTGACCGGCCTTAATGCAAATACCGATGATATAAGTTTTTTTACCATTGCAGAGAAAGACGGAGTCTGCTTCAGGCATCGTACGGGCAATGATGTCTATACCGTTTTCCTTATGGCCTTTGACAGTTCCAGGGAAGAAAAGATGTCTGACCTGCGCTTCATTCTTCTCTGGAGTGTACTTCTCTGCACTCTCCTTTCGGTACTCTTTTCTTACTTTTTTGCAAAGCGGGCCATCAGGCCAATAGCAAGAATTATCAATGGTGTAAAGGAGATTAACTCACTCAGGCTGAATCGGAGGATCGATGAAGGCAACAAGAAGGATGAGATTGCCCAGCTTGCCATAACCTTCAATCAGTTACTGACAGACCTGGAGATTGCTTTCAACAACCAGCAGGATCTTGTCTCCAATGCATCACATGAGTTGAGGACACCTCTCACTGTAATGATAGGGGGCAGCGATTATATCCTGAGCCATGAAAGGACTGTGGAGGAGTACAAGGCACATATCACCGACCTTGTCACTGACCTTAAGAGACTAAACGGCATGGCAAGCAGCCTCCTTGAACTGGCACAGGTCAGCAGGGACAGGAGCATTCAGCTCTCAGACATCAGGATTGATGAGATCGTTTATGACGCTATCTTTTTTGTGAAAAACAAATACCCCGGCCGTAAAATATTGCCTAAAATCTTATACCCTGATAATTCACGGGATCTGCTGGTCAGAGGTAACGCCGGATTGCTTGCCATAGCATTCGAGAATCTGCTCGATAATGCGTGCAAATTCTCTCCTGACGATGTTTATGTAGAATTCATTATAAGCCCGGAGACACTAAACGTGGTTATATCGGACAGTGGCATAGGAATTCCCCCGGCCGACCTTGACAGCATATTCAACCCATTCATGAGGGCTTCAAATGTCAGGTATATCGGAGGTTTCGGAATAGGTCTCTCTCTTGTTGCAAGGATAATAGCACTCCACGACGCCGGAATATCTGTTGACAGTGCCGAGAACAAGGGTACCACCTTTACTATCTGGTTCAATAAAACAAATTCATGAGCCTGTATTCATTGCGTGGCCTCCTTTTTTGATTTCCTCCCACCTGCTTCAGGCAGGCCTGAGTCGGTGTGGTTGGATTAAAAAAGACCCCGGCGATGCCGGAGCCTTTTTGTCTGAGCGGGAAACGAGATTCGAACTCGCGGCCCTCAGCTTGGGAAGCTGATGCTCTACCAACTGAGCTATTCCCGCAATTGCCCCCCGAGCCTCCCATGGGAGTTGAACCCACGACCTGCTCATTACGAGTGAGCTGCTCTACCACTGAGCTAAGGAGGCATATATACAATAAAAAAAAGCAGGGCGCTTAAGAAATAAGTGTGGAATAATTATGTCTCGCTGCATTTCCTCGTGCTTGAGGGAATAGCGCCCTGCCGGTGCAAATATAATAATTTAATCAATTCCAAAACTATTTTACATCGCCATACCGCCGCAGACACTGATGGTCTGGCCGGTGACATATGACGAGAGATCAGATGCCAGGAAAAGCGCCACATTTGCCACATCCTCAGGCAGTCCTCCGCGCCTCAGCGGAATCTTCGCAATCCAGTCGGTCTTTACATCTTCCGGAAGCTTGCTTGTCATCTCGGTGATGATGAAACCCGGGGCAATGGCATTGCACCTCACGCTTCGCGAGCCCAGCTCCTTCGCAACACTCTTGGTGAAACCCAGGATCCCTGCTTTTGATGCCGAATAGTTGGCCTGACCGGCGTTTCCGTTAACACCCACCACGGAACTCATGTTGATGATAGAACCGCTCTTCTGTTTCATCATGGGTTTGATGGCTGCCTTGGTGAGATTGAAGACCGACTTGAGGTTCACGGTCAGAACCTGGTCCCACTGTTCCTCGGTCATCCTCATAAGCAGCGTGTCACGGGTGATCCCTGCATTGTTAACCAGGATATCAACAGTGCCGAAGTCCTTTGTTATCTCATCAATCACATTCTCCGCATCTGCGAAAACGGATGCATCCGATACATATCCCTTTGCCTTAACCCCCATAGCAGCTATCTCCCTGACGGTATCGGCAAATTCTTCATTGTCAATTATATTGGTAATGGCAATATTGGCACCTTCGGCAGCGAAGCGCAAAGCGATCCCCTTGCCTATGCCGCGTGACCCGCCTGTGATCACGGCTGTTTTTCCTTCGAGTAGTCTCATCTCTGCAAAATTTTGGCCACAAATATAGAAATTTATTTACGCAGCACCTCAGCCACCGTCGATCCGATGTCAGCGGGTGACTTAACAACGTGAATACCACACTCGGCCATGATCTTCATTTTTGCCTCGGCGGTATCATTGGCTCCTCCTATAATCGCACCGGCATGCCCCATCCTCCTCCCTTTGGGAGCTGTCTGGCCTGCGATGAATCCGATGACCGGCTTGGTGCCGTTTTCTTTCACCCAGTGGGCAACATCAGCCTCCATTACTCCTCCTATCTCACCTATAAGGACTACCGCATCGGTTCCCTCATCCTTCATCATCAGTTTTAGAATGTCAAGTGAGGTTGATCCTATCACAGGGTCACCGCCAATGCCAACACAGGTAGACTGTCCAAGTCCCAGTTTCGTGAGCTGGTCTACCGCCTCATAGGTAAGCGTGCCGGAGCGGGAGATCACTCCCACCCTGCCCTGCCTGTGAATGAAGCCGGGCATGATGCCAACCTTTGCTTCTCCCGGCGTGATCACACCCGGACAGTTCGGACCTATAAGTGTAGTATTATATTCCCGCAAAAGCTTTTTGACCCGCACCATGTCAGCAACTGGTATCCCCTCTGTGATGGTCACAATCAGCCTGATGCCTGCCTCGGCAGCCTCAATGATCGAATCAGAAGCGAAAGCAGGCGGAACAAATATCACGGAGGTGTCAGCATCCGTCGCCCTTACCGCCTCCCTGACCGTATTGAAGACAGGAAGTCCCAGGTGAGTCTGACCACCCTTGCCGGGGGTGACACCGCCCACAACCTTGGTTCCGTATTCGATCATCTGACCCGCATGAAAAGTTCCCTCACTGCCGGTAAAACCCTGGACTAATACTTTCGACTCCGAGCTAAGTAAAATACTCATGTTGTGACCTAATTTTGATGCCTGAATATCTCAAATGTAATTTATTTTTTCTTCCTTTTGCTAAATTAGCTGAATAATCTGCAGATGATGGATTTCATTGAACCTGTTCTCTATATCGGAATTTCACAGTCCTTCTTTGCCGGCATCCTGATGGCAACGCGAAAGCCTTTTACAAGGGCCGACAGGATCATGACAGCCTGGGTCTTTCTCTTCTGTATCGAAATGATCTTTGCACTTGTGAATCGCACTGTTCTTGACATGTACTCATTTCCCTTCATAGCATTTACATACGGACCTCTCCTTTACTTCTATGTCAGGCATATGATCAGACCTTCCCTGGCATTCTCGCCATGGAACATCCTTCATTCCATACCATTTCTCGTATTCTTTGCTGTCTCCGTGATCTTCCGGGAGGAGCCCGTCTTCGACGATCTCACCGGTTTCTTTCTGAGAGACAGACTTATTCCGCTCAGGATAGTTTACGCAGTCTGCTTCCTCCTCTCAGTGTCTGTATACAGTATACTTTCATTCCTGGAAATACGCCGCCACCAGCGGAGGCTGCAGGATGAGATATCATACACCTCGGCCAAGCTGACCCTGAACTGGCTTAAAATACTCTCGGCTACTTTCTATACCGGATACATAGTTGTATTTATCCTCGGCGGAATTGATATCATTGGCGGCCTTCTGCCATTTGATCCGTACGTACTCACATTTGTCCTGATCACCTTCTTCTCCTTCGCCTACAGCTTCTATGCAATACGTCAGCCGGAGATACTTGAATTCCCCGCTGCTCCTGAGGATACCGGCACTGTCAGCTCTGACACCACCGGCAGATATGCAAGAAGCGGACTCAGGGATGACCAGGCAAAGGAGTATCTTGAAGTGCTGATAAGATACATGGATGAAGAAAAACCATTCCTTAACGGAGACCTTACCATCTCAGATCTCTCCAGGAAGACAGGTATTCCAAGATACTACATTACCGAAGTCCTGAACGAAAAATATGGCCGCAACTTTTTTTCTTTTGTCAATGAATACCGTGTAAGGGAGGTTATAAGCCGGATCAGCGACCCTAAATTTCAGCATTACACCATCCTGGCCATTGCTTTCGACGCCGGATTCAACTCAAAGTCAACGTTCAACAGCTTTTTTAAAGCCTATACCGGGAAAACCCCGAGCGCCTACCGTCAGGCAATTTCACACTCCGGATGATGGTATGAGCCACTCGGGTCATACCTGAAATAGACCCGCCATGTGTCCGGACCATCCGGTCAGGACGATTGCCATTCATAACCAGGTCACCTTTGTCATAAAAACAGGCCATGACAAGGAGACCATTATATATTATTCTACTAACAGTACTGTCACTTTCGCTTGCCGGTCAGGAGAAGAGCTTCACCACCGGGGGGTTTGTGAGGGGTGGCGCTTTTTTCAGCACCGGTGATTATCTGCATGATATCAATGCCGCCTTTGGAGATGCCGCGCTTACCCTGACTGCAACAGACTATCAAAGCTTTAAAGGTTTCGCCGACCTGCGGATGCGCATGGGACAACAGTTCGGCGATAACGTCAGCACCTTCATGATTCGTGAAGCATGGGGCATGTACTACAACACCTTCATGAGCATCTCTGCCGGAAAAAAAATAATAAAATGGGGAAAAACAGACATTTATACACCTCTTTCAAGGTTCAACCCGGTTGATTATACCTTCCGTACACCTGATTACGAGGATGCCGACCTGGGTAACCTCCTTGGCGAGATAACCTTCACCCCCGCCCCTTTCTTCAGGCTGTCAATAGTTGCAGCCCCGTTCTGGAATCCGTCAGTTCTCCTGATCAAACCAATAACGCTGCCAACGTCAATGGAGGTTCTCCTCCCGGAAGGACTCAGGAGCGGCAACGGCTATCATTCCTGGGGTGTAAGGGGTGATTTCATATTCAGTGCATTTGACGCCGGGCTTCAGTACTATCACGGTCCTGACCTGATGCCGGGACTGACTCTCATAAATGCCGATTACACCAACCCACTACAGCCTGCCATCTCGGTTGAGGGGGTGCCATATATTATAACCAGTGCCGGTATTGACATTGAAACCACAGTTTCCCCGTTTGTTCTGAGAGGCGCTGCTGCCCTCACAACACCTGCAGAAGAGAAGGAGGGCAATGAGGAGGTGCCCTTCAGGCAGTTCGAGTGGGTGGCCGGCCTTGACTGGACACCCGGCGCCATAAGGGTGACAACCGAATATTCCGGGAAAAAGATCCTTGACTTTTACGAGTCGCCCTATGACCCGATTATCGGCACTGAACCGGACCTGCAACAACTGGCAGAGCTCTTCAATACACCGGGATTTGACCCGGTTGAGTTTACCCGGTTACAGGTAGAAGCCTTCAACAGGCTGTATAACAACCAGCTTAAGGAATACTATCATTCCGCAGGAATCAGGATGGAGGCTGACCTTTTCTACGGAAGAGTGATTCCGTCAATCACTACCATGTTCAGCTTCACATCAAAGGACCTTACGGTAAGGCCGGCGGTGAGATATAAACCTTCCGACGGGGTGACGCTCAGCGCCGGCTATGAATATTACCATGGAGCCAAAGGAGGCATGTACGACATAATTGATGACTTCATGAAGGCGGCATACTTCGCCATCAGGATAGATTTTTAAGACTATGACAGACTTTATTATCAGATACAGATGGGCGATAATTTCAGTATCGGTTGCACTGGCAGTGGGACTGGGCATTCTCATACCATCCTCGGAAACTGATCCTGACATAAGGAACTATATTCCCCGGAACATGGACTCGAGGGTCACCAATGACTCAATCGAAAAGGAATTTGGGGTTCAGGATATGATAATGGTTCTGTTCACTGACACGACCATTCTGAAGGCGGGTGACCTCCGCCAGGTCAGGGAGATTGACAGGGCCTTTTCCAGGATGGAGGGGATCGGAACGGTCAACTCCGTCTTTACTGCACGAAAGATTGAAGGAAGAGACGGGATGATGATGGTTGATCCCCTGATTGAAAGGATACCTGAGACGGCCGGGGATATGGAAACGCTGAAACAGGACATCCTAAACAACCGGTTTGCCAGGGATATTGTTGTCTCATCCGACATGACTGCAGCGGCAATAACCGGTACCATCAACAAAAATGTTTCCGAGTATGAAACCCTCGGCAGGGTTGATTCAGTCATTGCGGCAAGTCATGGAGATGCGGCGATACTGACGGGCGGACTGCCATACATAAGGCAATTCATAACCTCGGACGTAAATCATGATGCCATGATCCTGATCCCTCTGGCTCTGATTATCATGCTTACAGTCCTGAAACTTTCGCTGGGCGACTGGAGGAGCGTTTTTATTCCCTTTGCGGTTGTGATCCTCTCCACCGTGGTAACCATGGGGATGATCCCCCTGCTGGGATGGAAATTTTCCATTATAATGTGTCTTGCCCCGATTATACTTATCTCGGTGGCCAATAATTACGGCATTTATCTCGTCTCGAGGCACCAGGAGCTCTGCCGGACAGATGTGCCCCTGACCGGGAAGGAAACGGTCAGGGCAATTACCGGCTCGCTGAATATGCCTATCCTTTTCAGCGGACTGACCACAATTGCAGGATTACTTGGCCTGCTGACCCATTCAATCATTCCGGCCAGGCAGGTGGGCATCCTTGCAGCCACTGGGGTAAGCCTGGCCCTGGCAATGAGCCTGCTGCTGATACCTGTTCTGATTTACATGCAGCACACACCCGGCAGGAAACCGAGCCCGCCACAGCCAGAAAGGAACGACATTATCAACCGTACACTTAAAGTGATTTCATCAATGGTCATCAGGCGTCCGGGGAAAGTACTGCTGGTGTCCTTCGCATTAACCCTCCTGCTGGGTACCGGAGTGGTCTTCCTGAAGATTGACACGAACCAGGAGAATTTCTTTCCCCGCAAACATCCGGTGAGAAAAGCGGCAGAAATCATCAATACCAAATTCGGCGGGTCACAGACCATCTCTGTAATGGTCAGCGGTGAAATCAAGGACCCCGTCCTGATGCGTAGGATAGATGACCTCACGCATCATCTTAAGGGTTCAGAGGGTGTCGGTAGTGTTTTTTCAATCTCTGACGTAGTTAGGGAAATGAGCAAGGCCCTGTATGAGCCTTCGGAGGAGGGATATGACATGATACCCACTTCCGGCGAGGCTATCGCACAGATGTTCGAACTTTACAATATGAGCGGAAATCCGGATGATTTCAGCCAGCTGATGAACTTCGAAAACACAAAGGCCCATCTGCTTGTCCGCCTGTCGCAGCCGGACAACAAAACGGTCAGACACCTCCGGGATGAAATAAAAAGGTTTACCTCAGACTTCCCGGCCAGGGTAACAACCGGGGGGTATGCCTTCATAATGAATGATTTTGCGCAGAAGATCATCAACGGACAGGTCTCTTCACTCGTTTTTGCCCTCGTTATAGTGCTGATTCTTCTGGCTGTCATCTTCCGGTCCTTCAGGGGCGGACTGACCGGATCCATCCCCCTGGCAGCATCCATAATGATACAGTTTGGTGTTATGGGTATCACGGGTGTCGCCATTGATGCCGCCACAGCACTCCTCTCTTCAATAATGATCGGTGTTGGAGTTGACTTCACTATCCAGTTCCTGTGGAGATACAAGATTGAACTGAAAAGAGGAGTCTCGCATCCCGAAGCCATTGTTGCCACTTACAGGACCACCGGGAGAAGCATCGTCATCAACGGACTGAGCGTGATGGCCGGATTCTCGGCAACTTTTATCTCAGGATTCCTGTCGATAAGATTCTTCGGCTACCTGACACTCCTGGCCATCGGCTCATGCCTTCTCTATGCAATAATTGTGATGCCGGCATTCATGCTTTATTTCAAGCCCTCATTCATTGAGGCCGGTCAGAAGCCAGACAATAAAAACAATAAAAACAGGAAAAATGATGAAAAAGATGTTATTCCTCTTGTCAGCAGTATTGGTACTGTCACTGCAGTCCACACCGGCACAGCAGTCAGATCCCGTGCAACTGATGGATAAAAGCCGTGACCTGACCATGTCAGGAAACATTCAGTCGACCGTTTCCCTTACCATTACCGAGAAGAATGGCGCCGTCAGGACGCGAAAACTTAATATGATAACCAAATCATACGATGACGGAACTATCAAGAGAATGGTAAAGTTCCTCGATCCTGCCGATGTACGGGGAACTGCAATGCTTATCATTGACAACAGGAACAGCCAGGATGATATGTGGATCTACCTGCCCGCCCTGAAAAAGACCAGGCGGATTGTCAGCACTGAAAAGGGAAAGAGCTTCATGAGCTCCGAATTCTCAAATGCCGATATGTCAAGCGGAAGCAATACTGACTTTAATATCCGCCATTTGCCGGAATCAGGGAAGGGCGGCACCTGGGTAATAGAAAGCGTACCTGTCAATGACGAAAAGGCAGACGAATACGGTTTTTCCAGAAAGGTAACATATCTCGAGACGGGCAGCCTGAAAACAAAGAAGATCGACTTTTATAATTTTGACGATGAGCTGTTCAAAACGATAGAAATTTTAGCCACACAGCCCCTGGCCGGAAAAGAGGGGTATGTCATGACTGACATGCTTGCCAAAAACCACATCAACGGAAGAAGTTCCAGGGTAAAATTTGACCAGGTAGACACCTCTGCGGCCATAGCAGACAACACCTTTGCAGTTGAAAGCCTGACCAGATAAAATGTATGCTGGTTATTACTGATTAACAATACTGTATGAAATTACGAAGCCCCTGGCCATAAAAATCAGGACAGGGGCTTCGTAGTGCTCTTTCCGGTGCCGGAATCACCTTTTGCCCTCTTTCACCAGGGCATTTTAAAGGGGCTGGATTACCAGGTTTTTCCACTGCACCTTGATGCCTCCTCCGTCATGGATCTGGAGTGCGATCCGGCCATTTGCCTTGCCAATAACAGGGTCACTCATACTGGTCATCTCAGTTTCGTTTAGCCATACTGTTACCTCCGGGCCAACAACTTTTATTCTCATTGTATTCCATTCACCGGGTATCAGGATATTCTCCTTTTCATCAGGTATCTGCACCAGCCACCCTCTTCCGTATGACTCGTAAATCCCTCCGGTGTCATGTCCTTGAGGAGCCACTTCCACCTGCCAGCCTGAAATCCTGGTGCCATCTACCACTGATCTGAAGAAGACGCCACTGTTACCATCAGAAACCTGCCGGAAATCGACTGAAAGATCAAAATCCTTGTAATACCGGTCGGTTGCAAGGTAACCATATCCCTTGTCAGGGCCGCTCTCGCAGACGAGAAGACCGTCTTCAACATACCATTTCTCCGTTCCGTATTGTGTCCAGCCGGTAAGGTCAGAACCGTTAAAGAGGGAAACCGGGCCGCCATCTTTCACCGGGAGTTCCTTTATTTTCATGTTTCTGAACCAAACCCTGGATCCGTGATCCTGAAGACTCAGATGTCCCACCGCTGCCAGGCCGTATTCGGGTGCGCCGGCCCATTTGCCGCTGTTTTTAAGTGCAAACCACTCCGGGGTCCACGCTTCAAATTCAACTATCTTCTCTCCGTTAAGCCAGTATTCTGCATGTCCGTTATCAAAGAGGATTCTCGAGCTGTTCCATTTTCCCGGTTCATTGAGTTTCTTCTTTGAAGTGTCCGGCAGGTACATGGCGTAGTCTGCCCCGGTTTTCTGCCACTCCTCCAGCCCTCCGGGCCACCCGGCGTCATCGATAAGCTGGTATTCCGGACCTGTAACATAAGGGGTGCTGAATCTGCCTGATTCCACCACATGATACATTACACCGCTGTTTCCTTCGGGTGCAATCTTCCAGTCGAACTTCAGATCGAAACTGGCATATTCCTTTTTGCTGATGATATAACCGGTACTGTCGCTGCCGGTACCGTCGGCAGTAAGGCACCCATCTTCAACACCCCAGCTGCCGGTACCTTCACCGTTGTAGAGTCTCCAATGATCAAGGCTTTTGCCGTCAAACAGCAGTTCCCATCCCTGCTCAATCTCTTCGGATGTTAGTTTATTGAAGTTTCCGGCGCATCCGGTAAGGATTATTATGCCGGCAATAACTGATACTGAAGTTAAGATTCTCATAGCACGATTTGTTTGTCAGGCCCCTAAATTAATATAATATAACTTACCCTCAATCATTATCTTTGCCCCGAATTAAAATGATGACGATGAAGGTACATGGTGATACAACGATTGCAGCGCCGGCAACAGGCACGGGTGGAGCAATTGGCATAATCCGTGTCAGCGGTCCCGGCACCTATGCCATCATCAACGCACTGTTTACCCCTGCCGGCCGGAATGACATCCTCTCTGCCGGGGGATATTCTGTCCATTTAGGCAGTATTATGAAGGCCGGCGAGTTCATTGACGAAGTGCTTGTGACTCTCTTCAGGTCACCGGCTTCTTATACCGGTGAAGATGGCGCTGAGATCAGTCATCATGCATCACCCTTCATCCAGAGAACAATCATGGAGATGCTTATTGATCAGGGTGCAAAGCCTGCCATGCCCGGCGAATTCACCATGAGGGCATTCATGAACGGCAGGATCGATCTTTCGCAGGCCGAGGCCGTGGCTGACATCATTGCAGCCGATTCGGAGGCTGCCCACAGACTGGCTGCCACCCAGCTGAAGGGAGGCCTCTCGGAGGGGATAGAGAAACTGAGGCAGGAGCTCATCTCCTTCGCATCACTCATTGAGCTTGAACTCGATTTCAGCGAAGAGGATGTGCAGTTCGCCGACCGCTTCGCCATGACTGAAACAGTAATAAGGGTCAAGGATATGGTTGACAGTCTGGCTTCGTCATTCAGACTGGGTAACGCCATCAGGCAGGGTATACCTGTAGTTATTGCCGGCAGGCCAAACGTGGGAAAATCATCCCTGCTCAATGTTCTGCTTAAGGAGGAACGGGCTATTGTATCAGATATCCCCGGAACTACACGTGACACTATTGAAGAGGTTCTCCATGTGGGTGGACTGCTATTCCGCTTCATTGACACTGCCGGCCTCCGTGAAGGAGGTGATGAGATAGAGGAACTTGGCATGGAAAGGACGCGCAGCAAGCTTCGGGCAGCTGAAATAGTCCTTGCAGTGGCAGAGGCGACAGACACTGCCCGGACCATTTCAGATATGGTTTCGGTAATCACCGGATTAACAGGCGATAATGGTTCACGGATCATAGTGGTCATCAACAAATCCGACCTTGTTTCTGAACGGCGGGTCAGAGACCTCAGCAAGGACCTTATGGATCTTTGCTCCTGCCCTGTACTCATCGTGTCAGCCAGGGACTCCTCGGGAATTGAAGAGGTAAAGGAGCACCTTACGGAATCAATTGAGACCGGCAGGCTTAGCAACCCTCAGTAT
The DNA here is from genome assembly GCA_964470815.1 of uncultured Rikenella sp. GTDB lineage: Bacteria > Bacteroidota > Bacteroidia > Bacteroidales > VadinHA17 > SR-FBR-E99. The sequence continues at coordinate 24,551 of CAYYEH010000014.1, forward strand.
ATTGTAACAAATGCCAGGCATTACGAGGCGCTTAAGAATGTCTCGGAGAGCCTGCAGAGAGTCCTTGACGGTTTCCGCGACGGCATCCCTACGGTTCTGATAGCCACGGATGTTCGCCAGGCAATATACTTCCTGGGTCAGATCACCGGCCGGATCACACCCGATGACATCCTCGGGGAGATATTCTCGAATTTCTGTATCGGGAAATAATAGTTGTCGGATTCCTGCAGAATCCCCGTCCATTCTCTTCCAAAAGGGTTTTACTATCAGATCGTTAGCTGCAGTATCAGTTGATGTGATATCCCTGGCCCGCAAGTTCACTGGCCGTAAAACAGGAATAGATTCTGCTGTCGAGAGGGTAGTCCCAGCAACCCATGCCATGAAATATCTCACCGCCGAAGCCGGTCTTGAAACGGTAAAGTCCGTACATGGGGTGATCAGGAGCAGGATTGGGTGAGATGCCGAACATGTCATATTCTGTACAACCCTTTTCCTTTGCCAGGGTGATTGCTTTCCATTGCAGGGCATATGTTGCCATAAAATTGCGTTTGTGCGACGAAGAGGCTCCGTAAAGATATGTACCTCTGTTTCCGGTGATGACCAGGAACATTGCTGCGAGAGGTTCTCTGTCATGCTCGGCAACAAGCAGGTATACTTCGGCAGGCGACTGGGTATTTTCTGCCCTGATCGTAAGTACCGCACGGAAGTGTTCAATGCTGTGAAGATAAAACTTGTTCCTCCGTGCCGTTTCTCCATAGAGTGCATACCACCTGTCGAGGTTTTCCATTCCTGCCAGACTTACTCTGACTCCGTACCTTTGTGAAAGCCCTATGTTGTACCTGGTTTTTGGTTTCATTGACTGCAGCAAAGAGGCCGCATCCTTCCTGAGATCCAGAAAAATAGTATTGGATGGCAGAATATTCGAATGCGATTTCCTGAAATTCCGGTTGTGGGTTGTGAAATTGAATCTCAGTTCCTGGAACTGCTGTGCAGGAGGACCAAGCCAGATGCCTTCCGGTGTGAAGGACTCCTCATCTCTCGCCCAGTATGACTCCCAAGCCAGGTCATACCTGATCATAAAACAATCGCGAGGCAAGAAAGAGCGGAGACACTCTGACAGCTCTTCGAGGAAAACGCCGCGTAAATCATCAGCCGGCTCCATTTCAGGACCGTAAGGGACATATGCAAACGAATGGTTTGAATCAACCTGTCTGAGTACCACAAGCACATCTGATGTAATGAGTTTGTCATTCACCTTCCGGGAGGCAATATCAGCTTCTGACACCCTGTAATTGCAGGCGATTGAACTTATCCCCATGCGGCGCTTGACTTCCGACCAGAATGCAGTCTGCTGGACAATGGGAGTCCTGAATACTTCTTCTATTTCCTTCGGCCTGAAATCCCGGATCATTTTTGTTTACCCTGTTATTAATAATTATCCTAAATCCCGACAGGGCAAACATGGAACTTAAAAACCAGAATTCCAAGGATATTTATCCTGTCCTGTTTTTGGAGAAAAGTATGGAAACTTGTCCCGTTCAATTCATATCCCACCTTATCAGGAGGGAAGGTGAAGCTGACTGCATAAAAATTCCGGCAAAGGATACTTTTCGATTATGATCAGCCATAATCAGGAATGCTGTTGAGGCAGCTTCCCACCCGGGGATGTCAGGCATCATTACTTCGCTGTTTTCATTTGGATCCCCAAACAACTGCTGGTGGTCAGTCCGGTCAGGGAGGCAATCTCAACGGCGACGGGAAGTTTACCTTTCACTGCTCTCAATCCTTTATGCAACGGACAGATACTGCATCCGCCTCGTGGTCACATGTGGCTGCCCCCAGTCCCCAACTGGTATTGAAAATGGTAAAGACCCGGAATATGCCATCATAATCATCATAATAGTTTGTGGAGGTAAACCATCCGCCTGAAAGACCCATGCCGGCAAATTCTCCGTCGGTCCAGCGTATACCGGCTGCAAGACCCCTGAATTTTGATGCGTTTCTTTTCGCAGAATAATCTGTATTGCCTACTGACCCGGCTACCTGAGAGGGCTCCCAGCTCACAAGGGAACCCATTGCCTTGGCTATCTTGTTTCCCGTGGTGGAACCATCATAGTTATAGCCGCCGGCAATCAGGTAATCCTGCAGAACTATCCACTCATCATATGATGGGACATGCCATCCTGCAGGGCATAATCCTCTCGGGTCTGTAACCGCGAACCAGCTATAAAGCCTGCCATACATTTCCACGTACTGCTCGTTCCCGTCATATGCCCACTGGTATTTCGGCCTCATGCCTTTGTTTTATCCGATTTTCCCTCCCAGCAGCACCAGGTCATCGAAGAATCCGGGGTAGGATTTCGCCACTGCTTCTGCCCCGGCAATGGTAACAGGGGCAGCGGCGCCGGCGGCCATCACCGCCGCCATCATGGCTATACGGTGATCATTGTGCGATGACACCACGGCGCCCTGTACCTGACCCCCGGTAATCATCATCTCATCTCCCCTGATGCGTACTGCTATCTTCATAGCCTCCAGCACCCCGGCTATCGCCTCAGCCCTGTCGCTCTCCTTGTGCCTCAGCCGGCCCACTCCCCTGATAGTGCTGACACCTTCACAGTATGCCGCCAGCGCCGCCAGGGGAGGAAAAAGATCAGGTGCATCAGTGGCATCAAATGCAAAAGAACGCAGAACTGACACTGATGATGTGATCTTTTCCGGCTCTATTGTGAGTACCGCACCGGTATCTTCCAGGACCCTTAACACAGCCCTGTCGGCCTGGATGCTTTCATGATTAAGATTGCTGACCGCAACACTGCCTCCTAAAGCTCCTGCAACCAGCAGGAATGCCGCCCCGCTCCAGTCACCCTCAACAGTGTAATCATGAGCCTTGAACTCCTGTCGTCCCGGGATTGAAAAAGTCCTGTAATCTTTGTTTTCAACAGTGACCCCGAACCGGGCCAGGAGATCAAGTGTCAGCCCGATATAAGGCTTGCTGGTCAGGTTGGCTACATCCAGACGGCTCTCCCCTTCTGCAAGCGGCAGGGCCATGAGCAATCCTGTCAGCAACTGTGATCCTGTTGACCCGTCAATCAGTGCTCGTCCTGACTTCAGTCTCCCCGACAGTCTGACAGGAAGAAGTCCTGCCCCCGATTCAACCATCACCCCCAACTGGCTAAGCGCCTCGGTAATCATTGTAACGGGCCTTCTAAGCAGCGATCCTTCACCGGTTAGTATTACGTTTTCAGACAAAACAGCAGCTATTGGCGTAAACATCCTCAGGGCCAGTCCCGACTCCCCGCAGTTGAGTGTTACAATACCAGCAGCCCTTTCTCCCGGCTGAATTGTAATTCTATCACTTTCGGCGGTGACTTTCGCACCCAGGGCCCGGGCCATTCCCATTGCGGCCAGTGAATCATTGCAGAAGGAAGGACGATGTATGACCGTGGTGCCTGATGCCAGCAGACCGGCTGCTATTGCCCTCTGCGTCAAGCTCTTGCTTGACGGGGCATCAATTTGACCCCTTAATTCTGAAGGACAGACGGTTAAGTTCATCGGGCCGGATTGTTACGGTATTAATACATTGGTTCGGCTAATTTACTCTTCTTTCATCACTTTCATCTGATGTGCAATCGATTCCTGGTGGATCGCTTCAAGGATGGTACTGATGAATTCCGGGGTAAGGCCCTTTCTGACGCCCTTATCCACGGCATTGTCCTTGACTTCCCGCCACCGGGAACTTTGCAGGATTGTGATGTTGTGCTCCTTCTTGTACCGCCCTATTGTTTCAGCAACCTGCATCCTGCTCTCAAGGATATCCAGCAGGAGGTTGTCATAGACATCTATCTGGCTTCGCAATTCCTCGATTGTCTCAATAAACTCAGGGTTATCCGTCGACGGGGATCTGAGCACGAGATCTCCAAGGACGTTCATCAGTTCCACAGGTGTGATCTGTTGTTTCCGGTCACTTAGCGCTGCGGGAGGGTCAATATGACTCTCTATCATCAGTCCGTCATAATTGAGATCCATTGCTTTCTGAGACAGGTCTCCGATGAATGCACTGTCTCCCCCCATATGACTCGGGTCACAGATAAGAGGTATGCCGGGGATACGCTGACGCAGTTCGATGGCTATCTGCCACCGGGGCTGGTTGCGGAAAGAGCTTTTTTCCCATGTTGAGAAACCGCGGTGCACTGCTGCCAGCCTGCTGATGCCTGCACGGCTGAGCCGCTCAATGGCACCTATCCAAAGCTCAAGGTCAGGATTGACGGGGTTTTTGACAAACACCATCACATCAGCATCCCTGAGTGCTGAAGCTATCTCCTGCAGGGCAAAAGGGTTCACGCTTGTGCGCGCCCCTATCCATACCGCATCAATCCCGTGTTTCAGCGCTTCATAGACATGCCTCTCCGTTGCCACTTCCACGGCCACCGGAAGAGCATAGGTATCCCTTACCTGCCTGAGCCACTTGAGTCCCGCTGATCCAACGCCCTCAAACTGGCCAGGGCGGGTACGGGGTTTCCATATACCGGCACGGAAAATATCAACCCGGCCTGATGCGGTCAGGGCTGCGGCGGTGGTCATCACCTGCTCCTCGCTCTCAGCGCTGCACGGGCCTGCGATTACCAGAGGCCGTTTCTTGTATACTGACCACTCCTCCATCGGGGAGACCTGCAGCCTCTCTTTTGCAATTGTGTGTTTATCAGATTCCATTTTAATCAATGTTTTATTTAAGGATATTCCCAATCTTGTTTGCTGATCTCATCAGTTTCCTGAGAGCATCTCCGTCACCCTTCTCAATATGCTTTCTGAAGAGACGCATCTTTTCTATGTAGGTATCAATCACCTCAAGGATCGGACCTGAGTTCCCGGTGAATATGGGAGCCCAGGTCTCTGCATTGCTTTTTGACAACCTTACCGTGCTCTCAAAGCCACCGGCGGCAAGCGACATAATATTGCGGGCGTCCTTCTCCTTGTCAAGTACGCACAGGGCCAGTGCAAACGAAGTTATATGCGAGATGTGCGAGACATATGCCACATGGACGTCATGCTCACGCGAGTTCATGTACTGTATCTTCATATTGAATGACTGAAGCAGGGCTGTAATCTTCTCAAGGGCATCTTCATCACTCTTTTCCGGATCACAGATGATGGCAATTTTTTCAGCAAAGAGCCAGTCGAGGGCCGCAGCAGGACCGGAATGCTCAGTTCCCGCCATGGGATGGGCTGCAACATACCTGCCTCTTGCCGGATGTCTGTCAGCCACAGATGAAATATCTGCCTTGGTGGATCCCATGTCAGTCACCACCTTACCGGTACCGGCTATCTTGTCAAGGATACCGGGCAGAAGGCGGCAGTTAACATCAACCGGGGCGCAAAGGATGATGATATCCGATTTATCAACAGCCTGTTCAAGAGGCAGGAACTCATCGGCCAGACCCCTGTACATGGCAATAGTGCAATGGTGGGGATTGGCGTCAACTCCTGTGATTTTCCCGTTAAACCCGTTAAGCCTCAGGCTTCGCGCCATCGACCCTCCAATCAGTCCCAGTCCTGCAATGCAGATGTTTGAAGTCATATTACTTAAATTAAAAGTATCATCTTACCTTTCCTGTCAAGCCCCTGACCCGTCCAAGGGCTTTCTCCAGTAATTCCTCGTCAGCGCACAGGGAGATTCTCAAAAACCTGCGGCCGTTTTCACCGAATACTGACCCCGGAGTGATGAACAGGTGACTCCCGCGGAGCAGTTTTTCTGTAAGCTCCTCTGCATCCCTGTAAACGTCAGGCACACGGCCCCAGAGGAACAATCCTGCCTGATTGTTGCAGAAAGTGCAGGACAAGGAATGCATTATCTCAGCCGCCAGCGCCCGGCGGCGGCTGTAGGCAGCATTAAGCGCCGAATACCATTCTGCCGGAGCCGCAAGTGCCAGAGCTGCTGCGGCCTGTAACGGCTGAAACATGCCGGAATCCATATTGCTTTTTACCTTCAGAACGGCGTTTATGTGATCACTGTTTCCGGCGACCATGCCGATTCTCCAGCCAGCCATGTTGTGCGACTTGCTGAGCGAGTTCAGTTCAAGTGCTGTATCCCTGGCTCCGCCAATGGAGAGAATGCTCAGATGGTCATCATTTAGGATGAAGCTGTATGGATTGTCATTGCACAGGAGGATGCTGTTTCTTTGTGCGAAGGCAACCAGCTCCTCAAACAGGCCCGCAGAAGCTTTGGTTCCTGTAGGCATGTGCGGGTAATTGATCCACATGATTTTCACCCGCTCGGTTCCTCCGGCTTCAACAGCCCTTATATCAGGCAGCCAGCCGTTCTCTTCCGTGAGGCTGTACTTTCTCACAACACCTCCTGTAAGCAGTGCAGCGGCACTGTAGGCAGGATACCCCGGGTCAGGCACAAGTACCTCGTCGCCGGGATCGAGGAATGCCATGCTGATATGCATTATTCCTTCCTTGGAACCCATGAGCGGAAGTATTTCTGAAGATGGATCAAGGGTTACTCCGAAATACCTCCCGTACCAGTCGGCGAAGGCCTGCCGCAACGAAGGAATGCCCCGGTAACTCTGGTACCCGTGATTCCTGTCAGAAGAGGCATTCCGTGAAAGTTCGCTGACCACATCCGGATCAGGCGCCATATCCGGACTCCCTATGCCCAGGTTTATGACATCCGCCCCTTCCTCTCTCATCCGGGCAATTTCCGCCAGTTTGGACGAGAAGTAGTATTCGTTTACCAGGCCGGTACGCGCTGCGGGTTTTATCCTTATATTATTCATCATTGTCATCCCACTATTACTAATTGTTCCCTGATTCAAAGGGCATCAGGCCTCGCCTGTATTCCCCCACAATCTCCAGTCCTTCAGTAAGCGGCCTGATTGCGTCAAGGGCCATCCGGTAGCGATTGTAATCATTGTAAATAAGATCTATGTGAAACAGGTATTCCCAGGGCCTGCCGACTATCGGCAATGACTGGATCTTTGTCAGGCTCACCTGGTAGAACGCCAGCACTGACAGCACCTGTGAAAGTGAACCAACCTTGTGTGGGAGTGAAAAGCAGACCATGGCCTTGTCGGCTCCCTCCGGCCTCTCAACCGTATTATCACTTCCGGCTGCAGTTGTCAGGGTGTTGCTACGGCCGGATACAATCAGGAACCGCGTAAAATTAAGGCTGTCATCCTCAATCTCCTGCCTGAGCACCTCAAGACTGTAAAGCTCAGCTGCACTGCTACTTGCAATGGCTCCGGAACCGAATTGTCTCTCCTCGCTTATTATTCTTGCGCTCAGGGCGGTATCAACGGCTTCAACAACCTTCACACCTCGCTGTCTCATCTCATTGACGAACAGGGAGCACTGTTGTATTGCCATCGGGTGAGAGTGGATCTCCCTGATATCCGATATCTGCTGACCCGGCAGAGCCACCAGGTTTTGCCTTACCCTGAGGCATATTTCACCTGTAACAGTGAGGTGTGAGCGGCGAAGCAATTCATAGTTGGGCAGAATACTCCCGGCAACCGAGTTTTCGAATGCCACTATCCCGTAGTCAGCCCTGCCGCCGTCAAGTACCAGGAACAGATCACTGAACGTGTCACACGGCACTGCCTCAACCTCCTTATCCCCGAAATACTCAATTGCTGCTATCTCATGAAATGATCCCCTTACTCCCTGGACAGCCACCCTTATCTTTTCCCTTACTGTATTCATTCCTGTTATGGTCAAAAAAAAAGTCCCGCTTTCACGGGACCTTATTCATCATATCTCTATTCTCCTATTCAGACATACAACTATTCAGTCCCTTTTGCCCTGCGGTAAAAGAAATAATAAAACGAATAGCTGTATGTTGCAAATGTTCTCATCATTTCGGATGCTAAAATAAATAAAAATCAATTCTGATGCTACTAAGACAAAAAAAAATTATAATTATTTTTATTTTGACTGAACTCCTATCTTTATTGTCACAATTATGCCGACAGAGATTGAAAGAAAATTCCTGGTCACTGGTGATTTCATGACAGGGGCCACTGAAGCGACAGAAATTGTCCAGGGTTATCTTTCCACATCACCTGAACGTACTGTCAGGATTCGGATCAGGGGGAACAGGGGATTCATTACCATCAAGGGGAAAGCCGGAGAAGCAGAAACCGCAAGATTTGAATGGGAAATGGAGATCCCAGTTGAGGATGCCAGGGAACTTCTGATGCTTTGCGAACCATTCAATGTGACTAAGACAAGGTACCTGGTACCCTTCGGGAATCATGTATTCGAGGTTGATGTTTTTCACGGTGAGAATGAGGGGCTTGTTATGGCGGAGGTGGAACTCCGGGCCATTGGCGAGGAGTTCGAAAAACCATCCTGGCTCGGGAACGAGGTTACTTCTGATCATAGGTATTTCAATTCAGCCCTCTCAATTAACCCCTTTAAAAAGTGGTAATGCCAAAAAAGAGCCGTACAGAAATAATAAGGTTAATAATAGCTTTTCTTCTGATATGCGCAGCAGTAACAATTGCATCGCTTACAGTCGGGAAAGACATTTATAACGGATCACGTGATCAGGGTCTGCTTTCTTTTGCAATAGTAAACGCCTGCGGCTATTTGTTCTTCCTGTTCATGCCTGTGGAAATCGCCTTTGTATATTACCTGCAGGGAGAGATAAACGTATTGGCCCTTAATGCAGTAGCAATCGGAACTGCACTGTTTTCACAATCAATTGACTATGCCATCGGACTGATGGTAAGTAACCGGTTTATTGACAACCTTGTCGGAAGGCGTCGCTATCTGAGGGCTGAGGATAAGATTCAGAAGTACGGAGGTCTTACCATCTTTGTCTTTAATGCCCTTCCCCTCTCTTCTCCGGTTATATCACTGGCAGCAGGTATGATCCGCTACCCGATCCGTGCCACAGCCATCTGCACTGTACTGGGCCTCCTGGTCAAGTACACTGCCATGACGCTCATCTTCTGACCTGTAGTAGTCAACGGTTTAATTTTTGTCGAACTTTGCCTGGTTTTACCTGTAACAAAATTGGTAAAGGCATGTCTAAATATTGAAAAGACGGAAAAGCGAGGAGAGACAGAAACCCGTAATGTCACTTAAAATGAATGCAGAACAGCCAAAAACTGAAGCAGTGACTCCACCGACAATAAAAAGTACGACGAGGGAACAGGTTTTCGCAGATGCAATACGGGAAAACGAAAAGCGGATAACCAACATTTGCCGCTATTATTTCGGGAACAATCCTGAAGCCCAGGATGTCAGCCAGGAGGTGTTGCTGAAAATCTGGCTTAATCTCAAATACTTTCGCGGGGAGTCGCAACTGAAGACCTGGATTACCAGGATAGCGGTCAATACATGCCTGAACCAGGTTGTAAAAACCAAAAGGGAATTTGCCCTCTTTGTGAGACCCGACTCAAGAGAAATTGCCGACATCATTGACGAAGAGTACGATGAAAGTCGCCATGAGGTGATGGTTCAGTTTTTCAGAGATTATACCATCAGTCTGAACGCAATGGATAAGGCACTGGTTGCCCTGTACCTGGAGGATGTTCCATATACGGAAATTGCCCAGATCACTGGCTTCTCGGAAATAAACGCAAGAACAAGGATTTCAAGGATTAAAGCTCATATTAAAAACAGCTGGAGGGAGAGACATGATGAAAAATGACAGAATTCAGGATAATAACGGAACTGACCGCATAAACCGGGAAAACGGAAGGCTGGATCCAAACCATCTGATAGATCTTTTCAGGAAATTTGAAAAGAGGCAGGTAAGAAAAAGGATAATGTTCATTGTGCTGTTTATTCTATATATGGCCCTTGCTGCGAGTCAGACCGGAGCCACAGCTACCGGCTACAGGCTCTGCGGACTGGGATTCGTGCTGGGTGCAGCATACCTGTACTTCAGGTACAGGCCTCTTCCGGCAAATGCCTATACCCTTCCGATAATGGTTTACCTCCGTAAGGCTGAAAAGCAGCTAAGGTATTTCACAACAATAGACTACCTCATAATTGTACCTCTTTTGATCATAATTGGTATCGGCGGAGGGCTGATACTTACAGGAAGGTTGTCAAATTACACTGACCGGATTAGTCTCCTGACAGGAATCTGGGTGATTTTCTTTACCGGCTTATGCAGCTTAGCCTTCTGGGCCGGAAGAAAAACCTGGATCAGGGATTACAGCAGAATCCATGATAATGTCAGAGAAACACTGAGGAGCATTGAAGAGGAGAACAGTCTCTGATAGTACTGTTTCAACTGTCAATAATCAATTCATTTGCAGACAGATTACACTTTACGGATTTCCAATTTCAAAATCTCTCGGGACGTTGGGATCACCTTCGGGAAACCTGATTCCGTCGGTCATAAATAACCGGAATTCCGGTGCCTTGTCAGGACTATCAAACGGTTTGAGGTATAGCAGGTTCGCTCCCTGAATCGGGTGTCCGTCATGTGAAAAGTAGGTGCCGGGGTATTTCAGGCTTTCTATTGCAAATACAGGTTCCCCTTCTTCTTTACCCTTATTGTGCAGGATAAAGCCTGTGGCACCTTCCCCATATTCACTTGCCTCAAACCAGTCCTCATCAGCAATTCCCGTCAGGCCGGGAAATGGATTGTCGGCAACGAAAAGCCACTCACTGTCAGCCACCTTAGATTTGATCATCATCCCTTTAGCTGATGCCATAGGACTTGTTGAACTCGGTCTGTACGCCTTTAATACATGGTGTTCCCTGCCGAGGGCAATTGCTTCAAGTGTTACCTCCCCGCCCAGTATATATGAACGCCTGAAGGGAGTTGAGGCGTTTATGTCAATTACCCTTATCTCATTTTTTGCTACATCCGAGTAATAGTAAAGCATACCTTCAAATGTATCCGGATCACCGGAAGAGTCATTCTTTTCACAACCTGCAATAAATGCAGTTAATATCAAAGCTGACGCAAACAGAACCGGTTTGGGTTTTGAATTTTTAATTGTCATCACTTATTAATTTTCAGTAAAATCAACTAAATGGTGTGTTTGAAAGAATTCTCACTTAAAATGCGAGAATATTCCAATTTTCTTCTAAAACCAATAAGTGAGTCAAATAGTTCACAGACCATGTATGCTCCAGAATCCCTCTCAAAAAAAAAAATAAAATAAAATCAGACAACAGGCCCTGCCGACATCAGGATAATGATGCCGGATGCAGGATAACCTGATTACCTCTGTTGCTATTTTGTATTTATGACAGCATTGATTTTTGCCCACAGATCATTGTCAAATCCGGAAAGGGCAAAACTTGGATTGAGAGGATCAGATGCATTGCCCATCCTGACAATTACCATATTTTTCCCGGGGATCACATAAATGCGCTGATCTTCTGCCCCCATGGCTGCAAACATATCTGACGGAGCATTGGGTATAAGTGGTCCCTGGTAAACAGTCTGCGACCCGGGAACCATGAAACCCGGTTTCCCGTTCAACCACCACAGATATCCGTAAGAAGGATTGATACTCTGTGAAGAAGTGACACTCTCAGTGAAAAATGATTCATTGAGTACCTGTTCGTTCTTCCATTTTCCCTTATTAAGTGCCAGTAGTCCGAATCTTGCCATGCTTCGGGTGTTACTGTGGTAGATGGTAAAAATCAATCCCTTGTCCCAGTATCCGTCCATCCCGATTTTGTCTCTTAGCCTGGAATTGAAATAGGTTTCAAAATCCTGGTTACCAGCCTCAGCAACAGCATCCATTAAAACCTGAAACACATTATGATAAGACCACCTGGTACCTGCATCAGCAAGATAAGTCAGGTTAGGTTTTATTACGAGATTTGATCCGTCATTGATCCCGGATGTCATTGAGAGCAGATGCTTCAGTGTAATCAGGTTCTCCTTGTCTGCCGGTTCACTTGTCCACCCTGTACCTAAATAATCGGAAACCTTATTGGCGATGTTCAGCAAGCTCTCCTGCTGAGCTATGCCTGTTACAGAAGCCACCAGGGTTTTTCCGGCGCTGTTCCATTGCCAGGTGGTAGTTGATGTATGTCCGTTAAAGTACTCCTCCATCACAATCCGGCCATTGACAAGGATCATGAAAGACCGGGTATTCTTCTGAATGAGAAAATCCAGTAGAGGTTGTACGGCATCTTCATTCCAGCCAAGGCTTGCTATTGACCTCGTATCCCATTCATCGTCTGATGGGAAATACATTGAGTTGTCAGGCTGGTCATCATCGTCATTATTGCATCCGGATAACGGAAGCAACAGAAGCATCAGGAAAATCAGGTATTTCATAGGAAACATACCAGCAACAGGCATATTATTTTCCTGGTTATACGGGTCGGGAGTTGAAAAGTTTAATCTACGACCCCATATTTTTTAAGACAAAAATGTGGCTACATTGAGTAATCAGATGTCATGCTCAGGCCTGCCTGGCATACTGAACCTCTGCATATATCCGTACGTCATCACTTACCAGAACGCCTCCCGCCTCAAGGGCTGCATTCCAGTTCAGTCCCCAGTCCTTGCGGTTGATCTTGCCGTTGAGGCTGAAGCCGGCCTTTGTATTCCCCCACGGGTCCTTGCCCACACCACCGAACTCCACATCCAGCTTTACGGGATTTGTAACATCCCTGATTGTCAGGTTACCGGTAAGCTGCCAGTTCTCTTCGTCAATATTCTTCAGACCGGTTGAAACAAACCTCATCACCGGAAAATTATCTGCATCAAAGAAATCTGCACTCCTGAGATGCGCATCACGCTGCTCCGCATTGGTAAATACCGATGCTGCTGATGCCTCAAAACTGACTTTTGCTGTCGCAAAATCGTCTCCGTCAGTTTCCACTTCAGATTTGAACTCCTTGAAACTCCCTGTAACGGTGGTGATCATCATGTGCTTCACCTTGAACTGTATCTCACTGTGAGCCGGGTCTATCATCCATTTTGTTGTTTTCATGACAGTATTTTTTGCAATGTTTAACACCTGTTTATCATCACACAAACAACAAAACCCACAGTTTGTTCAATCAAACATGCACAGCATGGCTGGGCAATAGGCAGTAGGCAATAGTGTTGACACTGAATTAATAAACTGAATGTTGGGCAGTTTTTCACTACTGCCTATTGCCTCTTGCCTACTGCCTTCATTCAAGTCCTCAGATACCGTACCTCACCCCTGTAAGTGTCTCCGACAACTCCCAAAGTCTGGCTGCAAGGTCTGGCTTATACAACCGTGTCACATCATTCGTCAGCACCGGATGCCCTTTATGGTTTCGCGGGCCGTCAGGGCCAATATATTCACCTCCCCGGAGGTCAGGGTGGGTGGCGGCATAAAGAGTAGGAAGAGCTCCTTTTTCTGCCGTCTGGGCAACGAGCCTCATCAGGGCTTTCATTATCTTCCCGGTCTCCTTTCCGGAGCCTCTTGAAAGCAGATTAGTGACGCTTATGCCAGGGTGACAGGCCACACTGATGGTTGAACTGCCTGCACTTTCCAGCCTGTTCTGCAACTCAACCGCAAAAAGAAGGTTTGCAAGCTTGCTCTGACGATAGAACTTCATCGAATTGTAGCCCCTGGCTCCGTCAAGGTTGTCAAAATCAAGCGTTGCATTGCGGGCTGCTATACTGCTGACCGTGACCACACGTGACAGAGGGGTGGCTTTAAGGAGTGGAAGCATCAGGGCAGTAAGGGCAAAATGACCGAGATGATTGGTGCCGAACTGCAGCTCAAAACCCTGTTTCGTTTTACTGTATGGAGGAATCATCACCCCGGCATTGTTTATCAGGACATCAAGCCTGTCATGCTTTGCAGAGTAATCATCAGCAAACTGCCTCACAGAATCCAGGTCAGCCAGATCAAGGTGCATCACCCCCACCGGCAGGGAACCGTTCCCTGAAGTGATTTTTGCTGCAGCCTTCTCTCCCTTATGAGTGGTCCTTACAGCCAGGACAATCTCCGCCCCTCTTGATGCCAGAACCCTTGCTGCCTCAAATCCGATTCCGTGGGATGATCCCGTTATAACAATCTTTTTTCCCTTTAGCTCTCCGATACGCTCAGAAGTCCATTTATTCATGTCATAAATATTAAAACAGAAAACCAACAGCCTCCGGCTGTAAAAGTTCCGCAAATATAGAGAATATGTTTCCGGAAAACCACCTGGCCTAACTCAGCACACCCTTTATTTCAAAGATCGCATTGCAGGTTGAGAAGTCATAGATTTCCAGGCCACTTCAACGACGGTCAGAGTTTAACGGAATAGGTCAAACCGAGTATGTTTTCGTACGGAGGCTTGGTCACCCGGCTGTCATTGTATATATACTCGATCCCGAAAGTGTGCTTCTTGCTGAGTGTATACTCTATTCCTATCATAGATCTCCATTTGTCGGCAAAAAATTCATTCGGGCTGAACAGCTGGGCATGGATCTCGGCATTGATGTAAGGCTTCAAGGGTACTCCCCTGACGTCATAGTCGAGCTCAAACCTGATCCTCTGGTACCACTGCGGTTCTTCATCCTCAGGATCTTCTATATAAGTTTTAAACTGTTGCTGAATCCTGTATCTAACGGCCAATGTGAACCGGGCCATTGACGGGGCTGTTCCCTTCATCTGGATGAACCAGCGGTGGCGGGGATGGTATTTGTCATCCTTCTCCTTCTGGTCGATGAACCTGTAATAGATACCGGCATTGAAGTAATCATTGAATTTATATCTCAGTCCAGGCTCAAGATAAAATTTTTCAATGTTTGCAGCCTTTTCGTTTGTCCTTATGCTGGCTTCAAGATCCAACCTGAGGCCCTTCCAGATGTTCTTTTCAGCCTTGGCCTCATACCATATGCCGTAATCGGTATCCTGGGCTGCAACTCCCGCGCAGGAAAGAAGAACAAAAAAAGTTAACAGCAGTTTCCTATTCATCATCATTGTCATCGGGTTTGATATATCCGTACTGATCTGCAAGGTTAACGGAACGCCCCTTTTCCTCATAATAGACTATCATCCTGCAGGTATCCTTCAGGAAATTGATGGCGCCGATCTCCACTTTTTTGATCTCCGATATACCTGTGCGTTCCTGCAGGTCAGCTATCAGTTCATTGTATTTCTCAGGCACGATCAGGTTGATTTTTTCATATACGATTGCCTTTGATGAAAGGTGTCTCAGCAGCCATACCTTCTCAAGTCCGGATGCTATAAGAACTATCACCGTATTGGCGAATACTATTTCCATCCATCCGGAACCGGTGGTAAGCGCATTTATCACTGAAATGCCTATCACCAGGAAGAGATATGTCATTTCCTTTATGGGCATGGGATTAGTCCGGTAGCGGATGATGCCGAAGATTGCAAACAGTCCAAGTGCGAAGCCGATTTGAAGCGTGACACTCTCAAGCATGTAGCAGAGCAGGAATACCACGCTTGAGATAAGAAGATAGGTGAAGAGGTAATCCTTTCTCCTTGTAGTGGTGTAGTAAAGCCACCTGACCAAAATGAGCATGACAGCCAGGTTAATGCCAAACCGGACCATCAATTCCGGCAATCCTGAAAGGCCGAATATCCCATTATCCGCCAGTGTTACACCGCCGTCAGGCAGTGCCGTTTCCGTTAAATTCATCCCTGATCTTTTTTATGAGTAAAAATTTTGGTTTCAAATTATTCTGTTTGGGAGCACCGTTCACCATCGCCATTCCCGACGCATACTTGCTGAATCCGGTACGACGTACACCCAGACGCTTCAGTTGGCTGAAAAAGGGCGACTGTGAAGTGGACTTGTCGCTCTTTATTTCAGCAATCGCCAGGAATGGCATGCTTACTGTCTCTCCCCTCAGGTTGTTCCAGGAAAGATTGTAGTCAATGGTTATCCTCTCCGATTTCTCAAAGCTGACCAGGGTTATCCTGGTGAATCCGGTGTTGATAACCGCCTTTAGTCCTTCCGCCCTGGATGAGATCAGCTCATTGAGGAATATCCGTGATTGGTCAATGTGATTCATGTCGCCGGGTTCCTTCTCAAGGCGTGACTTGCTGGTACGCCCTTTGTTCGATTTTTGCTTCACCTCCAGGAATGTCAGGCCGTTTGACTCATAGGTCCGGATCCTTACCTTTGACCTGTTCATCTTGCCTGTCACATGCTGGGTATAGAAATAAAGGTCGGGTGTGTCAAAATAGACTGTCTTGTAATTGAACCTCCTGAGGTTTTCTATTTCCAGCGCCTTGTAATCCGCCCTTACATTCATAAGCAGTTGCGGCAGCTTGCTGACCGGGAAAAGGTACTTGGTGTCCACCCGGTTCATGTACCTGAGGTTCCCCAACGCCTCCAGCCCCACGGCTTCAAATTCGTTCAATATCTGTATTATACCTGCGGAGTAATCCATCTGTAATTCTTTAAAAGTGCCATTTCCCCAACCTGCTAAACTCACCAGAAACCCCGGAAGACTGAAAGATTAAAACGATTTCCCTGTTCCCTATATTTCACACCCGGTGGCAAAAAAAGGTTATTTTTCCGTAATAGAAAAAGGGGACTGTCAATTATCCAGGAGTTTGAACCTCCACCTTGGATTACCGGAGGGCTGATGTTCCTTCAGGATTATTTCCTGAACTTTTCTCATGACATCGGGGTGGCCTGAAGAAATGTCAGTGGTTTCACCTGGATCATTTTCAAGATCATAGAGTTCAAAAATCTCGTTTCCCCTGTGCATTTCCTTCCTGAGGGCCTTATATTTGCCGGTAACCACAGCCTGTTGTCCTCCATATTCCGGGAACTCCCAGTAAAGGTAATGATGTTGAACCTGTCTTCTTTTACCCTTGAGCAGAGGCATGAAGCTGATGCCGTCAGTATTTTCCGGTATCTCTGTGCCTGTGATATCACACAGTGTTGGCAGCAAGTCCTGAAATGCGGAAACATGATCAGTGACGCCCGGTTTTGTGGTACCCGGCCAAGATACTATAAGCGGTACCCTTATTCCTCCTTCATGAAGTGATCCCTTGCCATATCCCTGTGTTCCGCGGAACGGGCCGGCGCTGCCGAACCACTCAGGGTCGGTACCTGCATTCCACGCCGGGCCGTTATCACTGGTAAAGATCATTATCGTGTTTTCATAAAGCCCCTTCTCCTTCAGGTGATCAACCAGCTTTCCCACCTGTTCATCGAGATATGATATCATTGCTGCATATGTTGCATGCGGGTATCTTGCCGGGAAGTAACCATTATCACCGGTATAGGGCTTTTCGTCGCCGAATTTTTCATTATACCTTTCAACCCATCGGGCAGGTGCCTGCAGCGGCA